>CAZKIN010000028.1:8046-20924 GCA_964552515.1 uncultured Phycisphaeraceae bacterium
ATTGATTCGCCAGCCCCTTGGAATCGACCATGAAATTGCGGTTGGGGCCGCCCCACTGCGTCCATTGCGCTTGTGAAACCGACGCGAGCACAGTCATGACTGAAATTGCCGCAAAGAACGCTCGATTTGTCATAGTCCTACCCTTGTTCAGTTAAACACATTGGTAATCAAAAAGTGCGCCGCACCTGACGTTCCACAAAATATTCAGGGCTTTGCCGGTTTGTCCTTCACGATGATTTCCACATCATCGAAAACGGACATCGCGTCCGCCTTGGTCCATAGTCCCAGCAGACCCGGCTCCGGAAACGTGGTATCGCTGATCTCAATCGTCCAGGTGCGGTCGAGGGTGCATAAGAACCCATTTCCCAGCGAGATCACCTGCATCGTGTACCAGGTGTCCGTGTTTGTCTCTACATCAACTGTGCCCAGTTGGGTTCGCTTCCCGTCGACAACTTTGTACACCCGGAAATTGCGTTCGAGCGGATTGATCCGGGCCATGTAGTAATTCTCATCGTCCACGGCCCGCCAGATGATACCGCCACCCTGGTCTTCCCTGCCGGACACCGGCTTGATTCGAACCGTAAAATTGAACACCCTGGCCCGCAGTTCCTTGATCAAGACCAGATTGTACCCGGTCGGGTCTTCGGCCAGCCTGGTGAGCGCAAGGGCGTTCGGCTGGCTCGGGGCGGTGTCATCCGCGACCACTTGCCATTCGGCAATCTTCTTACCGAGCACCGCTCCGCGATTCCGCCATTGGCCCGGCAGCTCGCCAACTTTGTCCTTGTCAAAGTCAAAGGTCGTCAGCACCTGACCCGGTTTTAACGGCTTTTTGCTTTCGATTTTGACCTGCCCGAACAATGTCGCGGCCACCAATGTCCAAATTGCGAAGGTCATTACCTTAGACTCCCGTCATTCGATGTGCTGGTTATCCCAATGAACGGACTACGAATGCGCACTACGCCATTCGCATTTCGTTCCTTCCGAAACTTATTCGCCGAAGCAATAGAGAATTCCGTCGAGCGTCCCGATCACCAGTCGACCCGCCGCGACCGCCGGGGAGGCCGATATTCCCTCCCCCGCCTCGAACGACCATGCGACATCGCCATCGCTGATGCGCACCGCGTACAGCTTGCCATCCCCTGAACCGACAAACGCCCGATCACCGACAATCACCGCCGACGAATCAATTCGGCCCTTGGTACTCAGGAGCCACAATTCCTTGCCGTCCGCAATGCTCAGCGCCCGCAGACGCTTATCCCGCCCGCCGATGATGATCCGATCCTCCGCTAGCGCGGCCGACGCCAGGTATGGGAACTCCCGTTCGGTGTCCTTATAGCTCCAAAGCGTCTCCCCTTTTTCCCAATCGACCCCACGCACGTCGCTGCCATAAGTCCCCACGAAACACTTTGAACCACGCACCACCGCCGACGAACCAGCCACCGACCCCAACTGCACCTCGCGCACTGAACTGCCGTCTTCCAGGTTGATCACGTGCAGCCGCGCGTCACACCCCGACACCAGCACCTTGTCACCGGCGATCGCGGGAGTCGCGTGAATCTTGCTTTCGGTTTCCCTTTTCCACAGCAACGCGCCATCGGCAATTTTCAAACAGTAAATCGTGCCATCGTAGGACCCTACCACCAGGCGATCGCCCGCCGGCGTCGCCGATGAAATCACCTGCCCCGTTGTCGCGAACCGCCAGCGCTCCGCGCCAGTCGTACGATCCAGCGCGAACACCGACCCGGGATCATCGCCAAATACCACCAGGTCGCCGATGATTGTCGGGGCCGACTGTACCGGCCCGCCCGCCTTGAACGACCATCTTTCTTTTCCGTCTTTCAAGTCGAGCGCATACAAATATTCATCATCGCAGCCGACATACACCACGCCGTCTACGATGGCCGCTGCCGCGGTGAATGCCTCTTCCCGGGTAAATTTCCAAACCACATTGAGTTTGTTCGGCAGTGAAGCTGGTGAGACACCCGTAAGCTGCACATCCCCGCGGAAGAGCGGCCAGGCATCCGGAGAGGATTTGATCGGCGCGTCACCGGCGAACGTGACGCCGGCAATCAACATCGGCAGAACGAACAGTCCGACGCCGAAATACACAGAATTATTTCTCATGAACCAGGCACCTCTTGTACAACACCTGCGATCGTTTCCGCCTCACGAATTCTTGATCTCAACGGCCACCGGCGCGTGCGGTGCGGCTACCGGTTTGTATTTTAGAACCAACCCTGCGCCCGCAGCGGCCATCAAGATGCCGACGTAGAACATCGGACTGGGCGACTTTTCCGGCTTGTCCAGGAGCATCGCCACCAACGTATTTACAATCGGGGCACCGGCGAACACCAGCGGCGCGACGAACAGCGGCTTGCCGCCCGACTCCGGCTTGAGCGCGAACGCAATGCCCAGCGCGCCGAGCGCCCCCAGCACTCCCGCAAACGTCGAGATGGTCATGCCGCGTCCGGTGAACTCCCACTTCTCCGCACCAGTCATCCACACATATACGATGACCACGACCGAGACCAGAAAGTACGCGAACCCGATGAACAGGAACGCCCGCAGCGCACTGTCCTTACCCAGCGCCGTCTGCCCTCTGTGAATCGTGGGCACATAGGCCCCCCACGTCAGAATTGTAAGGAGCACGAAATAAGGCCAAAGTTTCATGATATCTTCCTATGTAAGACGCCCACTAGAACCAGTCATTGCGTCTGATCGTCTATGCCAAGCGATTGTCACTTCTTATTATGCCCCTCGGTAAGCAGCGGTGTCAGCTTCGCGCGCACGAAATCGGGAATCGCCATCGCTTCAAATCCGCCGCCCTTCATGAAACAGCAGACGGCCGTGCTGCGCCCCAGTGCAATTCGTTCTTCACCGCGACGGAAGTCACATTCAAACGACACCGAGCGCTGCCCCACGTGCACCAACACCATGGAAAGCGACAACTCGTCATCCAGGTGCGCCGGTGAAAAATATTCGCACTGCGTGGCCACGCGCGGCCAGCTCATGTGCCCGCCGTTATGCGGATGCATGACGTTGACCCCCAGTGACCGCCATAAGGCACACTCCGCTTCCTCCATCATGCGATAATAATTGGAAAAGTGCAGCACGCCCGCGACATCCGTCTCGGCGAACTGCACCCGTCGGTTCATGGTGAATTCGTTGGCCATAATGCGGGAATTGTAGCGTCGACGCCGCAGGTGCACACGTGGCGCGCGTGGAAAGTTGTTACCCGCAGGCAATCTTTGTTGATTTGGTTCCGACGGAAAATGGGAGATCCAAAACAGATCAGAGGGAACCGGCGGCGGTTGGGCATGCGCCGCATGGGGCAGGACCGACCATTGCATATTCCTGGCTGACGGATTGCACTTGCGCATGTCTCGGCAAAAGGGAGGCGTATAGGCTGGTCATATCGCGCTCAAACCGGGCCAGCGAAAACCTGTGCTGTGCCAACTTGCGCGCCATGACGCCCATCCCGCGTCGGGCCGCTGCATCGTCCATCATCTTGAGCATCGCCGCCGCCAGCTCATCCACCGCACGCGGTGCGATGAGTATTCCTTCTCGACCTTCGGTGATGACTTCCGGAATGGCACCGACGCGCGTGGCCACCACGGGAATGCCGCGCATCAGCGCTTCCAACATGGACATCGGCATGCCTTCCTGGTGGCTGGGCTGAACCAGCACGTCGGTCTGCCGCCACAGAGTCTCCTTGGCATCTCCGTGGACCGGACCGACGAAACGAACGCAGTTCTCTAGCCTGGAGGCGGCAATCCTGTCGACCATCGCCGCAGCGCTATCCCCTTCACCGGGAGGCCCGGCAAGTGTCACCTGAAAGTCGGTTTGAAGCCCCTTTAGGATTGCGCATGCCGCCAGAAGATCATCCACACCCTTCCAGGTATCCATCCGCGCGAGAAGCAGAAAGTGACAGGTCGGTGACGCAATCGCGGTTTCACGTGACGGCGCATCGGGAACGGCATTCTCAACCACCACAAAGTTTGCCCGCGGCGCAGCGCCACGCAGCGTTTCGGCCCACCCGTGCGACAGGGCAATCACCGCATCAGCACGTTCCAATATCTGGCGAATGATCCATCGCGACATGCCCGACGCTTCCGTGCAGAATCGGTCAAACCCCGCACCGTGGATGTGCAGCACCACCCGGCACCCCTCCCGCCGTGCTGCCCACGCATCGATGGCCGATCGGAAAAACGAAAAGCCGCTGCATGTGTGGATGTGCACCACCCGCGCCTGGTGCAATCGAATGCATCCGCGCAACTTGCGCACATGCTGAACATGCCGCAAGATTCGCGCGAAGAATGACTCTTTACCCTCGGTTCCGCGCGTCGTCGCAAAGTGGATGATTCGAAACGGTCCCGTGGTTTCCGGTTCGACCACCTGCCGACAAACGGTGGCCATTCCGCCGGTCTCATCCAGCGCCGGACCGACCTGGAGCACGACGGTGGCCGCGCGATCCGGGGTCGGCGCGACATCCCCGCCTTCAACTAGCCCGCAGGCCGAATTCTCAAACTGCACCATTCAGCTCTCGCTGGCATACCAACGCGCGCTGCGCACGGAGACGCCGTGGTGCGCGAACCCCGCGCACAAATTGCGTCATATAGAATTGGTCGGATAATCACCCGCGCCAGTTAAGCGAAATGTCCGCTTACGCGCGCGCCCGTTTCGCTGCCGCCGGTTCCGACGCGGCCTTTGCGCCGCCGGATTTGCCCGCGGAAGCAGCAACGCTGCTGGCCGGCGATGACTTCACCGCACCGGTCACCTTACCGTCGGTCGACTTCTCGTCCGCCGGCTTGGGCGGCGGCTGCCGCTTGGCCACGACCGCGTCACGAATCTCCCTGGACAATTCGGGGTGGTCCTTGAAAAATTGCTTGACGTTTTCCCGCCCCTGACCGAGCCGCACTTCCTTGTAGTTGAACCACGCACCGCTCTTGGTGATGATGTCATCGGCCAATGCGAGATCGATCAAGTCCCCTTCCGCGCTGATGCCGCTGTCGAACATGATGTCGAACTCCGCCTCGCGGAACGGGGCGGCCACCTTGTTCTTCACCACCTTGGCCTTAACGCGGCTGCCGGTAACCGTTTCGCCTTCCTTGATGGACGAAATACGGCGCACATCCAACCGGACGGACGCGTAGAACTTCAGCGCCTTGCCGCCGGGCGTGGTTTCCGGATTGCCGAACATCACGCCGATCTTCATGCGGATCTGGTTGATGAACAGCACAATGGTCTTGCTCTTGCTGATCGCGCCGGTGAGCTTGCGCAGCGCCTGGCTCATCAACCGGGCCTGCACTGCCACATGTGCGTCACCCATGTCCCCTTCGATTTCCGCCCGCGGAATCAGTGCCGCCACCGAGTCAACAATGACAATGTCGACCGCGGCGCTGCGCACCAGCATCTCCGTGATTTCCAGCGCCTCTTCGCCGGATTCGGGCTGACTGACCAGCAGTTTTTCCAGATTAATACCGCATTTTTTCGCCCACACCGCGTTGAGCGCGTGCTCCGCGTCCACGATCGCCGCGACGCCGCCGGCCTTCTGCGCTTCGGCGGCAACATGCAAGGCGAGGGTGGTCTTGCCCGACGATTCCGGTCCGAACAATTCAATGATGCGCCCGCGCGGCAGACCTTTTCCGCCCAGCGCAAGGTCCAGCGACAACGCGCCGGTCGAAAGCCCCTCCACATCGGCGGCCATCTGGTTGAGCTGCAGAATGGCCCCTTTGCCATAGGCCTTTTCGATTTGCTGCAACGTGCGACCCAGTGCCTCTTCCCGCTTTACTTTCGTTTCTTCGCTCATCGTCGCTTTCATCCTTATCCCGCTTTCTTATGATCTGTTGGTCTACAATCTCAAGGGAAGTGCCGCCACTGTGTCATATACCGATCCGCGCGGCGACAGCGCGGAAGACATCAGCCGAATCTCGCCTATTTCCTGCTCCTGAGGACCCCATTTCGCCGACTCGACGATCTCACGCAGCCGACCCGACGAACGATCTTCACGCACGCGACCTATGGTCATATGGGGTGAAAACGCGCGCGCTTCCATCGCAAATCCCACCACCGCCAGCGCCCCATCCACCACCCCCGCACAACCCGCCACCAGCCCGGCCGCATCCTCCACGCCGGCCCATACGATCCGCACATCCCCGCGCGGCGGAAAGCAACCGGCGTTCACCACCCGCAAGTCGAACGGCTTGCAAAAAGCTGCCGCCTTCTCCAGCCCGGCGACAATTTCCGGCACGCGCCGATCCTCCACCCCACCGAGGAACTTGACGGTGATGTGCAATTGCTCAGTTGGCGTCCACCTGACATCCGGACAGCGTTTCCGCAGATCATCCTGCAACCCTCGCAGGCTCTTGCGCAGCTGATCGCCCGGCCAGATCGCCACAAACAACCGCAAGAGAAAGTCTCCGCATCATCGAAACTCGAATGCTACTCCAGCCGCAACAGGCCGATGAAGGATTTGACCCGCTCGTCAATCTCCCGCTTGGTCACGGCCGCGATGCGCCGAACCGAAAAATCCTCTATCGTGAATGAAGCGGCGACCGTTCCCCGCGCCAGCGCGCGGCGCAGCGCGCCTTCATCAGTCGCATTCTGCTCCGCAAGATATCCTACGAACCCACCAGCAAAACTGTCACCCGCGCCGGTGGGATCACTGACCTTGCGCGTCGGATAAGCGGGTACCGGTGTCACATTCTCGCGGGTAAGCAGCAGCGCACCTGATTCGCCTTTTTTCACGACTACAAAGCGCGGTCCGAATTCCAGCACTTTTTCACCGGCCGAAATCAAGTTCGCAATACCCGTAAGTTGCCGCACCTCGCCATCGTTCAGAATGACGCCATCAACCTTGCGCAGCGTTTCAATCAGTGATTCCCGTTCCTGCGTAATCCACAAATTCATGGTGTCGCAGACCACCAGCCGCGGCGCATGCAACTGGGCCAGCAATTCGCGCTGCAGCGTAGGGTGGGTGTTCGCCAGAAACACGAAGGCGCTGTCCGCAAACTCCGGCGGCACTTTGGGACCACGCTCCGCCAGTACATTGAGGTCCACTTCGACCGTTCGCGCCTCGTTCATGTCCGCCTTGTACTCACCAGTCCAGCGGAAGGTCTGACTGCCGCGGCGCATTTCCAATCCCCGCAGATCGATTCCCCGATCGGCAAGCAGGCGATGAAAATCGGTCGGGAAGTCATCGCCCACCACTCCGACGAGTCGGGCTTGGACAAAGGGACGGGCTGCCAATGAAAAATAAACCGCCGAACCGCCCAGCACATTTTCCGCGGAGCCGTACGGCGAAACCACACTGTCGATGCCAATGCTACCCGTCACCAATAAGGACACGCAGGACTCCAATTCCGAACCCATTATCGGGTTCATTCGGCCAGTCTAACGGAGCGTCATCGGAAGGGCAAGAGAAAATTTCGGCTTTTGTTAGGACACATTGCCTTGCCTTCGCCCGACTACCGAACGGCAAACTGGGCTGAGTCTTGGGCGTGCAAACCAGCCTTGCGATTTACCTATTTTAAAACCGTCCACCTTCCGATGAGCAATAATTATTCAGGATTGCACAAGAATTCGTCAATGGCTTGATTTTAGTCCGATATTCGTGTATCCTTGGCCAAGGATGGACAGGCAAATATTACCGACTTGTCTTGCGGTTCCGGGCAAGGTCTGCAAGACTATTCTCTCGACGAATCCCATGTTGGGTTCGCACGTACAATGACTCGGAAAATGACAATGAGCCTACGCGGGCTTGTTACCCGGTCAAACTTGTCTTAGTGCTTTTGATACAAAGGAGCAGATCATGAAGCGGGCTATGTTGTGCGGCTTGTTGTGTATGGCGACCATCAGCGTTGCACGCGCGGACAATCAACCCGCCGCCGCGAATGCCACCATCTCGGTCAAGGCCGTTCAGGCCAACGTGCAGCCGGGTGGAACCGTGACGGTCGAAGCTTTTGTTTCCGGCGCGACGAATGTTGCCGCCTATCAGATCCAAGTAGCGGCGACCGGTGGCGACAAGGGCACACTGACCCTTGATACCATGACCATTGATCGTCAACGTCAGGACTTCGCCCTGTTCAATACCGGTGCGGAAATGCTCGACGTTCAGGACAAGAAGGCCGGTTGGATCGGCTTGGTCCGCGTTGTCGGCGGTACCGACATGGTCAAGCCAGTATATGTCGCCACGTTTACTTTCAAGGCATCTCCGGACGCGGCCGGAACCTTTAAGCTGAACGTCCGCACAGACAGCACCGAAACCTTCATTCTGGACACCAACGCGGTGCAAGTTCCCCACAAAACTGGAACTGCCGTTGAGGTCTCCGTCGGCGCACCGACCCCGACCCGCACGGAAGGTCGCAAGAAGGAATAAGTTTTACGCCGTAAGGCGTTAACACATGACGAAAGAACGAGGGGGTGGACTCCTACGGGTTCACCCCTTCTTCTTTGCGCCGCAGTAGCGGTGCCAGCAGCCCGACGGAAGCAACCCATGCGCCAATCATGCCAACGGTGACCGTGACGCCGAGCGACTGGATGCCCGGCGTACTGGTGAAGCAGAGCGCCGCGAAACTAAGTACGGTACTGAGCGTGGTGAGACTCATCGCGGAAAGCGCGGCCCGCCAGGCGCCGGGATGTGCCGTCATCACTTGCCCCGCAGCGTTTCGTTTGCGCGCCAGGCTGACCAGCAGAACGCCGTTATCCACGCCAATCCCCGCAAAGATCGCCACCCCCAGCAGATTGATCAGATTCAACTTCCAACCCATCAGGTGCATCACCGCCATCATGACCGCAAATCCGGACACCGCCGGCAAAACAGCCAGCAACGAAGCACCGACGCGGCGAAAATAAACCACGACCCAGGCCAAGACGAACAACGTCGAAGGTTCCACCACGCGCGTCACCTCGCGCCGGATGGCCAACTCCGCACCGTGCCCCATGACGGCCGTTCCAGTGAGTACCGCGCCAGGCAACCCGCCTAGTGCCTGTGCGGTGGCACTCACCACCCGGTCACGGTCCAATCGATTCGTCATGGTATGCCGCACCAGGACGGTCATAATTGACTCGTAGGCGCTCCGATCGTCGGCAGCCCGGATCCGCGGCAGAAGAGTTCGCTGCATTTCTGGATAGGTCGCGAAATCAGATAGTGTTGGTGGCGCGGAACTCGAAACCAGCTTTCGCACGAACTCGCGATAGTCCCGGAGTGCTTCCGGCGCGAAGACACTCTCCTCGATAGCCGCATCGAAATCGACCAGCAACCCGGCCACTTGCGCTTCGTCCATGAAAGGCAAACTGTCCCGCCGGTTACGCGGATCAGGCAGCCAAACCGCCAAGCTGTGAATGCCCGCAATACCTGCTGCCGTCATCGCATCTCCCTGCAACTGCGCTTGCGCATCGTAAGCAAGCGCGACCAGATCCTCGGCCGAATCGGAGCGCAGGTGTACCAGCAAGGGATCGGCGACATTGCCAAACAGCTCGGTCAGGTGAGCCTGGGCCGTAAGCGCCGGATTGGGACGCGGATGCAACACCGTCAAGTCGTCCTCGAACTCCGGCCAGCCGCGCAGGACGGCGATCGCTAAACATCCTGCCATCAGCGCGGCAATTGACCAGCATACAATCGCGGACCAGACGCTTCGTGAAAGGGTGGATGCCGCGGTGGGGGAATGGCTCATTCGACCAACGGTCTGCGAATTCATGGCCCCGGAACCGGCCCTCCCCTCGAATATCGCCAGCAGAGCGGGCAGCACCAGCACGGTCATCACCAGCGAGCCCGCCAGCCCCAGCGCCCCCAGCAGCGCGAACTCGCGGAGTGCGGGAACCTGGGAACGGGCCACCACCAGCAGTCCCAGGACGGAAGTGCCACACGCTGTCACCATCGCCGGTCCCACGGTGGCGAGCATTCGCCTAACCGCCGTCTCCGCACCCATTCCTTCGCGGCGGGCGTGGCGATAGTGCGAAAGAACATGAATCGCATAATCCACACCCAGTCCGGCCAGCACGGCGCCGATCGCCGCGGTCATCGGCGTGAGTTCACTCGCGAATTGTGCGTATACCGCGAAACCAAGCACGCACCCTCCGGCGACGGGCACGATGGCCAGCGGAAAGCTGCGCAAGTCACGGAACGCGATCCAGAACAAAATCTGCAACAGCACAAGGGCGACCACGATGCTGCGGATCATGTCGGCGCGGATCGATCGTTCCGCGAATTCGGCAATCGGATAAGCGCCGGCAAATTCCAGATCCAGGCCATCGCTGTTCACTTCGTTCGCCTTCGCGCGAATGGCGAGCGTCAGACTGCGGGCGTAATCAAGATCGGAAACCGGTTGCAATCCCGCGATGCGTATGAGCAGGGCGCGCCGATGCGGCGTCAGCAGGGCATCATCGCCGCCTTGCAGCACTTCTCCCGAAAACGCACCGGCGAGGGGCGATAGTCGGGCGGAGAACATCGGCCCCAATATGGTGTGTAAGCCGAGTACGTCTTGCGCGAGTGTCTTCGCCATGACACCCCCGCCACCGCCCGCCGCCAGCAACTCCGAGCAGCGCCGGATTTCTTCACGCATGGCCTGCGGAGTGAGCCGCCTCCGCAGCGCCTGACGTGTCGCATCGTCGGCATAATGCAACGCGGCGGGAACCATCACTTCCGTCAAGAATGAACGGAAATCAGGAGGAACACGGAAGCGGACCGCACCGCAAAGCCTGTCGGTCCGCTCGTCGCTTCTGACGGCAACCGTCAGGCGCTCCGCGAATCCCACCAGCGCCGACTCGATGTCCAACGACGCCCCCCCGCGCTCCTTCGGCCACGCAACCAACAGCAGCAATTCATCGGTAATGGAAAAATCTTCGATGATTCGATTCATCGCCCCGGCGGCGGCATCGTCGGCGGGCATGACATTGCGCAGCGACGCGACCGGGCGCAGCTGCGCCGCCTGTTGAACGGCCAGTGCGGCAATCGCTCCGGAAAACAGCAGTGTCCACCAGGGGTGCCGCACCGACACGGTCAAAACGCCCAGGATGAACTCGCGTGTTCGCCTCATCGCAGCAGCACCGCCGCCGTCGGCGGAGCAAATACCTGATCCGACAATTCGTCGTTGATGGAAATGTCGTCCAACAGGATGGTAAAGCGGCGACCTTGCGCGGCCGCGTCGATTCGCGCGGGCAGGACGTACGGTCCGAAGGAACCATACGCTGAAAATTTGATTTCGGCCTGCGGCGTTGAATCGTCCCCGGTTACGCTGCAATGGGTAGTGGTAAGCGTTTGCGCGGCGACGGTGCAGGCGAGTGTCATCTGCGCGTCATCAGTTCGCTCAACGTGCAGCCGATCCGGCGAAATGGTCTCTCCCATCCAGCCCGCCCCGAATTCCCCGGTCATCAAAGTCCACAGTATCGCAAAGTGTGCCACCATGGCGGAACCGCGCGCGGACGATAGCCCCATGTCCGCGGCCGCTTCACCGGACAATCGTCCCTCCGGCTCCCACAGCCACCAGCCTTCGGCATTCCTGGTCAGATCAAAAACGGGTTGGCTCAACTTCCAGGCACGAAGCCGCAGCTGCCCTTCCCGCGTGGCGACCAGGGCACCGCTCAACTCTACGCCACGGCCCTGTTGGTCGGTCAGGACAATTCGACAGGGCGCGGAAAGCGATTGCATCGCGCGGTTGCGTTGCCGCATCGTCGACATTGCTTCGGCGGCGGTCATGGCGGAATAGCGCGGCAAGTTTGATTGACAACCGGCCGTCATCAACACGCAGCCCGCGAGCCATACTGGGATCAAAGCGGATTTGCTGAGCAGTGGATTCATACTTGGCGGCGCAGCACTTTCCCCGTAGGCGATCGCGGAAAATCAGTGCGAAACTCAAACACTCGCGGCACCTTGTATGCACTGAGCCGGTCGCGCAGAAATAGCCGCAGCTCCTCCGCCGTCGCGTTCGCACCCGCCGCGCACACCACCACCGCGCGCAACCGGCAGACTGTCTCCGTGACCGGAACCGGCGTGATCACACATTCCGCCACCGCCGGATGGTCGCGCAGCGCCGCTTCGACCTCCAGCGGATTCACTTTTTCCGGCCCAACGTCGATGAGCAGCTTCAAACGACCGGTGATGTGCAGTTTCCCCTGGGCATCGTAACGCCCCAGGTCTCCACTGCGCCAATAGCCATCGGTGGTGCAGTCATCCCCGTCACCCACATAGCGCAAAAACATAGACGGCGCACGAATAACCACTTCGCCTTCCGAGCCCGCCGGAACATCCGTCAGGTTCACGGAATCGGGTTGCACGATGCGCACATCGATATCGGGAAAGGGTGCGCCGACACAGGTCGGGGCGGGACTTCCGTCACCGGAAACAAAGGTGACCGATCCCGCTTCCGAAGCTCCATAAAGTTGTCCAACCGGCGCACGAAAGCGCAGTTCAAAAGCCCGGACAACACTGGCCGGCAAATTTGCGCCGGCGGAGTAGACGCAGGGTTGCGAACGCACCGCAGCGCCAGCTGTCCAAGTAGCCGGTGGTGTCGATGCCCCGCCCATGCGTGCGAGCATGTCCAGCATGGTGGGAGTCGCAGGAAATACGGACACCTCGCCCCGTGTCCATAACTCCCCGACCAGCAAAGGGTCAAATCCCTGGCACAAAACCAGGCACGCCCCGGCATGTATCGGTCCCATCAGTGCGCTTTCCACACCATAGGAATGACATTGCGGAACCACACCCAGAACCCGGTCATCCGCAAGTAGTCCGGGTTGATGGACGTCGCCTACCTGGTGGGCAATGTTTCGCGCGACCGCATCGAGCGCATCGGCCCGGCGATCCACGATTCGCGGCATGGCCGTCGTCCCTGAACTCAGCAGGTACATGCCCGACGAGCGCGCCGCCTCGGGATCAAACA
>CAZKIN010000028.1:21024-24630 GCA_964552515.1 uncultured Phycisphaeraceae bacterium
GTCCCTGAACTCAGCAGGTACATGCCCGACGAGCGCGCCGCCTCGGGATCAAACATCGCGCCCTTGCCGTCGGTGTCGGTAAGTTTGCCAACGTCATGACACTGGATGCCGCTTATTTGCGACAGTGGCGACGCTTGCACATTCGAAACTACCGCCGCCGAGACGCCGGCCTTGCGGGCGACCAGAGTCATTTCCGCTGCGGCCAGTTGCCCGCTGACCGGAAAGACCGTACGCCCCGCCGCCAATACTCCCAGGAAAGTTGCGGTGAACTCAAATCCGTTGGGTAGTGCCATTAAAATGACACTTCCCTCCGGCGTTTGGTCAACCATGCATCGGGCCCGGATGGCCACCGCGGCCGCAAGCTCCGCATAGGTCCAGGAAGCAAACTGCAATCGACCCGCGCCCTCCGATGACCATCGACACTCCACCACCGCGCGCGCGTCGGGATGCGTTGCCGCGCGGTGCAGGAGCTGAGTCAATAGTTCAACGGACATCGTTTCGGAATTGTCGATGAGTGCGGGACGATTGTCGAATGATCCGCTGCGCAGTCAATGAGTCATTCCCACACAGCTATGCCGCCTTAACGTCGGCCACCGCTTCCGGCTTTTGCGCCTGCAATGAAAACGGTTCGCGCCGGGGAGCCAGTTCAAAATGCTTCTGCACCTTGATGACCCATCGGAAAAACGCCATGCGCCACCGAATCGACCACGAGGGACGCGGAAAAACATGCCCCGCAAGCAGCGAAATCACGGCGCCACGGATATTCGCCGGCCCGACGCCGTGCAGGAAGAGCTCACGGAAAGAGTGCACATAAAAAAGATTAACCAGCTCGAAAAACGCACTTGAGCTGCCCTTGATGAACCGGCTGTATTCGCGCCGAAACTCATCATGACGCAGGGTGCCCCGAATCAGTCCATCGACACCTTCCGCACACTTCGCCCCACCCATCATGGCCAGGCAGGCACCGGTGGAGAAAATCGGATCAAGGAAGAAGGCCGCATCCCCGACCAGAAAATAACCCGGTCCCGCATAGGGCGCGCAGTCGTAACTGAAGTCGGCCACCGTATGCGTCTGTGCCGG
The DNA here is from genome assembly GCA_964552515.1 of uncultured Phycisphaeraceae bacterium. Lineage (GTDB taxonomy): Bacteria > Planctomycetota > Phycisphaerae > UBA1845 > UBA1845 > JACQXM01. Next base: position 22,105 of record CAZKIN010000028.1, read on the forward strand.
AATCGGAGAGTTCGCCGTGCGCCGCCGCACCAGAGGGCAACGCGCAATGGCCCAAGCAAGCATCTGCGTCGCGGGCAGGTTGACTCGCTTGGACACATCGGCATCCATGACAAAACCGATGCTGACGCGACGCGGGTCGATCGGGATCATCCAGAACCAACCTTCGTCGCAGATTACGACGGTGGGATAGCCCTCCTCGTCGCCTTTGAGCCGCTGCACATTTTCGAAGTGACCGAAGTAAGCAACCTTGCGATGATGGTCGAAGCCTTTTCTGGTACCCAAGTGCCGACCGAGGACCGTACCCTGCCCACTCGCATCGAGCAGGTACTTGCCGCGCACCGTCTCGTCACCCGCCACAATTTCCACATCGCCGTCGGCCAGTCGGACTATTTTCTTGACCGTCAGGTCTTGTCGAACCTCCGCGCCGGCCTCGCGCGCCGCATCGAGCAGCATCCCGTCGAACGGAGCGCGCTCGATATTGAATGTCTCATTGCGGCCGCCCTCAATCCCGTCGCTGAACGCGAACTTGGTCGTTTCGTCGTCCTCCACGCCTCCCATGCCGAATTCCGCGCCGAGCTTCACCATGTGCGCAAGCTTCCGCAGGCGCGGCTCGAGCCCCAGTTCCTGAAGGAGCGTGAACCCGCGCGGCAGGAATGATTCACCGACGTGAAAACGCGGGTGCGTCACCTTATCGATCACGATGACGCGATAACCCTTTCGCGCCAGGCACAAAGCGGCCGTCGATCCCGCCGGACCGCCGCCGATGATGATCGCGTCATACCTCACGCTGCGCACTCCCTTACCAACTCAGCAACTTCCCCGAACCGAAATCGCTGCATCACAAACCCACGCCCTCAATCTCCACCAGCAACTCCGGCCGACACAGGTCCGCCTGAACAAACTCAATACCCGCCATAGCGTCGGCACCCAGCGCCTCGCGCAAAGTCGCCTCAATCATCGGTCGATCCGACATGCGGACCTCGTAGACCCGCACGTCGCGCAGCGCGCACAAATTACCAGGGCCATTCGCCCGCCCGACTCCCGCCGCCGCCAGCAGGTGACTCAAATTGGTCAGCGTCTCGCGCGTCTGCCCCGCCGCATCCTCCGGATGTACCGACGCTTCGCCGCACACACTTGACGTCCCGCCGATCAGCAACTTCCCGCCGCCGACCCCCTCATCCACCCACGTCGCCCGCGCAAAACAGGGCGGAACCGGACCATAGCGCCGCGAATAATCAAACGACGGAATCTGCCGGGGATTCTCCACCTGCCGACCCGCCGTCCGACCGGCCAGCACATGAATGACCAAATCGTGACCCTCATGTCCGACCCCGCTCGCCGTCGCGACATGCGCACTCGAAGGCCGCTTGCCGCCGAACCACTCGGTCAGCGCCGCAAACCGACCGGCATTGAACACCATGTAACGATCCAAACCACCCGGCGCGGCCGTCCGGATGTGCGGAATGAAATTCCAGAAGCGCAGTGCATGCGGCGTGGACAGATTTTTAAGCGCCAAAGCCACCGCGCGGTAAGCTTCCAGGGTGATGCGCTCAAACCCTGCTGCGTCCAGTCGATGCGCATCCACCACCCGGACCGTCGCCAGTGAAAATCGCAAACCCGCCGTAACCTCGACTTGCACTTCGCCATGTAAGAACTGCTTGCTATCGACCGCCGCTCCCGTCAGCCGCGCCGCCCATTCCGGAACGCGCAGCAGGCAGGCGGCGTCAGGACTGCGCGCAATGGCGGGTGCGGTATTCGACACGCACGCCAGAGTAACGAAAAGTGCGGATTGCCGCAAAGCGTAGCTGTTTTCAACCGTCTGCACTACTTCCATTCCCCACTTTTGACCACCACCGATTGCATAATCGCAGCTCCGTCGCATGCCAGACATATCGCCCGTCGCGGACTCGCTGCCGCAACACCCTGCAACCACTGGGTCAGTGCAACCAGCGGCCCCATGCTGCACAAATCCGGCCAGTCATCGGGCAGCGTGCTTATGCCTCCCGCCGATTTCTCCAGACCCCGAAGCAGGCCGCGCGCGCGCGCTCTTTCCGCGCGCGCCCACCCGCCGCCTCCGCCCGCATATACAACATCCGTACATTCATTCATCTCTGCCGCGACCAGCGCACCCCACACCCGCGCTTCGCGCTGCCGCGCCGACTCCGCGGATTCCAGAACGATGGCAACGCCCCCTTCGCCCATGACGAAATCTGAAGCGTGCGCCGCGCCGTGATGCCGACCTCGTGTCGCATGAAACCGATAAGCCTCCTCGACAACCGGGTGATGCTCTTCCGCGGCGACCACCAGCGCGCGTGACCACTCGCCATTTTGAATTCGCGCGGCCGCCAGGCGCAGCGCGTCCAGGCCGCCGGTGCGGGTGCCGATGATCGTCTGACAAAAGCCGCGGATGCCGAAGGCAGTACTCACGTGCGCCGCGCCGACATTAGGAACGCCTTCGCTGAAAAGCAGGGGATTTGCAGCGTCAATCCCTTCACTGATGATCTGCCGGTAAAACGAATGACAAAA
>CAZKIN010000029.1:0-23453 GCA_964552515.1 uncultured Phycisphaeraceae bacterium
TGCGCGCGCCTATACCCGACAAGATTCGCGGGTGCTCAATCGGACGATGTTCGTCTTCGCCAAGGTACCGGCGCATCCAGCGAACGCCCTCGCCTCTGACGATGTAGTCGGCGTCGATCATTTCACCCAGCTCCGGCAAGTTGGCGACGTGTCCGCCAACAACGATGGTTGCTGTGAGTTGGTGATCGCGGATGAGTTCGCACATTTTCTGCACCTTCTTGACGTTCGGAATGATCGAACTGATCCCGATGATGTCGTATTCATTCGTCATGATCTGGTCGATAAAGCGCTGCATGTCCGGGAAATCCAGCAGAGTACATGGTGCGAGAATGTTGGCTTGGATCAGCATGAGCCCCCAGGATCGATGAAACATCCGCAACGAGAACGGCCCCTGCACGCGCGTCACTTGGTTGTGATACAGCTCCATAGGGTTAATCTTTCGGCTGCCGTACTCATCGTCTTGGGCATACGGCCCGAATACGCTAGTCAGCAGTACCTTGGCCCGGGATCCCAACGGATGCATGGGATGAGTCGAGATCACCGGAAGACGCGACGGTATTATGGTGTCTGTCATGGTCATGCGATCGATGCCTTTCCAGTCTCTCTACGCAGTGTATGTCCGGTTGGCAGCTTATGGCCGGTTTCATTAATGACGCGTGTCCGGACCGCGCCGCAACTCTGAATGAGTTCCAATGATGCTGCCCGTTGGACCATCAAGATGGCCTTGTTCTGACCAGCAGCCAGCGCCGCCGGGTGACTCCTTGCCGTGGCGTGCTCGACCAGCATCGTTTCTACGACCTCATCGGCCCCCGGATTCCCACCCTGTTGGAATCTTGGAACAGCTTCCACTCTTCTATGGCATGGTGACACCGATTGGCGCATCTGTGCGGCCAGGTTGGCGTTGCCGGGCATCGCGGACGCGTGGCAGTTTCGAACCGGCGATGCACGATAATCGTGCCGGACACAAGTATGAGAAAGAGCATAACGACAACGCCCCAGGCGGATGCGGCAGGGATCGGGGCTCCCTCGGTCGTTGCGATGAGCACGACAGAGACAGTCGGGTGATCGGGACTCGAGGAGCTCGGTCCTACCTCAAAGGTCAACGTGCCGGCGCCGGACACATTCGCCGCCGTGAAAAACCCGGAGGGACTTGGCGAGGAAGCGACGCTCACACTTCCCCCCGAAAAGCCAGAAAGCGTCGCCGAACTCCACGTCCAACTGCCGCCGGCATCCACGGTGTCGACCAGGAAGTTACCGTTCTCTGGAATCACAACAGGGTTGGCCGCGGTGATCTTCACGCCGGAGGATGCGAAGTGGCGAAGTTGGAAGTCGATGCTTGCGCCTGCGGACCAGGGTCTCGGGCCGTTGGTGATCACCAGGAAGTTCGAATGCGCAGCCGGCGAGGCACCGCTGTTCAAGTAGGCTTGGAGCGCGCCCGAACCGCTGAAGCCGGGTTGCGGAGCGCTGCCCGGAAGGAGCACCGGGTCTCCAAAGGGCGCGTTGAGCCAGTTGGGATCGAGCGCCTCGATCACATACGGCCCTACTGGAGATGGCGCTGTGGCGTCCGTTTGCGAGGTCTGCTGGTCGAAGTAAGTGAGGTCATCAGGAAGCTCGCGGAAGCTTACCGCGCGGCCCACGCGTGATCGCGGTCGCGAGCCGTCCTTGATGAGTATGTTCATCGTGTCATCGACAGCCCATTGACTCGTTGGCGGCGGCGTAGGAAGGCCACTGATTGCCCCGTTGTTGCCGAACGCCAACAACGGCGTCGTGCCGGTCGCGCCGGTGATTACGGGAAACGCCGACGCACCGCTTTCCTGTGTCACAAGATAAGTGTCATTGGGCAGCGACGTGTTGATGATTCCCTCGCCCACCACATGTCCGCGGAAGATGGTGTACCCATCGGCCTTCAGATCACGAAAACGCACGTCCACATCGCGCACGGTCAGCGTCGTGCAGAAGTCCCCGTCTGTGACATCGACGTCCATCGTTGTATCCGTATCCCAACCGCTCGCGGGGCTATAGGTATTGACGGCCCCGAGCTCCGGGTGAAGCGTGATGGACGATCCGTCCGCAACGGTCGTCGCCACGGTGTAGCCGCCCGGCGTCGCGCCTGGTGCCGAGATCGGACCTTGAAGTGTATAGAGCGATTGACCTTTGTATATCGTTACGCCGGAGAAGCTGCGCAAACGCAGATCATAGGTCAGCACAGGCAGATTCGCCATGTTTCCAGGGTTGTTTCCGAACTGGATCGTGAAGGTCGTGTTCTGATTGGTCCAAGCCGGACCACCTTCCACGCGAACCCAGCGGCGATCGTTCGGCACGGAGATTCCGTCGTGGTTTACCAAGGAAAAGGACAGCCCGGCCGGAATCGCAGGCGGCGTGCCCGCCCAGGTGTACCTAGACGCCCCAAACGGCGGCCTGCCGTTGATCGTAATTGGTGTAATGTCCGAGTCTGCCAGACTTGTGCTCGTGTAGCCCTCGAAGATGACCAGTTCGCCAACGTCCACAGCCCGTAATTCGAAGTTGAGATTTGCATTGCCTGGAACGCCGTCGTGAGACCAAGAGAGATTGAGCGTTCCGCCGATCGCGTTGTTGTAGTCGGCGGGCGCGGCAGTACCGGCAAGCAACCGTACTCGTACCGTTGTCGGATTGACGGCGGAAGCAGTGAAGGTCGCCGAGCCAAGGGTGTTGGGAATCAGGGAAACGCCGACAATGTTGATCCCACCGTTACTCGTGCTGAAATCAAGGTCGTAGGCCAGGTTGTCCTGCTCGCGGTAGACGGTCGAACCGTTGGCGGCGGCGACAAACAGAAGGTTCTCGTGCCCGGCGTTCAACGTGGCTGTTCCCTCGCACCATTGAGGTAACAAAACCGCAAAGAGAGCCGAAGAGATTACTGTTGCCATGCCCGAAATGTCATGTCTAATTTCCATTCAATCCGCTCCTCGAAGCTTCCGCCACACTGTAATTGCATCGACCGACTGATCAGATGTCAAAATGGTCCCGTCAGTCGTTCCAAGAGTTCTTTGATCTCACGCCCGGCGATCACGCCGTCGTCTTCCCAATCGGCTCGGCCACAAGCCGGTTCCAATTCTCCGCCGAAGAGCCCGAAGCAGTTTTGGAACGCGGCCACGTCGGAAAGGTCTTTGTCGGCGTCGTTGTCGAAGTCGGCGAAGGCCTCCGGGTATGCATAGATCCGCTCCGCGTAGTCACCGCTGACGCCCTGGTCGGCGGCGACGAAGGATTGAGAGTGAATGAACGCCGTCGGATCGGATGGCGAGAAGCCATTTCGGAAGTGCACTTCAAGTCGCCCGCCGAAGGTGGCCGGGCCGGTGACAATCAGTTCGTCGAACTCGCCGGGATTCAGTCCCGCGTACTCGATGATGAGCTTCCCGCCCGGCAACATCTCCAGTTCCCCGTCAATGGTCAGCATTCCGGGAGAAAGCCCGGGGGATATGATGCCGCCTGCACTGACTTTGGGCACGGACACCGTGCCCGTGCCTGTCAGACTACCGTTGGGATTGACCACGATGTTGCCGGTTCCCAAGATCTGAGCATCAACCAAAACGACAGCCCCACCTCCCGGTCCTCCGCTGGGATTGCCGACGGTCATCGTCCCGTTGATCTCCAGCTTTCCGCTCGGATCGGCCAGCAAGACCTCGCCGCGGCCAGCCCCAACGCCCACCTGCGCGTTTCCGTTTACCGTCAAATGTGAGAATCCTGGATTGACTTGTGCATTGGGAACGTACGAGGCCACGATGATCCCCGTGGCTCCAAACGCGCTGCCGCCCACGATCAGGGTGTCGCAGAACACATGGGAAGGAAAGGTGTTCGGTTCCGCGACGATGTTTAGCAAGCCAACCCCCGCGTCGCCCACAGCGAGCGTGCCGTTGACATCAAGGTTTGAGCCGGCGTAGACGTTGACCGTTCCGCTGGGATTGCCGCCGCCCAGGCCGATGCGCATATTCCCGTTCGTCATCACGGAGGCATCGTCGTCGATGTGCAGAATGCCCGGCGCACCGATACCGACCTGCGTTTCGCCGTTGACTGTCAACGACGTGTACGTTCCCGGCGCGGCATTCTGTTCAGTGACCATGACGATCCCCTGTGCTGCTTCCCCCACATACAATCCACCATACAGGTCCGCGATCGCACCGACACCGATATTGAGTTGTCCTGGGACGGAAGTACCGACATGTGTCCCCGCACCCCCGCCGCTGGGTGTCCCCACGCTCAACGTGGGGAAACTCCCGCTGCGATCGCGCACCGTGACATCGGCCGTCCCTCCTCCTACCTGTACGCCGCTCCCGATGTTGAGCTGGTTGGTGCTAAAACGCCCGCCACTCTGAACCACAATCTCCTGAAGCTGCGTGGCGTTGACGAAGGTCATCCCCTGAACGTCCAGCGTGCTGATACCACCCTGACCATCGACGACTACCTCCCCTGCGGGGTTCGCTCCGTACCCGTTTACCAGAAGGTCTTCCGCGACGACCACGTATCCGCCCCGCTGCACGTTCAATCGTCCATTCGCCCCCTCTCCCACGGTCAGCCCGCGGTTTACCTGCAAGCGTCCGTAGGAACTGAAGGTTGAATCATCGCCTCGGACCGTCACCGTCCCTGAAGCGGACTTGCCGATCAACGGATAGGCTGTGATCGACGTAGCCAGGAACAAGCCTCTATCGACCTCCAACGCCCCGGCCGTCGTGTCTCCCACGACAAGCTCGCCCGATACGTCGAGCGAGGACGCATCACCTGTCACCTGCACGGTGCCCGGACCGTTTCCCGAACCGATCGTTAGCGCGCCCGTGGTGACCGTCCCTCCATCCAGCACGTCAATGCTCCCTCTTCCGATTTTGGCGGTAGCCGAATTCGTCCAAGTCCCACCCTGTACCTCCAGCCTGGAGTCAGTCGCTCCGCTTGCGCCGATTGCTGCGTGAACCGAATCCAGCGAGGCTCCGCTGACTAGACGTAGCTGCCCGCCCTGAAGGATCCTGAGCGAGTCGGCGGGGGGCGGAGTGCCCCCACGAAGGTCCGGCGTCCGCGGGACAGATCCGGTTGAAAAAACCTGGGCGCTTCCGCTGAACTCGATGGGGCTGTTGTAGATCAGCCAATCCTCAGCGGTTGCGAGCCCGCTTGCGCTCACGGGAATGTGGGTCGCACTCGCCAAGCTGAAGAGCGCCGTATCACTCCGCTGGGCGTTATGGACCGGAGCGCAATAGCCTCCTTCATCTGAGTCCCAGTTGTTCGAGTCCTGATACGAACCGCCGCTGGGGTTGTTCCATAAGCGCCACCCGCTCGTTACCGTGGGTGTGCAAGACACGTTCAATGAGCAGTCGACAGAGCCGGGCACGTTCCATCCGTACGCAGCACAGTAGAGGCAGTAGCTTTGAGACGGTTCGTCGGGATCGGCCAGAATGGGCGTTACCGTCAAGCTGCCGTTATCGAGTTGTTTGCTAGCCCCCTGGACCGTGCAAATCATCTCCCCGCCCTCTACCCGGGGGTGAACGCAGATGCTTCCGTAGGTATTCTCATAATAACTTCCATTGCCAGGGACGGCGGCGTGCAAGGTGATCGTGTAACCATTGGGGGAGGCCGTTACATTGAAATCGGCCTGGGGTCCCTGGCAAGGGTCGCATGAGGTTTGGCCGCAGCAGATGTTGTCGCACTCTATGCCGCCGAGTGAATCGACATCACTGGAGAAGTAGTCGTCACAGTACCAAGTACCGGTTTGCGCGTACAATTGTGACGAAATGGAATGGTCGTATTCGAGATGTCCGTCGAGGCAGTCGGCCCGGGCACCGCTGGCAAGCAGCACCAGCGCGTTGACAACAAGACCCATGTCTTTGATCGAGCTCCACATCCAGATCTTCCCTCCTTCGCGTAACACGCGCTCAAGCAGTTTATCTGTCACTGCGGTCCGCTGAGCCGGGCCGTCAGTTCGCGGACTTCGACCTCGTTGAGAACGCCGTCATTCTCCCAATCGGCTCGGCCACAAGCCGGTTCCAATTCTCCGCCGGAGAGCCCGAAGCAGCTCTGGAACGAGGCTACGTCGGAGAGGTCCTTGTCGTCATCGTCATCGAAGTCAGCGAATTCGTCGGGGAACGCGTAGATGCGCTGGTGGTAGTCGCCGATGACGGCGCCCTCGGTTTCGATGAAGTACTGGGAGACAATGAACGCCGCCGGATCGAGAGGAGAGTAACCATCGCGGAAGTGGACTTCGAGTCGGCCGCCGAGGGTGGTCTGACCGGTGACGTGCAGCACGTCGAACTCGCCAGGATTCAGCCCATTGTACTCGATGATCAGCGCCCCATCGGGAAGCATATCCAAGTCCCCGTCGACCAGTAGCGTTCCGGGCGACAGACCCGGGGAAATGATTCCGCCTGCGTTTATGTGCGAGACGGAGATGGTTCCCGTCCCGCTCATGCTGCCGTTCTTGTTGACGACGATGTTCCCGGTCCCTTCGATTAGGGCGTCCACCAGCACGACGGCGCCGCCGCCGGGACCGCCGCCAGGATTGCCGATGGTCATCGTTCCGTTGATTTCCAACCGACCGCTGGGATCGGCGAGCAGAATCTCGCCCCGACCGACGCCGACGCCCACTTGGGCGTTTCCATACACCGTCAAATGCGAAAAGTGAGGGTTGACCGGCGCATTCGGAAGGTACGAGGCGGTGATAATCCCCGTGGCTCCGAATGTGTTGCCGCCCACCAGCAGCGTGTCGCAGTACACATGGGCGGGAAACGTGTTCGGTTCCGCGACGATGTTGAGCAAACCCACCCCGGCGTCTCCAACGGAAAGGGTGCCGTTCACGTCGAGACTTGAACCTGCATATACGTTGACCGTTCCGCTGGGATTACCCGTGCCCAGGCCGATGCGCATATTCCCGTTCGTCACCACGGAGGCATCGTCGTCGATGTGCAGAATGCCCGGCGCACCGATCCCGACCTGCGTTTCGCCGGTGACTGTCAACAACGTGTATGTCCCCGGCGGAGCGTTCAGTTCGGAGACCATGACGATCCCCTGCGCCGCGTCTCCCACGAAGAGTCCGCCGTACAATTCCGCAATCGCCCCAGCCTCGATGTTGAGCTGCCCCGCCGACTGGTCGCCCACGAAGGTCCCCATACCGCCTCCACCACCCGTACCCACGGTCAGGGTGGGGAAACTCCCGCTGGGTCCACGGAGCGTGACATCCGCCGTCCCCGGACGAACCTGGAGGTACCCGATGTTCAGCTCGTCGGCGCTAAGACGACCGCCGTTGTGCACGAGAATCTCCTGCAACTCCGTGGCCCCGATGAAGGCGATCCGGAAGACATCGAGCATGCCGATCCCGCCCTGCCCGTCGACGACCACTTCGCCGGAGGGGTTCGATCCGTAGGCGCTCACCAGAAGGTCCAGGTCGATGCGGGCATGCCCGCCGCGTTGCACGTTGAGGCGGCCGCTCGCCCCGTTGCCCACGACCAGGGAGTGGTGGACGTCGAAGCGTCCAAAGGTGCTGAGGTTTGAGTCGTCGCCGCGGACGGTGACCGTACCCGCGGCGGCGTTGCCGATTTGCGGACCCAGGGTGACGGGAGTGACCGAGAACCAGCCGTGGTCGATGTCCACCGTCCCCGGAGTTACGTCCCCCACGATGAGGTGATCGGCTACATCGACGGTGGAGCCGTCGCCGGTTACGCGGACCGCGCCGGGGCCGTTCCCCGCGCCCACGCGGAGTTCCTTCGTGGAGGCCGCGCCGCCGTTCAGTACATCCACGCTCCCTCGACCGATCTTGGTGGACTCGGTGTTGGTCCACGAGGCCCCATTGACTTCCAGCAAGGAGTTCGTGGCTCCGCTCGCACCCACGCTGGCGTGGACTGAATCCAACGAGCCCCCGCTCGCCAAGCGAAGCTGACCGCCGTTCCCGATCCGCAGCGAAGGCCAGATCGTGTCCCAGGTCGAGAACACCTGCCCGCTGCCGGTGAACTCAATCGGGCAGCCGTTAGTGACCACCCACTGATTGGCGGTTGCGCCCGAACCGCTTACCGGAATGAACGACGCGCTCGAAAGCGTGAAGTAAGCGTCGTCGCTGCGCTGCGGCGGATCGTGCGCCGGCGCGCAATGAGGGCTCTGTGGAGCGCCGAGCACGTCGTCCCAATTGTTCGAATCTTGATAGGAGCCGCCGTTTGGATCGTTCCAACTCCGACTGTCACTGCAAACCGTTGGCGTGCAGGTGACCGTCAGGGTGCAGTCTACCGAGCCACCCGTAACCGAACCCCACGCCGCACAATAAAGCCCATAGGCGACTGGGGTTCCACAGGTAGGCTCCTCAGGATCAGGAACAGGAGCCTCAATGGGAGTAACGGTCACGACCCCCTCATCCACATACTTGTCAGCGCCTTGGACGGTGCAAACCACCTCGCCGCCCACCACCGCGGGCTGGACAAAGACGTAGGCGCTCGCCGCTTGAAAATGCGGGTTTTCGGAATGCTCCGAATGCGGATGCACTTCCGCATGCGCGGTAATCGTGTAACCGTTCGGAGTAGCGGTCACGGTGAACTCGGCTGCCGGACCTGGACCACAAGGAAGCCACAGACCTTGCTCCTCGTCAAGGCAGAAGTCGTGGCACTCGGCCTGCCCCGACATCTCGGTTGGGCTACCTTCCCAATCGTCCAAACACCAACCGGCCCAGTGAGTGTCTGCCGAGGCGGACCGATCAATCCGAGAGTATTCGAGATATCCGTCGAGGCAATCGGCCCGAACTTCGCCGGTGATGAGCCACAGCGATAGAACAACGACACTTCCACTTTTGATCCGATTTATCATCAACCTCTCCTCTCGTTTCGGGATGTCGCCCCCCTTAATACGGCGGCTCATTGCGGTCCAGTGAACAGGGCGACTAGCTCACGCAGTTCCACGCCCCCGAGAACTCCGTCACCTTCCCAATCCCCCCGAGGGCACTCCAGCCAGAGTTGCTGACCGAACAAGCCGACGCAGTTCTGAAAGTCGGCCACATCAGAGAGGTCTTTGTCGCCGTCGTCGTCGAAGTCTGCGAATTCGTCCGGATAGGCGTAAATGCGTCGATCGAAATCCGCGATAAGGCCCTGATCAGCTTCGACGAAGTCCTGTGAGTGGATGAAGCCTGTCGGATCCGCGGGCGAAAAACCATCGCGGAAATGGACCTCCAGCTGTCCGCCGAGCGTCGCTTCACCCGTGACGTGAAGAACATCGAACTCGCCGGGATTCAGCCCCGCGTACTCCATAACCAGCTTCCCACCGGGCAGCAGGTCAAGGTCACCGTCAATCACGAGCGTCCCCGGCGACAATCCAGGCGAGATGATCCCGCCGGCGTTGATGTGGGGCACCGAGATGGTTCCGGTCCCGGTCAGGCTGCCGTTCTTATTGACGACAATGTTCCCCATTCCGAAGATCTGGGCGTCGACGAGGGCCACCGCGCCACCGCCTGCGCCGCCAGCTGGACTACCAACAGTCATGGTGCCGTCGATCGACATGCTCGCGGTCGAACTGGCCAGTAGAATCACGCCGCGACCGGAACCCACACCGACTTGCGCGTTACCCCGAACCTCCAGCGTGGAACCCGAACCCGTCGAGGCCACGGTGAGGATTCCGGTGGCCAAAGGTGTGCTGCCACCGACCACCAACGTATCACAGTGGATCCCGGCGCCGCCGTGCTGGAGCAGGCCAATCCCCGCAGACCCCACGTGCAACGCTCCGTTGACGTTCAATGACGACGGAAAGGTCAGATTGACTGATCCGCTGGGATTGCCCGACCCCAGTCCAATCAAGAAATCGCCGTTGTTGTCCACGGATCCATCGAGGTCGAGTTGCAGGATCCCCGGTGCGTTGATCCCCACCTGCGTCTCGCCTTCGACGTGCAGCCAGGTGGGATGCGGGCCGGCAATGCTCACAATCCCCTGGGCGCCGCTGCCCACGAAGAGCCCGCCGTTCAACTCCGCCGTCGCGTTGGAATGGACGTTGAGTTGCCCCGGCACCTGATCTCCGACTGTCGTTCCCATGCCTCCGCCGCCGGGAGACCCCACGATCAGAGTCGGAGTCGCACCGAACGGCCCCTGCAAGGTGACATCCGCCGCCCCGGGCCGAATCTGACGACTCCCGATCACGAGTCCGTCGGTCGTCGCGTGACCACCGTTTCGGACCACGAATTCTTGTAGTTCCGTGGCGCTCACAAAGATGGCTCGGGAGACGCCGAGGGAGTTGTCGCCGCCCTGGGCATCGACGACCACTTCGCCCGACGGACTCGCCCCATACCCCCCGACGACAAGGTCCGGGGCGATGCTTACCCGCCCGCCGCGCTCGACCAACAACCGGCCTTGGGACGACTCCCCGACCACCAATGTATGGAGCACTTGGAAATCGCCGTAGGTTTGCGCATTGGAATCGTCGCCGCGCACGGTCACAGTTCCCGGTGCCGATTTACCAATCTGCGGGGCCGTCGCGGTGGGGGTCACGGTAAGCAGACCCTGATCGATTTCTATCGTTCCGGCGGTTGTACTCCCGACGGTGAACGCGCCCATGACGTCGAACCGGGAGGAATCGCCCGTCACATGCAACGACCCTGGACCGTTTCCCGCGCCGACATATAGCGCTCGCGTGGTCCCCGTACCTCCGTCCACCAAATCGAAACGGCCACGCCCGATCAGCGTCGAGGCAGCGGTGGTCAACTGCGCTCCTTTGACTTCCAGACTGGAGTCCAAAGCGCCGGTGAGTCCCACGTGGGTGACGATGGAACTCAAGCTGGCCCAGGTCGCCAGGCGGAGTTGTCCGCCGTCGAAGATGGCCAATGACGGGTCCGCGATCGTGGGAGAGAACAAACTTGCGCTGCCGCTGAACTCGACAGCGGAGTTGGTCACGTGCCATCGTCCCGCCGTCGCGCTGGGGCCGGATATCGGGACAAAGGGTGGCGAAAGCTGAGAGAATAACGCCGTGTCGCTCTGCGTCGCGTTGTGCACGGGGAACCCGGTGTTGGGGTCCCAGTTGGATGCGTTGCCATAGGAACCACCGCCCGGATTCACCCATCGGTACGTGTTACTGCTGGGCGGAGGGGGGCGATTGAAGCCGAGCTCAAGACCGAGCACAATGGAATGCCCCTGCTCGCCACCCTCGATGCTCGCTCCTAACCCAAACCCGGAAGTTTCGACATGGTAGGTGCCGGGAGGGATCGGCTCGCTGATAATAGACGGATCTATCAAATGAAAAAAGTCCACAACGTCGAAACCGGCCTGGGATTGAAACAGCGGATCGGTGAGGATCAGGTCGAATTCGAAGCGCAGCCAGCATTGCGACCATTCAAGCTCCTGCGTGTCGCCGAGCGCGAACTCGAACGCGATCTCAAGTTTCAATAGGCCCTCGGCGTCGGTCCACTCGTGTGCTCCGCCGTTGACACCAACCCGTTGCCCTATGTTGAACGCGATGTTCTGCCCCAGGCCGAACGGCTCGAGAACTTCTTCGATGTAGGGCGGCTTTTCGTGTCCATAGTGCACCAGGACCTGGATCTCACCCGTCAAATTGGCCACCGATACGCCGGCGCGTGCAGTCGTTCCCCCGGCCATTACGCAGACCAACCCGGTCCACAAGATCATTGGAGCATAACTACGCATGATGGTTCTCTCAGAAGTTGCATGGGCTGTGCCCACCGATTTTACTCCACGACCGCCACGAGCGTGGCACGCACTTCCAAACGTGAACGTAACCTCACGCAGCCCATTCGGCTTCCTCCGGAAAGGCCACAGAGTGACTCGCAATCCCGCTTGGCCGCCTGCCTGCCGTTTCCCCGGACCTTGGGCCTTGGGCGTTGGCGATCGAAGAGTCACATTTCCGACTTCGGCGCCGGCGCGACCTTGAGCCATGAATGACAAGTACCGCCGCCGCCACCCAAGAACCTTGCGCCTACTACCCTCGTTCGCCGCACCACTGGTTGCGATCCATTATCTGTAACGAAAAGGTCACCTTTGCCATGGTGACCAGCATGAGTGTCAGAATGACAAGGCCCCATTCCGAGACCGTAGGAATGGTCTGAGTACAAACGGCGGAAGCAGGAATCTCGCCTGGACCGTCCCACGTCGCGGCGAACTGTTGCCAATCCTGGCAATCGACGGACGAATCCCCATTGAAATCGGCGAGGGAGCATGGCGGCGTCATCGGTCGATTGAAGCAGGCTTCGAAGCCGCACACGTCGCTTTCACCAACAAGTCCGTCGTTATCAAAATCTCCACGTGTAAACGGTACCAGCACGAGCGACTGAATGGTGATGGGAATCGGCGCCCCTCTGTCTGAATTCAACCAAAGATCGTAGAGAGTATTCCCCCAATGATCGGTGATATTGCCGTCGCGAAGAGCTTCGATGTAGTGTCGCGTTACCGTTTGGTAGTAGACCGTAACGTCCGCACGGACGGCGCCATCGGGAATCCAGAACGCGGCGTCGTGCCAGTACTGTCCATCGGCATAGGCAATGCCGATCGCGGGAGCGCCTCCGGACTCGTAGGTAGCATTGTTGAATCCCCGTGGAGGAATCCGCTTGTCCTTTTCAATCGTATCCGCAAGGGCCATGTGCGTGGTCACGCCCCCGGGCAGCCCCGTGGCCAGGGCGGCCTCGTCGCTTAGTCCGACGTGCATTTCGTAGACCGTAGTGGTTGCTTCATCAAGTTCCGCCTCGGCCGCGTCGTAATGACCATACTCACGGACGACTTGGTCCATGTCATTAAGGAGCTTCACGTTGACCCAGACCCGGCGGCCCTCGATGTGACCGGTGGGGAGTTTGTGTCCGGTCTCGTTGATGACGCGTACGTTGAGCCCTGCCCATTGTTGGGCCAGTTGCAGCGATGCGGCGCGCTGAACCATGTCAATGGCTCGTTGACGGCCTTCTGCGACAGCGCCCACATCGACAGCCGGATCATCCCGATAATACGCGGCAATGATCTCCAGTACCCAGGCTGATGCCCCGGCGAACTCGTGTCGCGCCAAGTCCGAGCGCTCCGGCCCGAAGTAGCAGCCCCGACCAATCGCCTTGGGCATGTGGCAGTCCTGACAAGTGCTCACCACTGTCGAACCCGTTCCGCCAAAGCGACCATTCATGTCCACGCCGCCTTGTGCGAACGCGCTCAACTTCCATTCCGTGTAAGTCCGTTCGAGTGGAAATTGAAAACGCAAATCTTCCGTCGGCGTGGGTTCGTCGATGCCGTTGTAGCGGTAGGTTCCGTCGGGCTGGCGCGTGACCGCCACGTTGCCTACGTCATGGCATGTTCCGCAAAATTCTCCCGTGCGGTGAAAGGAGGACTCAACGAAGTCATGCGACGCGGCCGCATCGGAATAGGGTCCGCGACGCAGGCCAGTGGGATCGAGAACGAACATGGAATTGCCGTAATGCTGGGGCGGCTCGGTCAAGGCCGCCAAGATCGAGGCGTCTTGGGGCGGACTGATCCCCGCCTTGTAGATCGGATCCACCATGGAATGGCAATGATGGCAGGTAACCCCATCCTCATCGACCGAATCGATCGTGCTGCCGTCCGGTTGATAGGCGTGCCCCGTGACAAAGCTCATAGGCACATGACAGCGCATACAGAAATAGCCAACATTGGCCACATCCTGATTCGCGTTGGTCATTTGTGCGAAGAACAATGGATCACGACCCGCCTGCCCCATCAGGCTTCCCGTCCAAGTGTTGTACGGTTCGTTGGCCGGGTCGTAGTCCCCATGACAGACTCTGCAGTTGTCGGAGGTCATAATCACTTCGGGCGATACATCCCCAATCTGAGTTCCGGACAAATGGAAATCCTCGATCGTCATCGGGACCGGCTGCGCCGTCAGCGTGCTCGGTAAACCAAACACGCTGGCCACAACCCATAAACTGAGGCCACTCCAGTACCTTGCACATCCGATGCCGTGCATTTCTTTCCTTCCTGAGTCGACAAAGTAGTTTTGATGTTGCGGACCCGTATGCACCAACACGTACAAGGCCATTGGCAAATTCTCCGCCATCGGCGCCATGTTGGCTCCACGCTGGGGCGTACTTGACCAGCATGGTTTGGCGGCCTGTAGGCCCGGGAATCACTTTCAGCAGGAATCTTGGACAAACTTCCACTCTTCTTTTTCCGAGTGGTACTAATCGACGAACTCCCGGAAGACCCGAATCGCCAGCCAAGGGCTTCCGGGTGCTCCATCGCCCAACAAGAGCTTCGCAGAACCTCGCTCTTTCGGCCGAGGCTTAGCCAACTTAGCTGTCGCGGTTGAGCCCATGGCGCGCGCTTCTCGCCCTAAGCCTTCGGCAGAGGCGCAAGGAGTTTTCATCGCGTGCACAGAATGGTCTGACAAAGCGGCAGGGCGTCTCGCGCCTCGTTCACTAAATCGGAAATCATCGTTTCCGCGAAGCGTCGCTCGGCAAGCTCTGCCACGTCGTCCAGCCTCTTGTGCAAGGGGCACAGATGCTGCCGGTGCGTTTCCATCCCAAGCGGACAGCGCTCGATTCGAGGGAGCTTTCCAACGGCGTTAATTACGTCTAAGACCGAGATACGGCTGGGCGGACGGGACAGGATGAATCCTCCGATTCGACCCGGCGTGGAGGTAACGAGACCGGCCCGACCCAACGCTTGCAACACCTTGGACAGGTAGCCCCCAGGGACTTTCGTCCGGCGTGCGATCTCCGGCGTGCTCAGAGTGTCCTCCGGATGCCCAGCGAGCCAGACCACCGCTCGCAATGCGTACTCGGAACTTTGTGAAATCAATCGGCCGACCTCCTCTGATCCGCAGCAAACTCAGGCTAGCCCGCAGGCCGGGCACAAAACCGGATCTTGACATCCAGATTATAGCGGGTACCTTGAAAACATCAACCTAGAAGTCCAGGTTTTCGGAGGTGGCACAAAAAGGGACTGATACGAGGAAAGTGCGATGATCAAGATCGGTAGAGGTTCATGGAGGTCGTTAAAACGAATTGGGCTGGCAGTCGCATTGGTTTCCCTGGTCTCAGGGTGTCCTGCGGTGATTTCGCAGGACAAAACGATCGACGATGCGTCGATAAAGGCGGCAGTCCAAAAGTGGAATCGGATGGCTACGGAAGCAGTGGCGCTGGATCATACCCCATCCCAGGAAGGCGAAGGACGAGTCGCCTACGAGCAGGGCGGACCGACGCGCACAAGTCGTGCGCTGGCGATTGCGCATATTGCCATGTTTGACGCCTTGAACGCCGTAACCGGTGGGTTTGAAAGTTACACACGAACCCCTGCGGCTGAGGCAGGCACATCCGCAGAAGCGGCCATTGCGCAGTCGATGCGGGACGTGCTGGTCGCGTTATACCCGTCTCAGAGTGACACCTTTGACGTGGCTTTGGAGGATGATCTGGCTTCGATTCCAGATGGGTTCATGAAGGACGCGGGAGTTTCCCTGGGGCGTGATGTGGCGGAACGGATTCTCGCGCTGCGCGAGGGCGACGGCTCCGACACACCGGTCGAGTACGTTTTCAGCGATCTGCCTGGCGCATGGCGGAAGGACCCGATGAATCCCACGCAGGAACCAATTGGCGAAGAATGGTTTCAGGTAACGCCGTTCGTGATGAACGGCACGACGCAGTTCAGATCACCGCCGCCGCCGGATCTTGATAGCGCGGAGTATACGGCGGCATTTGCAGAAGTGCAGACTGTCGGCGGTGACGGTGTCAACACGCCGACGACGAGAACGCCCGAACAAACCAGTATAGGTATGTTCTGGGGTTATGACGGAACCTCCCGCATGGGGACCCCGCCCCGATTGTTCAACCAGATTGCCATGACGATCGCCGATGATCGGGGGTTGGGCGGCGCTGATATGGCACGCATGCTTGCGTTGATAAACGTCGCCATGGCTGACGCGTGCATTGCGGTCTGGGATTCCAAATTCCACTACAACTACTGGCGTCCGGTGACGGCCATTCGCGAGGCGGACGAGGGTGCGGGCCCAACCGGTCTTGGTGACGGAAACGCCGCCACGGCGGGTGACCCAGCATTTGTGCCGCTCGGCGCGCCGGCGAGCAATTCCAGCGATAACAACTTCACCCCTGCTTTTCCTGCGTATCCGTCGGGGCACGCCGGATTCGCGGGCGCTGTTTTTCAGACGCTGCGAACATTCTACGGAACTGATGACATTCAGTTCACTTTTATGTCGGATGAAATGAACGGCGAAACGAAGGACAACGGGGGGATCATCCGGCCGGCGTCGCCACGTAGATTCATGACACTGTCGCAGGCGGAAGAGGAGTGCGGGCAAAGTCGCATTTATCTTGGTATTCACTGGACATTCGACAAGACGGCGGGCGTCGCTCAAGGGAACCGCGTAGCGGATTTTGTGATCGAGCACGCGTATCAGCCGGCGCAATGAGGCATAAACGGTGACGAAGCGCAAACAGCGAGGTCACGTTTATTGCATCTGTCCCCATTGGCTATACCAGGAGTCATTCGCTGATGGGCATGAAGGATGACGGAAAGGCGAACGAGTCTCGGAGCAATTCTGCGAGATTATGTACATAAGAAACATGGTCCAACCGAGGACTGGAGAACAACAAGTGACAAGTCGAATGATACGGAGAATCCTCGCTTGTGGCACGACCTTGGGCATGCTTGGCTGCCCGGGCGTGATTCCTGCCGATGGTACGTCGTCGATCGACGTTGCACTTCGTGCGGCGCTCAGCGACGAGGGCGTCACATTCATCACCAAGCCGAGTCACGACTCTGCGACAGTGCGGCTCGGGCAAATGTTGATGTACGACAAGGTACTCAGTGGCAATCGGAACATCTCTTGCGCGACATGTCATCATCCTTCCGCGGGGACCGGAGATGGCCTGTCGTTGTCAAAGGGGCAGGGCGGAGTTGGTTTGGCTCAATCGCGGTCCACCCCGCTGGGCCCGGACGGGCAACCGTTACTGATTCCGCGCAACGCACCGGATGTTTTCAACCGCGGGGACTTCGACACGCTCTTCTGGGATGGCCGCGTCCACCAGAACGAAGATGGGACGCTCACCACTCCTGCCGGTGATCAACTGCTCCCAGGACTGGAGAGCGCTCTGGCGGCCCAAGCGATGTTCCCGGTCACTTCTAGAGCGGAGATGCGCGGGTATGTGGACGAGAACGAGTTGGCCGACATCGTCGACGACGACCTCCGGGGAATCTGGGCTGTCCTGATGGATCGACTGTTGATGATCGAAGAGTACAGGGATCTTTTTGCCGCCGCTTATCCCAATGTGGATGAAGAAGCGTTGACGTTCGCCCACGCGGCCAACGCCATTGCGGCCTTCGAGATCGATCACTGGACTTTGGACGACAGCTCGTTCGACCAGTACCTGCGCGGCGATGACTCGGCGATGTCCGATGCCGCGAAACGGGGGGCCTTATTGTTCTACGGTGAGGCGCGTTGTACTGTTTGCCACTCCGGTCCATTGCTCACGGATCAGGATTTCCACGCCGTCGGCGTGCCACAAGTCGGTCCCGGACAAGGGCACGGCGGTGATGGCCTCTTCGACCACGGTCGGGAGGCCGTGTCCGGGAGCGCTGCGGACCGTTTCAAGTTTCGAACCCCGCCACTGCGGAATGTCGCGGCCACCGGACCTTGGATGCACGATGGCGCTTACACGACGTTGGAAAGCGCCGTTCGTCACATGCTCGATCCAGTCGCTGCGGCGTCGACTTACGACGTGACGCAACTGACATCTGAGTTGCAGGCGCAATTTCACAGCCCGCAGACGTCGGCGATCGTCGAGATAATCGACGCTGCGGAGATGGAGCCGATTATCCTGACGGATGCGGAATTCGCGGATCTGACGGATTTCTTGCATGCCCTGACCTCGCCTTCGCTTACTTCGTTGCCGGCGAGCGACATCCCGGATCGTGTGCCGAGCGGTTTGCCTTTGGCTGACTGACGATCGCCTGTTGGCGGATGAGTGCGGGTAGCTCCGCAGTCATGCGGCGTCACGGTGACCTTGTGTAACGAAGTGTTCTCTGGGCCGAACCATGTCGAGGAAAGCCGAGCTGTTGCGGAATCGAGCCTCCGCGTTGGTCGCGGGCGCCATGATCCTCTTGTTCTTGGGTTTGACGCGCGCTCCGCATTTGTCCTCGGTGAAACGCAACGAGCTGGCGTCGCGGTTTCATTTCACTGAGATTCGCCTGCCCGAAACGGATCGCAACCGACAAAAGTTCGTCCGGGTGGTGCATCCAAGCCTGAACCGCATATCGGCGTGGATATCCGCCACAGGCGCGGCCGTCTCACTCGCCGATATCGACGGCGACGGACTGCCCAACGATTATTGCCTGGTTGATCCAAGAGTTGATCAAGTCATCGTCGCGCCGGTGCCGGAAACGGGTGAGCGTTTTCAGAGCTTCGCCCTTGACCCTTCGCCACTTCCCTATGACGCGTCCACGATGGCTCCGAAGGGCACTCTGCTTGGCGATTTCAACGAAGACGGCCTGGCAGATATCTTTGTCTACTATTGGGGCCGTACTCCGGTCGTCTTCCTGCGGAAGTCGGGTGATGTTCCGGGGACAGCAACGGATCAGGACGCGCGACTCACGGCAGCGAATTTTATCCCGAGCGACGTAGTTCCGTCGGGCCAACGGTGGTACAGCAACGCGGCGACCTCCGGTGACTTCGATGGTGACGGGCACGTCGACATAGTGATCGGAAACTACTTTCCGGACGAGGCTCGCATTCTCGATGCCCGCGCTGGCGGTGTCGAGGTCATGCACAACACCAAATCGAAGTCATTCAACGGTGGTTGGAACAGAATGCTCCTGTGGTCCGGGTCGACAAGCGGTGAACGACCGACGGCGCGGTACACCGAGGTGCCGGAGGCGTTTGACGATAAGGTCGCCCGCGGATGGACCCTCGCCGTGGGTGCGGCAGATCTCGATGGCGACCTGTTGCCGGAAATCTACTTTGCGAACGATTTTGGTCCGGATCGCCTGCTGCACAATCGTTCCGCGCCGGGCCAGCCTCGGTTCGCGGTCTTGCACGGTGAGAGATCGTGGACGACACCCAAGTCAAGCGTCCTTGGAGATGATTCGTTTAAAGGAATGGGGGTTGACTTCGGAGACGTCAATGGCGACGGGGTGCTCGATATTTACGTTAGCAACATCGCCACGGAGTTCGGCCTGCAAGAAAGCCACTTCCTTTGGATGTCCGCGGCGCCGATGTCCCGAATGCAAGACGGGATCGCGCCCTATGTTCAGGCAAGTGAACGCTTGGGTCTTTCCCGAAGCGGCTGGGGATGGGAATCGAGACTGGCCGACTTTGACAACGACGGCGTTCTCGAAGCCATCCAGGCGCTTGGGTTCATTCAGGGCAGCATCAACCGCTGGCCCGAACTCCAATCGCTCGCCACGGCCAATGACCGGATGATCCACAATCCCCAGTTCTGGCCTCGATTCCAACCTGGCGACGACTTGTGCGGTCGTCAGCGGAACGCGTTCTTCGTTCGATCAACGGATGGGCGATTTCATGACGTCGCCCCGGAACTGGGAATCGACAACGAAATGGGGCTTGGTCGCGGGATTGCTGTAGCTGATGCAGAAGGGGATGGCGACCTGGATTTCGTGGTTGCCAACCAATGGGGACCCTCCTACTACTTCCGGAACGATAGCCCCTCTGCGCATGCCATTCTGGGGCTTTATCTCCTTCTCCCGGTTCAAACCGAGTCGAGTGCTGTCTTGAGGATTCACATGGGACCTCCTGAACCCGGAGACAATGGGCGCGCAGCCGTTGGAGCTGCTGCCGTCGTTCGACTGCCGGACGGAAGGCGCCTGGTGGGCCAAGTCGACGGCGGCAATGGTCACTCGGGAAAGCGCAGTCAGCAGCTTCACTTTGGTCTCGGTCCCGCCGATGCCGACGCCCGACTGCCGGTGGATCTGCAATGGCGCGACGAACAGGGGCGGATTTGCCGTTCGACGGTGGACCTGTCGCCGGGATGGCACACCGTCCTCCTAGGCTGCCGACCCGAAGGAGAGGAGCGCGATGAAACCCGCTGATACCGTCACAGCCACACACTTTTACCCTAAGGGGAGCGAACGTTTCCGCCTGTTCGCCCTCTGGTACTTCGCCTCGCTCTTGACCTTGGCGACTGTTCTCGGTCACACGGTCCTGGGGTTTGAGCAATCATGGGCTCATCCGGTCGTCGGCGTAACGACGGCCTGTGCCATGCAGTATCTATTGGAATGGGTCGACGCTCGGGCCAGGAACCGTCCAGCCCGCTTCAACGGCGGATTCGTTGCGTTAATCAACTTTCTGGTTCCAGCGTACATCCCCGGACAGGCCATTGCCATCCTGCTGTATCCCAACGAGAACTTGCTGCCCATCGCTTTCGCGGCCGTAGTGATGATCGGTTCCAAGGTGATCTTCCGAGCGCCGGTGGGCGGTGGATTCACCCAGCACTATCTCAATCCATCCAATTTCGGAATTGTGGTTACTCTGTTGCTCTTTCCGTCGGTCGGTCTTGCTCCGCCGTACCATTTCACCGAGAACGTTTCGGGAATCTGGCACTGGTTGTTGCCCGGCATCGTCTTGCTGACCGGGATTGTAGTCCACGCGATTTCGACGGGGCGGCTCGCCGTTAATGTGACCTGGTTGGTGGGCTTCGCCGGGCAGGCCTTGCTGCGAAGCTGGCTGTTCGATATTCCGTGGCAGGCGACCCTCGCGCCGATGACCAGCGTCGCTTTCCTGCTCTTTTCGCTCTATATGATTCCGGATCCGGCGACGATCCCGCTAAACCCGTACCGGCAGGTGGCGTTCGGCTTGGGTGTAGCCATCGTCTATGGACTGCTCCAGGCATTTCACGTGGTATTCGGGCTGTTTCTCTCACTGGTGATTGTCTGTGCTCTGCGGGGAATAGGGCTCCATCTTATTGCTTTGTACGAAACAGTGGGAAGTCCGCAATGGGGTCGCATTGATCGGGTATCGCTTCCGAGCGCCGCGCAGTTGCCCAGTGGCGCCATCGGTCACAAGTGATCGAGGGGAGTTTCCTGGCGACGAGCGCCTGATTAAACGGCTTCGGTGCCGCGGCTTGGCGCGCTGTTCCAAGTAATTTCTCAAGGCCACAGCGTTGTTGTGGGCCGGATCCCTGGCCGCAGAGAGGAGCGTCACGGCTCCGGCGCGCGGATCGCTCCATGAAAGCGCGCCATTTTTCTGGTTCATCGTCCAGCTCAGAGAAGTAACGTCACTGGAACTCCTCCCAGCGTCCCGGATCGTGACCAAACTAGCGACGCAGCAAAACGCGCGGGGCTATATCTTTGAGCCAGTCGCCCAGTCGCGCCGCCTCCTTTTTCAGTCCTCGCGGCCAACGACGATCGACGAGGAGACCGTCCTTCCCTTCGGGTTTCTCGCGTAGACGCGTTTGACGCGAATCACCGCTCGCCTCCCGCCTGCATGGAGCTTGGCGACGGCTCCAGAGCGTATTCGAGTATTGCTGAATGCAGGTCGGATAGACCGTCCGTATGGTTCTGTGTGTTCCAATCGTTCGCCCTCGAGGTGAGTCCGGAAAAAACCAGGCGTCTACGCGCTCGTCATTTGTATTCTGCAACGGGCTTGTCGTTCCGACGATCCGCCGGCGATGGGTCGGCATGGCAAGCGGCAAGATATCCCTCCCGCAAACGTTGACACTTCTCCTGCAATTCGGGCTGCCCGGCGTAGGGGCATCGCAGAACGAGATGGTCTTCGATGAACTGCTTCATCTCCGCGCAGCCCATTTCCCCGCAGGGTACGGCGGCGTGCACCAGGTCTTCGGTCACCGTGCCCAGGTCCTGCCGCAGGCGTTATGACCACTTCGCGTGGATTGGCTGAAGGTGGCATGATTACATTTCCAACTTCCAACAGCCCACAGCGCGATCTCCTTCCAGCGCCACCCACGCCATCCAGATGCAGGCTTCAGGGCAGAGGGCAATGCAGTGCTCCTCGCTTCCGCAGGTGTCCGGGCGCGCAAGAACAGCCACACCATCGTGAATTTCGAGCGAACGCGGACCACAGGCCTCAACACACGCTCCACATCCTGTGCAGAGGTCTTCGTCGATCACCGGCACCCATTTATGACTCTTGTTCATCGGCACTCACCGCGTGGTGAACTGAAGCGACATGTTGCAGGCTGTCGCTTTAGTCAGTACAAAAGGCGCGTCGTTGACGCATCTCGGCGCCAATGTCGCCAAGTTCGCGTTTTGTCCGCACGTGCGACGCGACGTTAAAGACGAGCTCTTCCTCCAATCGAATGTGCGGCACGTAGGTCGCAACCAGATTCTTCAGCAAGCATCCCAGCGTCTCCGGATCCGCCGGTTCAACGCGGCCCGCTTTGAGCCAGCGGTGACCGAGTTCGTGAACTCGCTCGAAGACGGCGTCCACGCGACGGTGGTCGGCTTCCAAACGATCCAGGTCACGCAAGGACTCGCGGACAGCGGCGTCCGGACTGCATCGCAGCCGAGGGAAAAGCGACTCCTCCTCGTCGGCGGTGTGCCGCCGCGCGCTTCACGAAAGTACTTGATGGCGATCTCCAAGGCACGTCGACGTTCATCATCCAGTTCGCCCTGAGGCGACCGTTCAACGACCAAACGAAGGACGCCGAGGAAGTGCTCGATCCTGCGATGGCAATCCCTCAACAACCTGAGGGGCTGATCGAAATCGGCCAGCGGCGGGTTGCCCAGCGTCACGGCCATCAGACACTCCCTTTCGTAGCCAGTTGCGACTCGCGCTGGAGCGCCCGTGGGAACAGAACGTTATTCTCCTTATGCACATGTTGATGCATGTCATGCTCCAGGTGGGCGAGTCCGTCCAGCATCGCCCGGTACGTATTGCATGCCCAGTCCGGCGGCGCGTAGCCATCCGTCAGTTCGCAGATGCGCTCCAGGGCCGATCCGGCGTCGTCGTGCTCGTGCTCCATCTGGGCGATGGGACTGGCCAGCGATCCGCAGTGAAACGACGGCGCCGACGAGCTGCTGTCCAGCCGCCGGATCATGGGAAACAGGATCTGCTCCTCCTTCATCAAGTGGCTGGTCAACTCTGCGGATAGACCGGTGAACGTGCGCCGGACCTGAGACAATCGGGCGTCATTCCTTCCGTGGACCGAGGCCACTTTCGCGATCATGGCGTCGAGGCGCGGCAGCTCGCGTTTGAGATAGGCGTGATGCGTCTGCTCAATGTGGTCGGCTAGTTCCACGAGGGACATCGCGGCAGCATCCACGATCGACTCTCCGCTGGACTCCGAGGCGGATGCCTCCAGTTTGGCGAGCAGGGCGGCGACATCCAGCCCTTTTTGGCGACATACCTCCTCAAGCGGCCTCTTGCCGCCGCAGCAGTAGTCGATCCCTTCCGCTTCGAAGACGCGCGACAGCGCCGGGTGCCGAGCCACGATACTTCCAACGGTATCCGTGTTGTGGAACGCGATCATAGGTTTCTCCCTAGCAGGCCGTTGAAGAAGTCTGATTTCTACGCTGCATAGGCGAAGCGCTGCAGAT
>CAZKIN010000030.1:0-6491 GCA_964552515.1 uncultured Phycisphaeraceae bacterium
GGACCCGGCGTCGGTGCGGCCGCCAGTGCCGCGGCGACGGACGCCGCCTTCGTGTCTTCCTTGGCCGCCTCCGGTTTGGATTCAGTGGCCTTTTCGGCTTTCTCGGCGACTACCTCTTCATCGATGGACGGCTTGTCGGTCGTCTCACCTTTCTTCGACTTCGCCTTCGAGACTACCGGCGCTTCTTCCACGACTTCCGATTCGTCGTCCGCGACAGACTCCGCCGCTTTCTTGCGTTTTCCTTCTTTGGGCACGCGAAGCAAGGCGGT
The DNA here is from genome assembly GCA_964552515.1 of uncultured Phycisphaeraceae bacterium. Taxonomy (GTDB): domain Bacteria; phylum Planctomycetota; class Phycisphaerae; order UBA1845; family UBA1845; genus JACQXM01. The sequence continues at coordinate 270 of CAZKIN010000030.1, forward strand.
CGACTCCGCCCGCGACAGCCCCTCGCCCATCGGCACGACCCGCGGAATCATTCCTGCCGCCGCCGTTGTGGCCTGTCGGGCCATTTTTCCGGAGGCCTGTCCAAACCGGAACATCAACGACGGCAGTCGCAGCACCCAACCCTCGGTCACAAACAGCAGCCCCACGATGAATGCCGACGCGAGCACGATAATCGTCCCCGCGCGATCCAGGTGCGTGGTCAGCAACTTGCCCAGCGAAAAACCGATCAATCCCCCGTGGCCCACCGGCATGGCGGTCACCCACTTTGCCGTAATCAGGTTCGAACTCGTCGCCGTGCACAGCACCACCAGGGCCAGTCCGAATGCCCGTTCGCCCAGCCGACCGACCTGTCCATGAATCAGTCGGGTGGCCGTCACGAGTCCCAGGAAAAGCAAAATGGGGTAGGTGCCGTCACCGATGAAAAACTTCAGTTGATAAGCCAGCCATGCGCCGACCAGCCCGCAGGCGTTGTGCATTGGGTTGTTGTGTGGAAATTGATTGGGGCTCGGCCAGTCGCCGACGTCAAAGGTGAGAACGGACAGCCACAAAAACAGCACACTCGCGAGCGCGAGAATGGGCAGCCAGACCGTCCGTGGTCGTTTTGGAGTGGCCATAGGTGCTTATCAAGCGACACCGCGTTCTATGCGGCATCGGATCAATGCGCTATCCCAGCCACCCGTTATTCCGCAAACGGAGCGCGGGAAACCAGCCTTTCAATACTGAGAACCGCAACTACCGATATCGGCTCGATCGGGATCGGCGCTGGAGTGAAAGCAGTTGATCCCCATCGGTCCGCGGTCCTGCGCATTCCTTGCGCGGCTGGTCTATCTGAATGCCACCAGTTGGATCTTCATCGGGTCCGCCAAGGCGATGGCCGACTGCGGATTCTCGTCAAACTTTTTCTTGTTCTCTTCGCTCAGGAACATGTAGACCTTGCCGTCCACCACGCTGAGATGTTCGCCGCTTCCCACGATGAACTTCTCTTCGGCCAGGTGAATCGCGTCGAACCCCGCGTACTCGGGCAGGTACTTCTTCGGATTTTTCGCAAACTTGGCTTTCGCTTCCGGGCTGGAGCAATAGAACGCCAGGCGCCGGAATATCACGGCGTACTTGGCGTCGCCTTTCGTGCCCTTCTTTTCCTCCGTCAGCGCGACCGGGCAGTACCCGGCCAGCCATGGGTGCTGAAATCGCTCGGCCGCCTTTTGCAGCACGCCGGCCGGCTGCGCGAGGTATGCGTTCTTCGCACGCTCCGACGAGAACAGATAAAGCTGTCCATCCTTGACCATGAACACCGCCGGGTCGGATTCAAACTTGTTGCCATACGGTCCGCCCAGCGCCATGGTGCACCAGCTTCCGTAATTCGGAAGGTACTTCTCCGCGTCCGCCTCGAACTTCTTCTTGTACTCCTCCTTGGCGAAGTAGTACGTGTCGTCGGCATAGACGGACCGAATGTTCGGATCGCCCTTGACCGCCTTGTTGTCTTCGAAATACGAAACCACGCAGTAACCCTGAATTTTCAGGGGCGCGGCCGGTCCGCTCTCTTCACTGCGCACCACCCCGCCCAACAGCCCCGCCACAAGCGTTAGGGCCAACAACCAGTTAATCCCGCTGCGTGTCGCCTTCATCTCGATTCACTCCTCCAGCCCATCACTGCGGTCGCCACTGGCAACCGATCGTTTCGCACCATGCCCATCACGGTTTGTATCTCAACTTCCGGTTTCCATAAACGTAGTCGAGCTATTCGTTCAGTTCCCTGGCTCGCCGCGTCGGAAGCGCCGGTTCTCCCCGTATCATCGGCATAAGGTGCCGCCGGAGGAACAGGTTGGCCGCCCAGCCGGTATGCCCCCCATAATGTCCAAGTTGTGCCAGTTCTGGCGTCCAGTGTATTTCGCGCAGACGATCATAGACGGCGCGGTCGCCCTCTTCGAGCCCTGCCGGAATGCGAAAGCCCGCGCAGCCGGCCGCCGTCGCGTGTCGCCGATCCGTAGTCCCGAAAAGTCGCGTTCCCACTCCCAATATGGCCTTGTCTTCCCGACTGACCAGTGCGTAACAGCGTTGTACCTTGCGCAGGGCGGGTGCCAGGTTGTAGTTCGGTGACAGGCCCGGGCAGGCCAGGATCAGCGTTTCGAGTCGCGCCCGTTCCGGCAACTCCTCCAGCGCAAACGCGGCGATCCCAGCACCGCCACTGCACGCCAGCAGGTGGATATGGGATTGCGGGAACCGTTTGCGGTATTGCCAGATCAACCGGGCGAACTTCGCGGCCATCACGCGGTTCCGCCGATGCCACATCAGGTCTGTCCAGATTTCCCCCCGCAGTCCATACTGCCAGTGATTAAACACGGTAGCCATCGCGATCCCTTCCTGCCGCAGCGCGCGTCTGGCGAGCAACGGAACGAATTGCATGCCCCCCACGCCGTCCAGAATGAACAGCAGCTCCTGCTCCGGGTTACCGACTTGCTCCGGCATGCCGTTACGAATCAGTTCGTCAAGGTAGGCGGCAATGGCGCTGGCTCGGGTTCGCACGAATTGCATGGTGTCAGCGCCTGGTCATTCGCCTTTTGGTTGAGTGTCCCGTGTCTGTTTTAGTAGTTGCCGGGCTGCTTTTGCGCTGAGCGCCCGCAACGAGCCAACGACATCCTCGTCGTGCAGATCCCGCCGCACCACGTACACGTGATCCACCCCCGTCGCCAGCGCCGCCTTGTGGCAGCGGAACGCCTCGCGCAGCCGCCGCTTGGCGTAATTGCGCACCGCCGCGTTTCCAATCCGCTTGCTCACGCTGATCCCCAGCCGCGGAAAATCCAAGCCATTCTCCGTCACGTGCACCACCAGGAGTCCGTCGGATGCCCGGCATCGTCGCGCAAACACATGGGCAAACGCCGCCCGGCCACGCAGCCGTTCCCGAGGTCTCAGCCGCTTATCCATCGGTCACCGTCCGCGTCCCATAGCACCTAACGATCTCGTGTAGCGTTTAGCGTCGAGAGACTCTCGGGAATAATGAGGGTTTCGCCGCTACTGACAAATAGAGCTTGCTCTAGGTTCGAATCACCGCCGCCGACTCATCCACTCCGCGCCGCTCGCGCCACGTGTGTACCATCATCAAAAGGGCCGGCACCAGCAGCGGCCGAATCACGAACGTATCAAGCAGGATTCCCAAAGCCAGCGCCACCCCAAACTGCTTCATCAGCAGCAGCGATCCCGAAAGCATCGACCCGAACGCCGCCGCCATGATGATCCCGCAACTGCTTACGACCCGCCCCGTGCTTTGCACGGCATTTCGGATGGCCGTCGGCCAATCGCTGCGCGTCCGCTCCTCGGCAATCCGCGTCACCACGTAGATGTTATAGTCCTGGCCCAGGCTCATCAGGATGATAAAGAGCAGGAACGGCAGCTGATGGCACGTGCTCTCCGTTCCGACGAGCTGCGTAAAGATGAGCCACGTCACGCCGTACGTCGCGAAATAAGTAAGCAGCGTCGCGCCCAGCAGAATCAGGGAAGTAATCACCGAACGGGTCAGCCAAAGCAGAATAATGAATATCGCCGCACCTGCCGCGATGGCCACCACGCGGAAATCACGGGCGCGCAGTGCGCGGATGTCCCGATACAGCGGCGCTTCTCCAGATACCTGGACTGCGGTGCCCTCCAGGGAAATGCCCGCGTCTCGGGTGCAACTGGCCAGATTCTCGGAAAATGCACTGACCAGGCCATCCACCAGGTCCATGCCGTGCCTCGAACGCCCTTCCACGTTAAGTCCAACGTCCACGCGCATCGTCTTGCCCGAGGCCCCGATGTAAAAGTCCCGGGCCAGTCGCTGCACCAGGGTGCCAAAGAGTTCCAGTTCTTCCGGGTCTCCGCTGCCCAGCGGATCGGCCACGTGGCGTATGTAATCGACGGGGTACTTCGCCTTCAGGCTTTCGGTGCCATCATGCAGGCATTGGGCCAGCGCCGCGCTGTCCGCTTCGGGAAAGGGCTGCGCGGCCCCGATCAACATCGTGAACTCCGTCACTTCCTGCGCATCATAGAAATGCTCGGCGTAAAGGTGTGCGCCGCGCACAAACGACGAGTTCTGTGGAAAATCGCTCAGTGCGTCATAAGTCGCACGCACCTGGGTTCCCACCGCAGCGGGGATCGTCAGCAGCCCGATGGTCGCCGCACTGACCAGGCCTGGCCGCTCCGTGACGACGCGTCCGGCCCACGACCACATTCGCCCGTCATGCATCCGGTCAATCCGGTCACCCATCGGCCAGAGCATCGTTCGCCCGACCACGCTGATCAGCGCCGGCGTAAAGGTCAGCACCACCAGCGTAGCCACGCACAACCCAAACGCGATCGTCGGCCCCGACGTATGCAGATCGCGGTGCTCCGCCAAAATGAGTGTGGCCAACCCCGCGGCATTCGTGCCGGTGCTCGCCAGGATCGCCGTGCCGGTATGGGACAGCGCGCCCGCCGCGGAGGTCACCACATCACCGTTGACCACCAATTCTTCCCGGAATCGGGCGAACAGGAACAGGCAGTAATCCACGCCCGTGCCGACCACCAGCACGATGATGAACATCTCCAGCAGTCCATTCACCGGCAGCCCTTGCGCCGCCGCGCGCCCCACGATCCCCAATGCCACCATCAGCGCCACCACCAGCGTGACCAGCGGCAGCAGCATGGCGACCGGCGAACGATAGATCCACAGCAGGATCACGATGACCGCCACGAACGTCCAAAACGTGGTCATGTCCACGTCGCGTTTGGCGTTGGAGTCCATCAGTTCGCCCAGCGCCGCGTTCCCGGTCAGTTCCGCCGTCAAACCCTCGGGCGGCGGCGCGGCCTGCAGCACCGCGCGCATTTCCCGTACCCGGTTCACGGACGAATGAGTCAACATCTCCGCCGGCAGATCCGCCGCCACCACGGCCGCCTGTTTGTTGGCACTCTCAAAAAAACGCTGCAGCATCGGACTTGTGGCCGCCGCGCGCACCCGCCAGCCCAACTCCCCCTGCTTCTCCGCCAGGGCGCGTGCAATACCCGCGATGTAGGCCCGGTCTTTCTCCGTCAGTCCGCTCGCGCGCAAGAACACAAACGCCGCGCGGCTTGCGGCGGCGTTCTCCGGAAATTCTGTTTTCAATAGCGCGAAGGCTTGTTGCGACGGCATGTTCGCCGGAACGAATCCATGGGCGTCGTCGGCGAGCAGGGTGGAAAATCGCGGCGCGCCGACCCAGCACAGCAGCGCGATCGCCGGCCAGCCGACAATCCACCACCAACGCAAGCCGACCACCCGATCCGCCCACCGACTCATGCCGTTCCCTGTTCCCAAGCTCTTTCCGACCGGCCAACGCCCCGCCGATGGTAATGCGTTTGTTCGCTCGTGACCACGGTTATCGGCTCCTGGTGCCGCCCTGCGCGCCGGCGGTGTCACATTCCGAAACCCGGTTTCCAGGTCCCACTTTGCTGTTCTTGCCGTTAGCTCGCGTGGGCCTGGGTCCGCATACCGCTTCATTCGCCCGCGATATCGCATGATAAGGATGGAGCATGAATGGGGTTGAATCGTGAGACGAAGGATCAGGTGATCCGGCGTGCGTCGTTGTTTCTTGCAATGCACGAATGGGTGACGGAAGGGAGTTCTACATGTCGCGGGGTGATCGCAACGGGAAAAGTGCGCGCGGTGCAGCATCGGAATCGGCCGGCTGTCAGGCGTCGCGTCCGCTGGCTGCCGACATGAACACGGAAAGTCTCGCGGGCGCGGTGGAGGCGGAACTCTCGAATATTGAATCGCAGTTGCAACGCCTGTCGGCGCTCGGCGATGACACCCGCCCCTACGAATCTTTTGATTTCAATTCTTGCGCCGTCGCTGCCGACCATGCGCCGGCCTTCTTTGAATATGATGGCCACTGCCCGCCTCGCGCGCCCGAGGACACCCGCGCTCAGGCGCTGCGTTCTCGATCATGGGCTCAAGCCGATCGCAGCGCCTTGGAAGATGCGGAACCGGCCGCGCCGGTGAATCGCGTGGCCAACAGCGCGTCGCAAGGTGCGGATGGTCACACCGTGCCGCAGTTGACCAACGATCTGGAGAACACCTTTCAACAACTGGGTCGTCATTTCAGTTCCTCCGCGGCGCAGCAATGGCGTGAGGCCAACGAGCGTCTGAGCGAGGTGCGCTCGCTGACCGCGGAAATCCGTCGGCTCCACGCCGCCGCCCGCGATCTCCTCGGCGAGATCGA
>CAZKIN010000030.1:6591-8002 GCA_964552515.1 uncultured Phycisphaeraceae bacterium
ACTCACGTACCATCGCCTTTGACCGCCGCCAGGCATTGACCGTGAACACCGCCAGCGCGACCCAAATACACGCGAAACTGAACTGGTGTTTCGCCGTAAACGGCTCTCCGAAAAACACCACCGCCAGCAGAAATTGCAGGCTCGGCGCGATGTATTGAAGGAACCCAATGGTCGACAGCCGCAATCGCCGCGCGGCATTGGAAAACCACAGCAGCGGCGTTGCGGTGACGATGCCGGCCGCGAGAAGCAACACGTCCGTCGTGCGCGATTGCGCTGCAAAAACATTGTCGCCGTGGGCGAAAAGCCACAACAAATACCCTGCCGACAGCGGCGCGAGCAGCGCGGTTTCGATAAGCAATCCGGTGAGCGCGTCCGCGCGGACGGTCTTGCGCAGCAGGCCATAAAAGGCGAAAGTCCAGCCGAGAATCAGGGCAAGTACCGGCGTTTTTCCACTGGATAGTGTCAGATAGGTGACGCCTACGCCCGCAAGCAAAACGCAAAACCACTGGGTGGCGCGCAATCGCTCGCGCAGAAAAACGAAACCCAGCAGCACGTTGATCAGCGGATTCATGTAATAGCCAAGACTGGCCTGCAGCAATTGATCGTGCGCGATCGCCCAGATGAAGGTCAGCCAGTTCACCGCGATAAGCAGTGTGGTGCCGATGAGCGTAAGCAGCGTACGGCGATCGGCCAGTGCGGTAAAAACCAGCGCGGTCTTTCCGCGCCAGCGCATCAGCAGATACAGCAGAACCAGCGACCAGATGATGCGATGGGCCAGCACTTCCGGTGCGGGCACCTGTCGAATGGCCTTGAAGTAAAGCGGCGCAAGTCCCCACCATCCATAGCAGGCAATGCCGTACATCACGCCGATGCGGGCTTCGGCGTGCGCTGCCGGTGAGGCGTAGGAATGCGGTTTCATAGATCGCAGCAATCTATGCGAAGCGCAGACAATTGGGTATGGTGACGCTCGCGGACAAGTGAATCAGTGCGGACACTTTCAGGAGATCACCATGGCCACGCGCAGCAAACTCACGGCGGAGCAAATCAAGAAAGCCCTGCAAACCCTTTCCGGTTGGAAGCTGAAGGGCGGCAAGCTTTACCGCGAATGGAAGTTCGCGGACTTCAGCGCCGCGTGGGGCTTCATGTCGCGCGTCGCGCTGATCGCGGAAAAAATGAACCATCATCCGGAATGGTGCAACGTGTGGAACAAGGTATACGTGGAATTGAGCACCCATGATGCGGGCGGCATCACGAAGCTGGACGTGCAGCTGGCGAAAACGATGAATGAGCTGGCCTGAGAGCTTGCCTTCTTATTCCTGACGAAGGGCGCGGAGCATCGGCGCGCGGAGCGTGGTGCGGAGTGCGATGAGTCCGGACGCCAGTCCGACCAGCAGCACGCCAAACAGCGTCA
>CAZKIN010000030.1:8102-11743 GCA_964552515.1 uncultured Phycisphaeraceae bacterium
CGGAGTGCGATGAGTCCGGACGCCAGTCCGACCAGCAGCACGCCAAACAGCGTCAGTGTGAGTGACAGTATTGGGACAGCTTGCGGACGGCTGAGCAGTTGCGGGGTGATGGCGATGATCGCGGGAACTGCTCCACACAACAAACCCCCGACCGTAAGCAGTGCATTTTCGGAAAAGACCATCCAACCCAGCGCGCGTTTGGTAAACCCTAAAGCGCGGAGCAGGGCGAGTTCGCCACGGCGCTCGGAAACATTGCGCAACATGACGACGCCCAGGCCAGCGCTGCCGAGGATCAAGCCCAAGCCGCCCAGCGTCTGGAACGTACCGAGGTACGTGTTCTGCACGGCCACGTACGATGCGAGGCGTTCAGTTGTTTGCATAACATCGAGCGAATAACGCGGGAGGGCTGCTTCGAGTGACTGTTCTACAGCAGTAAGTCGCTCGGCCGGCGCGGAGATCAAAAAGAAGCTGTGTCCGCTGATGGAGGGAAATAAATGGGTCAACGCTGCTTCGGACATAACCACTTCGCTTTGCAGAATGCTGCCGGAAAGCAATGCGACGAAGCGCAAGCGCACCTCTGTGCCGCGTTCGTCTCGGATCACCAAATCCTGGCCGAGGCCACTCTTCAGTTGCCATTTGACGGCCGCCTCGTCGCCGATCACCGGAATGGCGCCGTCGGCAAGTGGTACATTCAGCAAGTGCCACGGATTGGCACGCTGTTCATCCGACGTCGCGCGGGACGCGGCGAAGCGGAATCCGCCACGCGCGATGAACTTGTCGGTAGCGCCCAGCAGTCGCGGCTCGCGCGCCTGATAGAGACTGAGGCAACTGGCTTCGTCGCCGGCGCGGAGCCGGAATGCGTCGATGCCGACATACGCAAGACCGGCCTCATCCTCCGGCGTAAAGCCAAGCGACTCGCGTCCCTTGGCGGTGTCGAGGTCGTAAGGCAGCGGAACCGCTGATTCGGCGAGAAGCGTGTAGCCGCCATAGCCGGAATGGCGATCCGAGGTTGCGGGCTGCGGTTCGATGCGAAACGCGCCCACGGAGACGACGAGGAACACAGCGCTGGCCATCAACGCGAGGGTGAGCAGGCTGCGGCCGGGATGGCGCGGGGCATTGCGCACGCCGATTCGTGCCCAGGCGCTGCGTCCGCTGTGCGTGATCGGTTGGGGCTGAGCAACAGCCATGCGGCGATAGGCGAAGGCGAGCGCCGCAGTGAGGGTGGCCGCGCCGACGCCAAAGAAGATCGGGGGTAATGCGGTGTTCGGCGCAAAGGCGGCGTACATCAGTAGCGCGGCGGCGATGATTGCGCAGCCGACGGTCAGGTACCTGGCCTTGCTCCCCTGCGCGGTGCGCGAACTTTGTGTCGATGTTATGTCACCAGAAAGCAGTCGGCGCGGTGGATGCCGGGTAAGTCCGCGCACGGAGGCCGCAAGGCTGACATACGCGACTGCGAAGGTCGACAGCGCACCGATAAGCAGGGTGACCGGGCTGATGAACAGTTGCAGGAACGGCGCGTTGGCGGCAGCGGACCACCAGGAGCGGAGTCCGGCGAGCATGAGCCATGCATAACCGGCGGCAATGAGCAAACCAAGTGCCACACCTATGACGCTGACGACCAAGCCCTCGGTGAGTAGCAGCCGGGAAACCGTGCGCGGGCGATAGCCAGCGGCGATGAGCAGTCCGATTTCTGAACTGCGCCCTTCGACACCAAGACGGAAAAGCAGGGCGGTGAGCATGGCGGCGGCGGCGATGAGGAAGAAGCTGAATCCGGTGAAAAGCATGCCGAAATCGGTGCTGCCCTGCGCGGCGCGGAGTGCGTCGGCGCGAACATCGAGTAACTCAAAGCCGAACTGAGCGGGAGTCAAGCGTGCTTGCAGCGCGGTTTGCAAATGAGCGGTGAATGCCGCAAGATCGGCGGCAGGGGGAACATGAAAGCGGACGGCGGTGAGCTTTCCGAATCGCTCCGGCTGATCAACCCACAAACGCTGACCTTCACCTAGTGTAACAAGCACCTTGGGGGCGGTGCGGTGTGACTCCCAATAGACATCATCGGCGGGGCGGATCCGTTTGAGGTCCAGCGGGAAAGGCGGGTCCCAGTCGGCGAGCGATTTGGCGTCCGTGATGCCAGGATAGTCGGGGGCAAAGCCGGGGTCGGCGGCGGCGGCGTTCATGGCGACGACGGCGCGAAGGGTGAATTCGGCAGTGCGCTCATCGAGGCGGCCGAAGGGGCCGGTCATTAAGTAGGTAAGGGTGATGCGGGCGCCGGGTTTCGCGGAAAGCTGGTCGGCGGTCCAGGCGTTGAGCAGGACTTCACCGGATTGCAGTGCTTGAATTGTGTCACCTGCGGCGGTACGCAGCGCGCGGAAAGTCGGTGATTGCGGGTCGATCGCCGCGACAACCGAATAGGGGACGCCGTGCTCACCGTCGCCGGATTTCGCGATCCCCGTGGCGAGGTATGTAAAGAGGGGAGTGGACTCAATCTGTAGTTCTTTTGCCACGGCGTTCGCTGCGGACTCCACGGCAGGCGGCAGCAGCATGGCGTCGCTTTCGAGCGATACGTAGCTTCGCAGGGCGTCGGCGCGCAGTCGCAGGCCGTAGTCGCTGAGAGTCAGAGCGCCCGTGATTTCCGATGGTCGGAACGATTCAGCGCGTGACTGTGCCTTAGCGCTCATGAAGAGGACGGCGTTGGCGCGGCTTTCCTGTTTGATGGCGCGCTGAAGAGTTTGCAGCGGCACGAAAGCGTTGCGCGTGGCGACCTGCGACGGCGAAAGGCTGAATCCACCGCCGGTCGCGTCGGGGATAATGGCGGTGACGGTAACGCGAAGTGACAACGCGGATTCATCGCGACGCCCCAAGAGCGTTTCGACGGACACGGCGCTCGGATTGGCAAGATTAAGTAGCACATCGTCGCCGACCTTGGCCTGCAGGTCCTGAGCGAGGGTTGCATTCAGCGCAACGACGCGACCGGTGAAGTCGGGCGGCGGGAAGGTGACGCCCAGAGCGGGCCAAGCCGATGCTTCCACCCCGATGATACCGACGCGGGGACTTTGGGTCTTGTTTTCAGCATGGCGTACCCCGCCACGCATCAGGGTGGCGGGAATGGATTCATCGCCCGATGCGTTACCCGCCTGTTCGTCACGAAAGAAACGCGGTGCGAGCAGCGCGCGGTCGACGTTGCCGAGTCGGGACAGCGCCTGTGCGCGAAGACTGCCGCGCATGGAATCTCCAACGAGCAGCGCGCCGGTGAGCGTGGCCGTTGCGATCATGACACCGAGCGCAACGGCGACGTGCATACGCCGGTGGTGCCGCAGGCCGCGATTGACCAATAGTGACGCTTTCATGTCACCTCCCGGCCACTGGAAGCGCCGATGCGTCGAAAGGCCGGAGTCGACCATCGTTCATTTCATAGCGCCGGGCGAAGCGATGGGCGAGGGATTCGCTGTGCGTGACGGTGATGAGAATATTGCCGCGGCTTTGATGCAGTGCGAGCAGAAGATCAGCGACTTCGTCGGCGGTGCGGCGGTCGAGGTTTCCTGTGGGTTCGTCGGCGAGGAGGACGAGCGGGTCATGGATAAGCGCGCGGGCAATGGCCACGCGCTGGCGTTCGCCGCCGGAGAGTTCGGCCGGGCGATGCTCCA
>CAZKIN010000030.1:11843-19794 GCA_964552515.1 uncultured Phycisphaeraceae bacterium
GGGTTTTCGCCATTGAGTGTCACGGTTCCGGCACTGGGCGTTTCCAGCGTTCCAAGAATGTTGAGCAGCGTGCTCTTGCCGGAGCCGGAGGGGCCCATGATGGCGACGGACTGTCCGCCGGTCGCGGAAAAATCGATGTTCGACAGAACTGTTAGACTTCCATCACGCGTGGGATATTGCTTGGTCAGGCCCGTGGCGGTCAAAAGGGCCGAAGGTCTTGGCGATAGAAGTACGGTTGATTGATTCATGTTGGTGGACTTTCGGCGGAAACGCTTTCGAAAATGTCCCAGGTGCGATTGGCCATCACGGTTTCATTGAACAGGCGTCCGACGGCCTCCGTTCCCCGCGCCGATAGCGCCGCGCGGCGTGACGCGTCGTCGAGCAATTCCTCCAGCGCATCAGCGAGGGCTTCCGCGCCGCCATCGTACAGGATTCCGCCGCCCGTTGCTTCCAGCAGCTCAGGAAAAGAACCGTGCCGCGGCAGCACGGCGGGCACTCCCGCCGCGAGCGCCTCCAGGACGTAGAGTCCTTTGGCTTCATGGTACTGGGCAGGGACGGAAAAAAGATGCAGCGAATGCAGGAAGGCAATCTTGCCGGCGCGGTCGGTTTCGCCGACGAAGTCGACATCTGGTGCAAGGCCGCGATCCTCAAGCGACTTGCAGGTGGTATTCCAAAATTTGCGATCGGCCTTGCCAAGGTAGCCGCCGATGCGGAGGCGGCATCTTCGTCCGCGGGCACGAACTTTGGCGAAGGCTTCGCACAATACGCCGACGCCTTTCTCCGGACAAATGCGCGCGAAATAACCGATGGTTGTCGGCGCGTCCGGTGGTGGAGCGGTACGACGGAAGTCGTCCACGAGTATGCCCATCGGCACCTCGAAAGTACGCTCGGCAGGTACGCCGAAATGGGTGATGCAATGGTCACGGTAGTACCTGGTGGGGGCGATGAAGGCGGCAATGTCGGCGGTGCTGCGGCGGATGAGGTCGAAGCATTCGCCGCGCCACGGTTCGCGGAGAGCGTCGAGGAAAATATCCTCGCCGGTCATGGCGCAAACGATGGGGACGTGGAGGGCTTCGCGCAGGGGTCTGGCGAGTCCGGCCAGCATCAGGAAGGGGAGGTGGATGAGTGTCGGTTGAATGGCACGCAATCCCGCGATGAGCTTATAAAGCTCCTTACCGAGTTCGCCATCCGCGCCTTTGAGCATGGAAACAGTCAGCGCGCCCAAATCGGCGGGCGAAGTGCTGGAAGCAAAGTGCGACACGCCGCGGAGCAGCGTGGGTGAATCAATGAGACGGTCAAGCAGTGGCGTGGAATGACGGAAGAGGGCGGATTTTTGTTGCAGATAGACATTGACGCCCCCGAAGAAAACATGTTCGCTGCTGACATCGGGTTCGTCGGTGCGGATTGGCGTGTAGATGGGCAGAAGCGTGACATCGCGGCCCTGCCGGATAAGGGTGGCTGCGAGTCGGTTGTCGCGCATGCAGCTTCCGCAATACATGCCCGCCGCGCCGGATACGAGATAGGCAACCCGCATGGGTATTTTCCTGGGGAATTTTCGCGCCATCGCGCGGCCAATCGGAGCCATACTTTAGATGATTGCAGCGAAAAAGGCAGCCCGTGGGGAGATTGCATGAAATTGTCAGAATGCAAAATGGGCAAAGTGACCTTTGTGCCATACGAAATCCGCACCCCATGATTCGCGTATACCCCGCGGCGAACTGCGGGGCTACAATCGATTCGTTCCATCGGAACCCGCGACTTGTAAGGTGGACTACGTCGCGGGTAACTGGTGACTGCTTTATCACCCGAATGGCCTTCGATTCCTTTTGATCAGGTTGCCATGAATCGCTTCCACTTACCCGTTGACGAAGCGCTGGATCGCGCGGGGATTGAACGCGTCCAGCGTGCCAAGCTCGCGGCACTGCTCGCGGCGGTACAAAAATCCAATAAGTTCTATCAACATAAGTTGAAGGGTATCGCGTTCAACGCCATGCGCGATCCGCTGGAGCAGCTACCCTTCACTACCCGCGCGGAATTGCAGCAAGACCAATCCGAGCATCCTCCCTATGGGAGCAACCTTACTTTCCCCTTGCGCGAATACCTGCGCATGCACGCAACATCCGGCAGCATGGGCCGGCCGATGTACTGGCTGGATACCGCGGAGTCGTGGGAGTGGTGCAAGAAGGGATGGCGCGTGGTGTTCGTCGGTGCGGGCCTGGAGCCCGGAGACCGAATTTTCTTCCCGTTTTCTTTTGGACCATTCATCGGGTTCTGGATGGCGTTTGAGGCGGGACAACAGTTGGGTAATTTCTGTCTCTCCGGCGGCGGTATGTCCACACCGGATCGGCTGCGGATGATCATCGACCATGCCATCACCGTGGTTTGCTGTACGCCGACGTATGCATTGCGCCTGGCGGAGGCCGCGGTTGGAGAAGGCGTGGACTTGGCCGCGTCCAGGGTGCGGCTGCTCATCGTGGCGGGTGAGCCGGGGGGAAACATTCCGGCGGTGCGTGAGAAGATTGAGCGCGCCTGGGGCGCTCGGGTAAGCGACCACGCTGGAATGACCGAAACGGGTCCGTGGGGGTTTGAATGCGTTGAACAGCCCGGTGGCATGCATGTTATCGATTCCGAATTCATCGCGGAGGCGATCGATCCGGATACCGGATTGCCGGTAGCGGAGGGCATGTCCGGGGAGTTGGTCATCACGACGCTGGGCCGCACCGCGAGTCCGTTGATTCGATATCGCACCGGCGATCGTGTGACATTGACGCGCGGCCGCTGTGCCTGTGGACGGTGGTTCTCTAGGGCGGAAGGCGGAATCGTGGGTCGTGTCGATGACATGCTGCACATCCGCGGAAACAACGTCTTTCCTTCCGCGGTGGAGGCCGTCCTGCGCCGGTTTGAAGAGGTCTTGGAATTTCGGTTGTCCGTGGTGCCCCAAGGGGGAATGAGCGAGCTCAAAGTGGAAATCGAGAAAACCGCGGACGTGCCGGATGCCGATTTGTTGCACCGCGTGGAGCAGGCCATACACCGCGATCTGCACTTTCGACCGTTGTTGGAAGTTGTCAGAAAGGGTGTCTTGCCGCGATTTGAGATGAAGTCGCGGCGCGTGGTGCGCTGAGTATGTGACATCCGCGTGAATGTGACGGGTTTGGTGGTTTTGTTACAATGGATTCATGAAAAATTGGATCGTAGGTACGCGAGGCACAAGTATGAACGCGAGACGGATGATCAGCGCGGCGATGGTGTGCGGATGGGTAGCGTCGGGCGTGCAGGCGGACTGGCCGTCATGGCGCGGTCCGCAGGATAATGGCGCGGTTCCCTTTAATGCTGCGGTGAAGGAATGGTCGCAGGATGGTAAGAACCTCGTCTGGAAATCGCCGGTGGGAGGTCGTTCGACGCCCATTGTCATGAGTGGCCGGTTGTACATGAACGGTCCGGTGGGCGAAGGTTTGACGACGCGTGAACACGTGCTTTGTCTGGATGCGTACACCGGGAAGCAGATGTGGGAACACGCGTTCAACGTATTCCATACGGACATCGTCGAGAACCGCGTCGGTTGGACGTCGCCAGTGGGTGATCCGCTGACCGGTAACGTGTATGTCCAGGGCACCGGCGGTGAACTTTTCGCCTATGACCGCGATGGAAAAATTCTTTGGAAGACATCATTGACCGAGATGTTCGGGCGAATCAGTGGATATGGTGGCCGCATTCACAATCCGGTGGTCGATGAAAACCGAATTCTCATGGCGTTTTCCAATTCATCGTGGGGTGATCTGGCCCCGATGCGGCATCGCATCGTTGCGCTGAACAAGGAGAACGGACAGGTTTTGTGGTGGACCGGCCCGGGCGATGCGCCCACTGATCCGACCACATATGCCATGCCGGTTACCGCGGTCCTGAACGGAATGCGTCAGATTATTTTCGCCAACGGTGAGGGAACGGTATATGGATTGAAAGCGAGAACCGGCGAAGAAGTCTGGAAGTTTCGGTTCAGCAAACGTGGGCTCAATGTGACCCCAATCCTGCATGGTCAGCGCATTATCATCGGACACAGCGAAGAAAACTGGGACAATACCGAGATGGGTCGCCTGTCGTGTATCGAAGGAACTCTTTCGGGCGACATCACTGCAAATGGTGAAGTATGGCGCGCCGACGGCGTTGGTGTCGGATACGCGTCACCTTCCTATGCCAATGGGCGGATCTATGTAGTGGACAACTCTGCGAACCTGTTATGCTACGACGTGGTTGACGGTTCAAAAATCTGGGAATACAGCCTGGGTCGTGTCGGCAAGGGGTCGCCGGTTGTAACTGCTGACGGCTATATCTATGTGGGAGAGCAGAACGGAATCTTTCACATTCTGCAGGATATGGGTGATGAATGCATATCGCACGACAAGGAAGTCTTCGAGCGACCGGACGGTCTGGTGGATGAACTCTTCGGCTCGCCGGCGATCGACGGCGGACGCGTTTATTTTCAAACGAGATATGGAACCTACTGTCTGGGCATGAAAGGCACGACGGTCGATCAGCCCAAGGCTGCGTTGAAAATTCCCGAACAGTCCAATGCCGCTTACACGGGACCCGTGCACGTGTTTCCTGCTGACATCACGTTGTCGCCGGGCGAGACGGTAAAGTTTGCTTCCAAGCGTTTCACGGAGGATACCGTATTTCAAAAGGCACTGGCCCCCTATTGGTCGCTGAAAGGACCCAAGGGTACCATCGAAAAGGATGGTACGTTCACCGCCGCCACGGACAATGTCTTTTCCGCGGGCTATGTGGTTGCGTTGCATGAAGGCATCGAAGCGAAGGCGCGCGTCCGGATCATTCCGAAGCTGCCGTTCGACGTGGACTTCGAAGGGATAGAGGTGGACGGCATGCCACCGGGGTGGGTCGGCGTGGCACGGAAGGCGAAAGTTGTCGAGCGCGATGGCAGCAAAGTACTGGTCAAACTCGCGGAGAATCCCTCTCCCCCATTTATGCGCGTGCAGCCTTATATTACTGCGCCGATCGAGGGGGGCTACGTGATTGAGGCGGACATTCTTGGCGGAATTCGGGAAACCGCGGCCACCAAGTTCCTGCCGGATATGGGATTGGTAAACAGCCGCTATAACCTCGCCCTGCAGGGAGCGGATCAGGTGTTGCGCGCCGAGTCGTGGTCGACGGTTCCGCGCATCCGGAAGGATGTGCCGTTCACGTGGCAGAACGACGTATGGTATCGCATGAAGTTCTCGGTAACCTTGCGCGGAGAGGAAGCCTTGGTACAGGGCAAGGTGTGGAAGCGCGGAGAGGCCGAACCGACGGAGTGGACTATAGAGCTGACCGATCCCAGTCCCAATAAGGAAGGCAGTGCCGGTCTATATGGGTTTTCGCCCGGCACGACGGCCAAGAGCAAGGGTCCGGAAGTTTTCTTTGATAACGTGAAGGTGTTTAAGAATGAATAATCAAATGCTGTCGTTTGGAATGATACTCGCGATGGGCAGCGCCCTTTGCGGAACTGTCCGCGCCGAGCCATTGGCGAAAGCCAAGACCGGTGATTGGCCGATGTGGGGCGGCTCGACGGATCGCAACATGGTCTCCGGCGAAAAGGGAATTCCCGCCAAATGGGACGTGGATTCCGGCGTGAACATTAAGTGGTCTGCGCCGCTCGGATCGCAAACATATGGCAACCCAGCGATCCATAAGGGCAAGATTTTTGTCGGCACCAACAACGGCGGCACCTTCCGCCCTGAGATCAAGGGCGACAAAGGAATCATGCTCGCGTTCGAGGAGAAATCCGGAAAACTCCTATGGCAGGCGACGCATGACAAGCTGCCGACTGGCCGGGTCAACGATTGGCCCGAGCAGGGTATCTGTTCGGCGCCCTTTGTCGACGGAGACAAACTTTACTATGTCAGCAATCGTTGTGAAGTCGTTTGCGCCGACGTCGAAGGTTTTACCGACGGAGAAAACGACGGACCCTACAAGGATGAAAAGTACGCGGAGAGCATGGACGGCGATTTCATCTGGGTCTTCGACATGATCGAAGAATTGGGTGTCTTTCCGCATAACCTGGCGACATCATCGCCCGTCATCGCCGAGGGAATTATTTTCTTGATTACCTCCAACGGCGTGGACGAAGGTCACTTGGAGTTGCCGTCGCCTAATGCACCGTCGTTTGTCGCTGTCGACCAGAAAACGGGCAAGTTGCTCTGGCACAAAAAGTACCCGGAGAAAAATATCTATCACGGTCAATGGTCGTCGCCGACGTATGCGGTGATCAATGGCAAGGGACAGGCGATTTTCGGCGGCGGCGATGGCTGGGCATACGGCTTGGAGCCCAAGACCGGTGAACTCATCTGGAAGTTCGATCTGAATCCCAAGGATTCCAAGTACATTCTCGGCGGTCGGGGAACGCGCAACGAAATCATCAGTACCCCGGTTGTCTGGGATAACAAGGTTTACCTCGCGGTTGGCCAGGATCCGGAGCATGGCGAAGGGCCGGGACACTTCTTTGCGATCGACGCCACCAAGACCGGCGACATTACCGAGAGCGGCAAGGTGTGGCATGTCGGCAACAAGGACTTCAATCGAACGATCTCCACTGCCGCGGTGGCCGATGGCTTGGTCTATAACGCGGACTTGAGCGGGTTCCTCTATTGCTTCGACGCTCTCACCGGCAAACAGCATTGGAAATACGACACCGAATCAGCAGTGTGGGGTTCGCCGTTTGTGGTGGATGGCAAAGTCATGCTGGGTGATGAGGATGGTGAACTGGTCATTCTCGAACATGGCAAGGAAATGAAGGAAATTGCCACGATCGACATGAAGAATTCGGTCTACACCACGCCTGTGGTGGCCAACGGTACGCTGTATATCACCAACCGCCGCACGCTCTACGCCGTTGAGGAGAAGAAGTAATCATGGGCGCGACGACAGCCTCAACGCGGGGCGGAACACTGGCAGAGCGCGTGTCCGAGGCCAAGTTACGGTTGGATGCGCACACGCGCGAGGTCATTGCCTGGCATTTCGATCCGCAGACCGGTACGCCGTTTTGGCTGGAATACGCTAAGAGTCTGAAGTGGGATCCGCGCCGCGAGGTACTGAAGTACGACGACCTCGACAAGTTTGATGACTTTCAGGACGAGTGGCTGCGGCAAGGTGCCGTGCGGCGCTGGGTCCCCAGGGCCCTGGCGAATAAGCCCATCTACACGTTTGAAACCGGGGGCAGCACAGGTCGCCCCAAGACGCGTATTAATATCGATGACTTTCGGATCGATTACGAACAGTTCAGTGAAACACTCAGCGACGCCGCCTTCCCACGCGGAGCCGATTGGCTAATGCTCGGACCTTCCGGTCCGCGCAGGCTGCGCTTGGCGGTGGAGCACTTGGCACAGCATCGCGGCGGCATTTGTTTCTGCGTGGACCTTGATCCGCGCTGGGTGACCAAGCTCATCAAGCAAGGCCGCATGGACCTGATGCATGAATACAAGGACCATGTCATCAATCAGGGTCTGACGCTGCTCAAGTCGCATGACAACATTGAATGCCTGTTCACTACCCCGAAGCTGCTGGAGGCGCTATGCGAGAAAGTCTCGCTGGTTAAGTATGGGATCAAGGGTGTGTTCTGCGGCGGCACGCAGCTCACGGCGCAGTTTCATCGCTTCGCACGCGAGGAGCTGCTCGAAGGCAAGATTGAATTCGTGCCGACTTACGGCAATACATTGATGGGACTCGCCTGCCACAAGCCGTTTGATCCCGCGGACAACCACAGCATCATTTATCACCCGCCGGTGCCGCGCGCGATGATCGAAGTGGTCGATCCCGATCAACCGCGCCGCGTGGTTGAATATGGCAAGTTGGGTCGCGTTCGCCTGACCACACTGACGAAGGAATTCTTCATGCCGCGATTCCTGGAGCGCGACGAAGCCGTTCGACATCCGCCTTGCGAAAAATACCCTTGGGATGGTGC
>CAZKIN010000030.1:19894-23240 GCA_964552515.1 uncultured Phycisphaeraceae bacterium
GTCGAGCTGGTCCACCATGCCACCGGCGAGCCGATTGCGCGGGTCAGCCAGGCCAACAGCGGACTGGTAGGCCGGGATATCGCCAACTGGCCCGATGACGTGCTGGAGTCAATTCCCGTTGCTGAGCTTATCGCAAAGTGCCGCCGTGCAGCCGACCTGTTCATGGCCGCGAGACTTCCGCTGGGTGACTCTGTTCAGTCATTCGATGACTACGTCGCGCAACTTTCATCCACCACCGGCATGCCGGTCAGCTATTGCCGTACCAATGCCGGTAAAGTGCAGAAGGTGATGGCCGAGGTGGACGTGGTCATTCGCGGGCTGACGCGCGGATTCGATTTGTCCATTCTCGATCGCGGCTTCGGCGAACATGTCGGTGGCACGCTCAGCTTCTATCGCGCCGGTCGGATTTTCGGCGCGGTGCTGCCGAGCAACTCGCCGGGCGTGCATTCGTTGTGGATTCCGGCCATTGCTCTGAAAGCGCCAGTCGTTCTCAAGCCGGGCCGCGAGGAACCCTGGACGCCGTTTCGTATTATTGAAGCCCTCTGCGCGGCCGGCATTCCGCGCGCGGCCTTTGGCTTTTACCCCACGGATCACGCCGGTGCGGGCGAAGTGTTGCGCCGCGTCGATCGCGCCATGCTTTTCGGCGATGCGGGCACAACGAAAGCCTGGGCACACGACCCGCGTATTGAAATTCACGGACCCGGCTACAGCAAGGTACTCCTAGGTGATGACGCCGCCGACGACTGGAAAAAGTACCTCGACATCATGGAAACCTCCATCGCGGCCAACGGTGGACGATCGTGCATTAATGCGTCGGCCATCTGGGCCCCCCGTCATGGTCGCGAGATTGCGGAAGCCCTGTCCAAGCGACTGGCCGCCGTCACCGCGCTGCCCGCCGATGACCCAAAGGCCACGCTTGCCGCGTTCGCGAATTCCGCCATGGCCGAGCGCATTTCCGCTATGATCGACGCCGAACTGCGCGTTCCGGGTGCCATCGATCTGACACAGGAGATACGGGGTGCGCCCCGACTCGTGCGTAAGGGACGCGTGGCGTGGCTGTTGCCAACGATTATCTGGTGTGATGATCGGGAGCATCCGCTGGCCAATCGCGAGTTTCTCTTCCCCTTTGCATCCGTGGTGCAGTGCCCGACCTCTGACATGCCCGCAGCCATCGGCCGCACGCTGGTCGTTTCCGCCATCACCAATGACGACATGTTCCGCCGCCGACTGATGGCCTCACGCAACGTCGATCGCTTGAATTTCGGAGCCATTCCCACGTATCAAATCAGTTGGGACCAGCCGCACGAAGGAAACCTATTCGAACACCTGTATCGCCAGCGCGCGTTTCAAGCCGAGCCCGCCGCATGATCGTGGGCGGTTCGCATCAAGTCCTTCAGTGTTCGCCCGTGCGCGTGGTCTACGGCCCTGGCCGCTTGCACGAGTTGGGTGTACTCGCAAGATCGCAGGGCGCGACGCGCGTGCTTCTGGTTACCGATCCGGGACTAAAGGCCGCCGGTCATGCGGGAGTCGCAGAGCGGTTGCTGGCGGAAGCCGGACTTTCGGTCGCGATTTTCGACGGCGTGCGTGAGAATCCAACGACCGCACATGTTGCCGAAGGTGTCAAGAAGGCGGCACTTTCCGGCGCAGACTTCATGGTGGGTCTCGGTGGTGGCAGCGCCATGGATTGCGCCAAGGGAATCAATCTCATTTTGACCAATGGCGGAATGGTCGCCGACTATTGGGGCATCAACAAAGCGACCAAACCGCATTTGCCGATGATCCTCATTCCCACGACCTCCGGAACCGGCAGCGAGGCACAATCCTTCGCACTCATCAGCGACGCTGCAACCCACCAGAAAATGGCCTGTGGTGATCGGCGACTTCCCGTGGACGGCGGCCTGCGTCCACGGGTGGCCATCCTCGATCCCGAACTTACGCGGAGCGCGCCGCGGGGCGTGGCCGCCGCCGCGGGGATTGATGCCGTTGCGCATGCCATAGAAACAGCGGGCAGCAAGGCGCAAACACCGCAATCACTGGAATGCTCACAACAGGCATGGGCGCTGCTCGAGCCCGCCTTACCCCGTGCATTATTGAACCCCGATGATCAATCGGCGCATGCGAACATGCTCCTCGGCGCCCACCTGGCTGGAATTGCGATCGAACTTTCCATGTTGGGCGCGGCGCATGCCTGTGCCAATCCGCTGACCGCACGATGTGGCATTACCCACGGGATCGCAGTCGGGCTGATGCTGCCGCATGTCATTCGTTTCAACGCCGCCGGTGGTACCAATCCATACATCTCGATTTGCCATAGCGCCATCGAACTCGCTGATCGAGTCGAGGAATTGCAATTCGCCACATCATTGCCGCGCCATCTCAGTGCCTGCGGGGTAACGGGCGAACAGTTGCCGGTCTTGGCCGCAGAGGCTGCACAACAATGGACCGCCGGCTTCAACCCGCGACCGGTGGACGCAGATAGCCTTCTGCACTTGTACCGCGCGGCATGGTAACATTACGACCTATCGATCATCGGCGCTTCCATCGGAAAAAACATGACACAGGTAGTATCGACAGAAACTTCCCGCCGCGAGCACCGCGCTATCCTGATGCTGCTGATCGCCTGCGCATTATGGGGTGTGTCCTTTAACTGGAACAAGAATGCCCAGGCACTTCTGGGTGAGCGCTTGGTCGAATACAGCGGCAATGCGACTTTGCACTCCAGCGCTCCGGCCGCATTTCTCGCCGTTCGCTTCATCGGAACCGTGATTCTGTGGTGCATTTTTTTCCCGCGCAGCCTGCGCGGCTGGACCAAACGCACGGCCCTTGTGTCGACGCTGGGCGGCGCATTGCTCGCGGGAGGAATGCTCTTCCAGCATTACGGCCTGGTCGACGCCAGCGAATCACTGATGGCCTTCCTGACCAGCCTTACCGTGCTGTTCACGCCGATCATCGCCTCGCTCCTGCTGCGCCATCGCGTTAGCGGCATGATGTGGGTTGCGGTGGCCTGCGCTACGGTAGGTGTCGCCTTGATGTCACTATTTCGGGATGAAGGCCGGTTTGACCTGGGAGCCGTTCTGGGCCTGGTTTGCGCCTTGATCTTCAGTGTCCATATTCTCGTCGTCGATCACTTTGGAAAAACGGAGGACGTCTGGCGCTTCAGCCTCGGCCAGTTCGCTGCGGCGGCTCTGTTCATCGCCTTTTTCGCCCTTGGGCGACCCGGCGGTAGTCAATTGCTTGACCCGCATATTGCGATTAATGCCTTCGCCTCATGGCAGTTGGCGTTCCTGCTGGCGCTTACCATCGTCTTCTCCACCATCATCACTTTCGGCATCATGTTCGCCTATCA
>CAZKIN010000031.1:0-6990 GCA_964552515.1 uncultured Phycisphaeraceae bacterium
CGCTACGGGTCATTGGGCTTTATTACCATCATTTCAAGGATCGGTTTGCGTGGGATTGGGGATGATGTGCGGGTCTCGCACGCATCGTTCTTGGCGGGTGTCAGTACTTGGACACCACGGCCGATGCGAGCAATACGAATCCGAGGAAGACCGCGACGATGACCGAGGTTGGCGATGCGCGGATGGTGCGTTTGGCGTGCGCCCATTCGGGAAGATTGCGGTGGCGCTGCAGGCCGGTGAGGATAAGCAGCGCGAACAGCCCGCACCCCGCACCGACGAGGCGGGCCAGTGAAACCCAGGCGCTTCCCGGTCCGCTCAGTATGAGAGTAGTGAGACGCAGCACGACCCCGAAGACAATGATAGCGAGCGCGAGGGGAACCAGGGCGGCGGCCTCATCGGCTTCATTGACTTTTTGCAGGACTTCATCGACGCCGCGTTCCCAATTCTTGCGTTGGAACACCGCGCCGCATTCGGGGCACCGGCCGGAAGGTGTCCCGCGCATGTCATAGCCACAATGCAGGCAGAAGGGTTCGACGCCCATGTGCAGGCGCGTGCCGACCATCTGGTTGAGGTACCGTTCGTCCATGAGCTGCTGATCCTGTAATCAGCGGGAGTCCCGTCCGTCCCACTCCCGATCCAACCGTTCATATGTAACGGGGGTCGAGGTCGAAGCGTTATGTGGTTTGGCGCTGATTATCCGAAGAAATACTGTTTCTGGCTACAATCTCCGCGTTTCGCTGCCACATTTCGAGCTTGGCGCGTTTCATGGCGGTGCCGCGCAGGGTGCGGCGGTAGTCGTCGGGTGTCCAATCCAAGACTTCGCTTACGGGGACAGTGGGCGCGGGCGGTCGGGGGGCGAAGCGCGGTTCAGTGGTGGCCGATGCATGTCGATTAAAGGGGCAGACCTGCTGGCATACATCGCAGCCGAAAAGCCAGTCGTTCATCTGGCCCGCCAGGTCGGGTGCAATCTCTCCGCGATGTTCGATGGTGAGGTAACTGATGCAGCGACTGGCGTCCATTTCGTAGGGCGCGGGGAAGGCTTGCGTGGGGCAGGCGTCGAGGCAGGCGGTGCAGGTGCCGCAATGATCGTCGACGGGTTGGTCGAATGCGAGATCGAGCGTCGTCACCACCGCACCGAGGAAGAAATAACTGCCGATGTCCGGATGAAGGACCAGCGTGTTTTTTCCGATCCAACCGATGCCGGCGCGGGCGGCGGCTTCGCGTTCGATGAGCGGGGAAGTGTCTACGCAAACGCGGTATTCAAATGGATCAGGTAAATCCGCACGAAGTTGCCGCATCAAGGCGAAGAGTTTGTCTTTCATGACGACGTGATAGTCTTCGCCCCAGGCGTACGTGGCGATGCGGCCATGAGGTGCGCCAATTTGCGAAACCGAGATTTCGTGGCCGGTTTGTTTTTTTGGACCGTGCAAGATCGGGGGCTCGGTCGTCGGTTGGTGATAGGAGAGGGCGGTAACGATGATGCTGCGCGCACCGCTAAGGAGCAAGGCGGGGTTCATTCGTTCATCGAGGTACTTTTGCAAATAGTTCATTAATCCGGCGCTGCCATTGGTCAGCCATTGCTGCAAATAGGGGCCGCGATCCAGGGGGGCGGCGGGCGCCATGCCGCAGCGCTCGAAACCCAGGTCATGCGCGCGTGTTTTGATCAACTCCGATAACTTGTCCGGCTGCATGACCCTATGTTACCGTGGGGGCAGCGATTGGCCGCACAGGGGTTGCGTTGACCGCCGTCGGGCGGATGATTACTGTTCCCCCCTCGCGGTCGCGGGCATGGATATTATCCGACATGATGGCCCATAGCGGTTGATCGCCTGCTTGGTCGATGGGGATGGTATCTTTTGTAGGGAAGTTTGCGGCGGCGACGTGTACGAGGCGAATTTTCGGACCCGCACACAATCAAGCAGGCGCTGTAGCGGCGCGCGGGTCGGCGCACTAGCCCGAAAAGGGGATGCATGTTCAACTACGACTGGTTCCACGGAGCGTCATTTCGACAGCAAAAAGACGAGGCGCGTCGGCGCTGTGTGGCCCACCACTATACTGACAAGGACATTTCCGAGATCCCCGAAGAAGGCGAGTTCCGCCATTTCTTTGATGAGCTGCAGCTTCGTGCCCTGATCTATTTGCGCGATGGTTTCAGCTATGAGATCAAGGAAGTGGCGGATGTGGGATCGAAATCACACCTGGTGTTTGAATGTGAGCCGGTGGACGACCAATACAAGGTCGGAGCGTTTGTGGTGACGGTTCCATTTGAAGAGATCGTCCGCGTCGAGGTGTTCGCTGTGCATCCGTCGGAAAAGCCGGAAGAACTTCCGCAAATCACCGGATTCAGAAATCAGCAGGATATGCCGCCGGAACCCCGGCACGAGGGCAAACCGGGGAAAAAGGGGCGTTAACCCGGCTGCGGCCCATGACTATGCCGGCGCAGCGACGCTTTCGCACAGTCTTATTCCAAGTTACTCTACCGGCACGCGCATCGGGTGATGCTTCATGA
This sequence comes from uncultured Phycisphaeraceae bacterium, assembly GCA_964552515.1. Taxonomy (GTDB): domain Bacteria; phylum Planctomycetota; class Phycisphaerae; order UBA1845; family UBA1845; genus JACQXM01. The sequence continues at coordinate 2,510 of CAZKIN010000031.1, forward strand.
GGAATTCGTGCCATGCCCCGCAACCTGCAAGGCCAACTTACGGTGACCGGCCAGCGATTTGCTATTGTGGCAAGTCGCTTCAATGAGTTCATCACTTCGCGCCTATTGGCCGGGGCTCTGGACGCTCTGAAGCGCCACGGCTGTGAAGATGATGATGTGACGGTTGTGTATGTTCCAGGTGCGTTTGAGATTCCCTTTGTCGCCAAGAAGCTGGCGGAATCAAAGGCGTTTGATGCGGTGGTATGTCTGGGCTGTGTGATTCGCGGACAGACGCCGCACTTTGATTATGTGGCGGGTGAATCGGCCAAGGGGATTGCGCAAGTCGCGCTGGCTACCGGTGTGCCGACAGTCTATGGCGTGCTCACGACGGACACGCTGGAGCAGGCCATCGACCGTGCCGGAGCGAAAGCGGGAAATAAGGGCTATGATGCGGCGCTGGGCGCGATTGAACTCGCCAATTTGATCAAACTACTCCCACCATCCGTCTGACCCATGCAACACTTCGAAGAGGATCAGCTGCCGCAGGTTTCATCCCGCCGACTCGCGCGAATTCTGGCCATGCAGGGATTGTGCCAATGGGAGGTGCAGCCGGAAGATCCCTTGCCGCGATTTGAAGAATGGCTGTCCCTGCAAGAGGCCGATGCGGATGTATGCACCATGGCGGGCAAGTTGATAGCCGCCGTGTGGAGCGACATGCCGCGCTGGGACGGATTGATCGCGAAGACTTCCACGCAATGGGATGTTTCGCGGATTTCGCCGGTGGAACGTAACATCATGCGGGTAGCGCTGGCGGAGTGGCTGACCGGCTTGACACCGCCCAAGGTGTCGATCGACGAAGCGATTGAACTCGGAAGGGAGTTTGGCGGTGCGGATTCGCCGCGGTTTATTAACGGCGTGCTGGACGAGATTCTCCGCGGACATAGCGGGGGTGGGGTTAGCGCTTAATCATGGGGCTATTTGATCGTCTAAAGCAGGGACTTACGCGGACGCGCGAGAAGCTGGCCGCAGGTCTGCGAAGTGTCCTGCGCATCGGTCGTAAGATTGATCAGGAAACACTCTCGCGGCTGGAAGACACCATGCTTTCGGGCGACTTTGGTCCGGCGACGACCACCAAGCTCATGGACATCGTCCGATCCGGCTGGAAAAAGGGGGAGATCGTTGAGGAGCAGGAAGTTACTGCTTATTTGAAGAAGCACATTACCGACTTGTGGCCGGAGTCGGATCGTCAGATCCGCTTTGCGGAAACTGGTCCCACGGTCATTCTGGTCACGGGCATCAATGGATCGGGGAAGACGACCAGCATTGCGAAACTCGGCCAGTACTTTGTCAATCAGAAGAAGCAGGTGATTCTGGGTGCGTGCGACACGTTTCGCGCCGCGGCGGTCGAGCAGTTGTCGGTTTGGTCGCAGCGCATCGGTGTACAGGTGGTAAAGCATCAGCAGGGTGCGGACCCCGCAGCGGTGGCGTTCGATGCCTGCGAAGCGGCACTTTCTCGCAAGGCGGACATTCTACTGCTGGATACGGCTGGGCGATTGCATACGCAGGATCACTTGATGCGCGAGCTGGCCAAGATTCGCAAAGTGGTTGAACGGAAAATGCCCGGCGCGCCGCACGAGGTATTGCTGGTGCTTGACGCCACGATCGGTCAAAACGCGATCGTGCAGGCGAAGCAGTTCACCGAGCATGTGGCGGTGACGGGGATTTTTCTGGCCAAGCTCGATGGCAGTGCCAAGGGCGGGGCAGTGGTGAGCATCCGCGATCAGCTTAACATTCCAGTTAAGTTCGTGGGGCTTGGCGAAACCCCTTCCGACATTGAGGCGTTCGACCCATCCACGTTCATCGAAGCGCTCTTTGCGGAATAAGCACTCCGGAGCGCCGCATTATTTTTTCTTCGCAGCTTTCTTGGCAGGTTTTTCCACCTTCTTGGGCTTGGCCGGCGTTTTCGCTTTGGCTGCGACCACTACTTTTTTCGGTAGAGGCTTCGCTGCGCTAGCGGGTTTTGGTTTTTCCTTGGTCGCTTTGGGCGCGGGCGCAGCTGCCTTGGTGGGTTTTGCTGCCTTGGGCTCCGGCGGTTTGGGCGGCTGCTTGGGTTGAATGACCTTCGCGTCTTTTTCGAGGATGCGGAGATCGGTGTAGTAGCCTTCCTTGCCCACTCGTTCGAGCTGCGCCTCGACGTCTTCACGTTCGACGGCCTTGAACAGGGTGAGCGTCGTGTGGTTCACGGTTCCCACAAGCTTCCATTTGAAGGGGATGACCTCCTTCACGCCGAGGGGTTTTTTAACGGGAACACCGTTCGCGGCGGGAACAGCTTCCGCCAGCTCGGGGACGTCCAATTCGGGTACGGCCACCTCTTCCAGCGGTTCTTCGATGGCTATTTCCTCAACGTCCTTCGGTTTTTCTTTTTCTTTGCTTTTTTTTGCCGCAGACACGACAGTTTCCTTCGATGAATCACCAGGGTCACTTACTGAACAATCCGCGCATGGCACGGCAGGCCCGGCCGGCGCTCGAATTCAAACTCCAATGGGGTCAACCATGTTGCTTCGGTTGGCTCACACTTCAGGTCGATTCCTGCGAGGTCGCCGCGCAGCAACCCGCCTCGGTAGACCTTGAGGCCGTTCGCATTATAATGGCAACGCAGGATGGTCGTCGATACCGCTTTCATGGATTTACCAGCGCCCGTAGCTCAATGGATAGAGTGGCTGGCTTCGAACCAGTAGGTTGGAGGTTCGAGTCCTCCCGGGCGCATTTTCATTCATCAAGTCCTGTCCTATCGACAGTTGCATTCAAAGTAAAGCCCGACCCCCGTCCGAAGAACGTGGATTTTTTCAGCCGACCCGCCGATGATTACGCAAGTCGCACGCTGGACAACTGGACATGATCATTGCGATTCTCGTCATCTTCGCACTCTGCGTGACTGGCGTTGTTCTCGTCAGTCCGAAGGTCGGTGCCCTGCTGCTCTGGCCGATTATCTTTGTTTATCCACACCTGTATATGGAACGGCTGGGGCTACTGCCGTGGAACGCGGGCGTCGACGATGTGTTCATTTGCCTGATGGCCGCCGTGGTGCTGATTCGCCGCAATCTGCTTGGCGGGGTACCACTGCGGTTTGGGCTGACCATGGTCGGTGCGCTCACGTACTATCTGATCTGGGTAATGGCGCAGTTCAGCGGGTGGTACATTTCGCCGGAACTGCAGCCGATGGAGGTACTCAAGCCGATTCTCAAAGGAGTTATTTTTGTACTCTACGCTTTCGTACTGGTGCATACCATTGACGATGAGCGCGATGTGCGGCGCATGGCCATCAGTTTTGCGTTCTTCATGACCGCCGCCTCCTGTACGGTCATTTTGCACCGTTTGTTTCCCGGTCAGTTCGCCATTTTCTCCGCGGAGCGATTTGAGCGCCTGCGCAGCGTGGCGGGCGAGGTTGAGCGCGGCGTGGGATCGCTGATGAGTCCCAACACGGGCGCTGCCCTTCTGGCAATGTCCGTACTGTTCACGATCCATATTCGGCATCTGGTTAAGTCCACGGCAAGACTGGTGTTATTTGCGTGCATACCGGTGCTGCTCCTAGGTATGGTGTACACCGGGTCGCGGACCGGCGGCATTGCGCTGGGCGTTGCGGTTTGCTGGATGGCGGTGGCGAGTCGTTCGCGATTTTATGCGTGGGGATTATGCGGATTGATTCTTTTCGGAATTGCCGCGAAACCGGACCTCATCCTCGCGTTCTGGGAGCGGCTGCAACTGGCATACAACCCGGATGCCGGTGAAATCGGCGAGACCGGCGCATCGCGAATGTGGGCCTGGCAACAATACATCGCCACGGCGTCTCCGCAGGCGTGGTTGTTCGGCGAGGGGCAGTTGTCGCCGCTCCTACGCATCGGCCTCAACGCGCACAGCACCTATGTTGCTGCGTTGTTCTACCATGGCTTCCTTGGCTTGGCCTGGTTGCTGGTGTTCTTCGGGATTATCGTCCAACGCGGGTTTCGGTTGGCGCGCTGTACGATGGATCCCTATCGCAGCATTGGGTCCGCGGTGCTTTGGTCATTGCTAATCTGGGCGATCGCGGGAATCGCTATCGATATGCTGGTCAGCTTTGCCCCGCATTTCACTTACCTGTTCTTTGCCGCAATAATTGAGCGATCCTATGCTCTGGCGAAACAGCGCGGGGTGTTGGCATCGGCGGGCGTGGTTCGAGCCGGCCCCGTGGTACAGCGGCGACCGCACGCGAACCGATCTCCCCATACGATCGGTCCGTCGCGCACTCCCATTTCGGGGGCGCCATTTCCGTCATAATGTTTTCAGGAAGAGAATTGCCCCGCGCCGAAACCAGGCTCCATGCAACAACGTACCATCCTCATTCTCAATTCCGTTACGCAGCTGCTTTCCCGCGTGGTGACCATCGGCACGCGGTTTTTCATTTTGCCCTTCGCCATCAGCGTATTGGGTCGCGCGAACTACGGCGTGTGGATCATCGTCGGGCA
>CAZKIN010000031.1:7090-23209 GCA_964552515.1 uncultured Phycisphaeraceae bacterium
TCGCCATCAGCGTATTGGGTCGCGCGAACTACGGCGTGTGGATCATCGTCGGGCAGATTTTCGCCTACACGCGAATCCTTGAGGCAGGATTGCGCGGGGCGGTGGTTCGACAGGTGGCCGTCGGGCTCGCGCGTGGTGACCAGGCCGGCGTGGATCGGTATGTCAATTCCGCAAGCGGATACTTCGCGCTGATCGGTATGCTCATCATTGTGCTTACTGCCGGTCTCGCCGCAGGTTTTCCCGCATGGTTTAGCGTTAACCCGGAGAATGCGACGCATGCGAGAGTCATGGTGATCTGTTCCGGTGTCGCGCTGGCGGTCACGGTTATGCAATATGCCTTCACCGCGGTGCTGTCGGGGATGCAGCGCGAAGACTTCATGTCCGCCACGCAACTGGGTACTGACTTGCTCATGACAGTTCTGATATTTGCGTTGTTGCGGCGTTTCGACATTGGCGGCGGGCTGGTCGCGATGGCCGTCATCTCGGGTGGATGCACGCTGCTCGGCGCTTTGGTGCGCACATGGTACGCCCTGCGCATCTGCCCCGGCATCGCGTGGCGACCGTGGCAAATGGAGCGGGCGCTCGTCTGGGATATGGCGGTCTTCGGCATCAACACCGTGATTTACATGATGGCGGTGATGGTCGCCGCCCAGCTCGCCCAGATCGTCATCGGTGCGAAGATCTCGACGGCGGTGGCCACTGATTTTCGGGTGGCCATGGAGCTGATCACCGGCGTGCACACGTTTGTCATCGCCGCGACCATCGCGGTTAAGGCGGCGGCGGGGCGGTACGCGGGAATGAATGAAAGTGACAAGTTACGGACACTTTTTGTCCGATCGACGCGTTATGCATCGCTGATTACGCTGGGCGGCGTGCTGGCGCTGGCCGTATTCGCGGAGGCGTTTCTGCAGCTCTGGCAGGGCAGGAACTATCCCGGCCCGGATGGTGCGGCCCACCTGGCGAGCATCGCCAACACGACGCGCATTCTGGCGATTGGCTTCGGAACATTCTGGCTGCTCATGCCGACTTTTAACGTTGTAAATGGCATGGGTCGGCACCATTTTCCGGCGCGGCTCGCAATGGTGTCCGGCGCACTGTCCATGCTTGCCGTGCTGCTGGTTGCCTGGCGTGGTTCGACGGCGATTCAAGCTTACGCATTGGCCGTCGTTGCGCCGGTCGTGCCGACGTACGGCGTGGCGATGACGCTTTATGGATGCCGAACCCTGGGTGAATCGCTGGGCGTTTTTCTAAAGAGCGGACTGCTCGCGCCGCTGCTCGGACTGGTTCCGGCGGTGCTGCTCGGTTGGTGGATGAACCACTATTGGCCGGCAACATCGTGGGGCAGTTTGTTCGGACAGATCGCTGTTTGTGGACTTGTTTCGGTGGTGGTGACTTATGTCGGAGTGCTCATTCCCGACGATCGACAACACATCATTTCCGTTCTGCGACGAAAGATTAACCCGATTAAACATTCGTGAGGTTGATGGCTCAGCCGGTTGAACGCATCGTCAGCCATGGCTTTTTTTCAGGCTCCGCAATTGACGACTGGGCCATGGCAAGGCACGCTTCCAGTTAATGAGTGATGTGGCTGGTCAACCTGATCTGGTTCAGCGAAGCATGGGCTTCAAGCGGCTGGCTGAAAGTCTGTTCCATGTTCTCGTCGTCCTGCTGGCCATTCAATTAGCCACCGGTCTGCTCCTGCTTACGGCATACGCTCCCGCATCGACCACGGCATGGGGAAGCGTTTGGCACATTCAGAGTGAGCAATCCTATGGGTGGCTCATTCGGGGGCTGCACGTTGTGGCTACCGATGCCCTGATCGCGGTCGCCGCATTGTATCTTGCGGTCATGCTTCTTCGGGGGCCGTGGCAGGAGTCTCATCGGTGGCACTGGTGGGTTGGTCTAGGGACGCTGGGATTCATCCTGGCCTTCGCCTTGACGGGCTACCTTTTGCCCTATGATCAGCGTGCCTATTGGGGCACCGTCGTGCGCACCAATATTCTGGCGAAAACTCCCTATGTAGGAGAATCGTTGAAACGTTTGCTCATCGGTGACGACGTGCCCGGCACCATGGCGCTGACCCGTATGTATGCGTTGCATGTTGCATACCTTCCCATCTTGTGCCTATTGGTGCGGCACTTTGTCGGTTCACGGTTATGTAAGAGCGCATACAAAGTGGACAATAAAGGATGCGACGACCAAAAACCGCTCGCATCCGTAGCTTCAATGCCCGCGCCGCTGAACGACACCGGTGATGCAAACATGGTACCCGTTGCCCAACAGGCAAAAGGCGTTCATTCTGACGCACTTTCACGCGCGCTGCTTCGTCTTGCAACAATTCTGGCCCTGGTTTGCTGGGTGATTTTCCGTCACCACCACCTGGGTCGAAATGACCTTGATGCGCCGGCCGACCCAACAGCTGCAGACTATCCCGCGCGTCCGGAATGGTGGGCTTTGCCGCTATTCCAATGGCTCAAGTATTTCCATACTGCTGCGGGTGAAATGGTCGCCGCAATCGTAGTTCCGGGGGCCATGGTTGGACTCCTTTTCCTGATAGCGCTGATCCCACGGAAGCTGTCGACGCCGGCATTCCATCGCTGGATCTTGCGCGGTGCCGCGCTTTTGGTGATTGTTGGAGTGGCATTGGCTATGCAAGCACTTTGGGTCGATCTGCGACCCGGCGCGGCATTTCACCAAGTCCGAGCCCGTGCGGACCGGCAGGCGGCGCGTGTCATGGCTCTGGCACAAGCGAACGGCATTCCGCCTGAGGGGGCGCAGGCGCTTCTCCTGACTGATCCGCTAACCCGCGGCCCAATTCTTTTCGCCGCCAACTGTGCTTCCTGCCACCGAATTCATGGACACAACGGCCTTGGTGAAGTGCCCGCCGAGCCGGCGACTTCATCCGACCTTGGCGGCTTCGCCACCAGCGATTGGATTCGCGGCCTGCTTGCAGATCCCCTGCATCCGCATTACTTCGGCTTGATGAAGAATCCGGACGGTGAGCCCGCGCATACCAAGATGCAGGAATGGTTGGCCGAGCAGAGGGAGTCGAATGCCGATCCGGGTACGCGCGAAATACTCGAGAAGTCTCTCGACGACGTGGCTGACTATCTCGCGGACGAGGCCGTTAGCCCCGGGCGTTTTGCGGCACTTGATGTCACCACCATGGACGAAAACAACACTGATTCGGTGCAACGGGGCCGCCGCGTCTTCATGCAAACCTGCAACGAATGCCACAGTTATCAGGAGCAGCGTTCGGGCACGTTTTCTGCGCCCGAAATGTACGGTTATGGGTCTGCCGATTGGTTGGGGCTGATGATTTCATCCCCCGATCACGAGTTGCGCTATCGAAGCAAAGGAAGGCAGCGCGCCCAGATGCCCGCATTCCGTGACCGCCTAACCGCCAACGAAATTCGCTTGATCGCCGAGTGGATTTTTCTCATTCGAAACGACGTTTCCACGGAGGCTAATTCTTCCAAAACGAACTAGTTGACGGTTGCGAAATATTTTGAACGCGGCACAATACGCATGCGATGCCTGATACACAGAAAACCATTGATCGCATGGCCCAGGAAATCTTTGAGCTTTACCAGCTCATCGCCATCGCACGTTCACGACAGCCCGCCGGTTCCGACGATCTATCCGAAACAGAATTTCTGGCATTGGATGTTCTCTCGAAAGAAGAGCCTCTGGCCGTAGGGGACATCCAGCGCCGCATCGGGGTGGTTCCCGCGCAAATGTCCCGGATTATCCGTGCGCTGGAAGAGCAGGGGGGCAAGGACTACGTCCGCAGCCAGATTAATCCCCATGACCGACGACGGATTGACGTCTATTTGACGGAAAAGGGTCGGGAAGCATACACGCGTTATCGAAATGTGCGCCTTAAAAGCATGCACGATATTCTCGCCGCTTTGAATCCCGAGGATCGCGTTCATTTCATGCGGATCATGGGCCAGCTTCGCGATGCTTACCAGCGCAAAGCCACTGTTAAGTCCGATAACTAATCAGCAAGATTTATTTATCAACCGCTAACTATTCCCATTCGTAGAATGTCTAAACGAATGGAGCCGCGAGGAAGCGGCCGCAGGCAACTGCTCAACTGAAGCAGGACGTCGTCGAGCGAGAAAAGGAGAGACTCCGATGTTTAAGAATGTACGCGTGAACTGGTGGGTCGCTGGAGTTTTGGGTGCGGCGGCCTATGCCCTGACTGCGGGTTCAGCCAAGGCCGAACCGCCGGCGTATTACTCGCGAACCTACGTCACAACCACCCAGACGGTGAATTACGGCCCGGCATATGTTCCCGCTCAGACCGTTACATATGCTCAGCCGACCGTGGCTTATGTCGAACCTTCAGTGACGTATGTACAGCCCGTTTATAGTCGCGTGGTCTATCCGCGGCCGGTGTATTTCGGCGGGTTCTATGGCGGTTACGGTGGTTATTACGGCCCACGGTACTATCGTCCGTATGGTGGGCACCACCACCATCACTATGCTCGCCCGTACTATGGTGGTTACGGTTACCGTGGTGGTTATGGTCACCATGGCGGTCACCGAAGCTGGGGCTTCGGCGTAGCGGGTGGGCACGGCGGCGGTGGGTTTGGATTCCATTACAGCCGGTAAATACGAACCACAGTCAGGTAACAACATCGAAACTTCGATTCCTCCCAAAGGGTGACGAAGGCCGGGCGCGCTAGGCGACGCCCGGCTTTTTTTGTAGAGTCGGTTGCCGGAATACGCGAACGACGCTTACTTGTTGGGAATGACGCCATGTTGAATCGTTGCCGAGTCTGCTGCTGCCTTGCCTTCTTCTTTTTTGCAGTTCAATCACAGGCGATAGTCAAGGGAGCCGAATCGGGTCGCCTCCGCGAACAGGACGGCATCCGAATTCTGCAGCTGTGGGGAACTGACGAGGAACGCGGCATCGCTCAGGGACGCCTCCTCGGCGATGAAATTGCCACAGTCCTCGATCTGCTCATCAAGAACGGAATTGAAGGTGGCAAGGATGGGTATGAGAAGGTGCTCATTCCCTTCACGAAAAAAATGCACGTTCAGGCTCAACACCTTGCAGAACTGCATGGCATAATCAAAGGCATGAGCGAAAAATCCGGGACCGCGCCGCAGGTGCCGGCATTAGGTCGCCCCATTACTTTCGATGACTTGATGGCACTGAACTGTATTCCGGACGTTTCTCCGGTCGCCTGCTCCTCGTTGATGGCCTGGGGACGGATGACCAGCGACTTTCAAACCATGGGCGGACGCAACCTGGATTGGCACATGATCCCGGGACTGACTGACCACCAGCTGTTGGTGGTCAATGCGCTCCCGGCGGACAGCCAGCGCGCATCCTGGGTGTCGGTGACCGTTCCCGGATTCATCGGTTGCCTGACTGGACTTAGCAAGGATGGGGTGGTCGTCGCTATGCATGATGTACTGACGGGGAAGCCATGGGTGGACGGTGGTTTTTGCCCGCGTGGAATTGCATTGCGCGATGCCATTGAGGCGGCCAAGCCGTACACCGAGACCCGCGACATTCAGGCAATTCTGCTTGCCCGTCCCAGCGCGGTGGGCAATCTGGTGCCGGTTTTCTATCCCTCGCGGGCACGGTCCACCGCCTCGCCGGGCGTGGTCATCGAATACGACGGGCACTCGGGTTTCGCCGATCGCGTTACCGTGGGCGTTATCAAAGGACATGAATTTGGCATTGGCACCAATCATTACCGCATCAAGTCCAAGGAAACGCCGAGCTGTGATCGGTTTGACAAGTTGTTCACCGAACTCTCCGCCATGGAAAGCAAAGGAGAAAAGTTGACGGTGGAAAAGACCTGGTCACTGCTTGAAGCCGTCGCGCAGCCGCGTGCCGAGACTCCCAAACTGCAAACGTATCACAGCGTGGTGATCGAGCCGGCCATCATGAAAATGCATGTGGCACTGGCCAAGGGTGACAAGCCGGCGGCACAAAGTCCGAAAGTGACTATCGACGCCGGGGCGCTGTTGAAGGAAGCGATCGGCACGTCAAAATAGCGATTGGTTGAAACACCGGTATCTCGGCCGGTCTTAATGGAGTTTCATGGGACAAGTCGACCGTTTTAGTGTCTCGCTGGACACCGAACTGCTGGCCGCTTTCGACCGGCACATTTCGGGCCGGGGTTACGCAAACCGTTCCGAGGCGGTACGTGATCTCATCCGTGATCAGCTGACTGCGGATCGCCTCCGCCGGGACGGCGAACCGGTGGTGATGGTCCTCTCCTTTCTGCTGGACCTGGACAAGGCAGATGTGTCCCGGACACTTGCCGAGAAGACATGTGCGCATGGCGGATTGGTGACATCATCGTGTCACTTTCCGCTTGACGATCATTCGCAAGCCATGGTCATGGTGCTGCGCGGTACGACTGGACAGGCGCACGCCTTCGCCGGGGAAATTCAAGCGCTGTGCGGTGTGCTGCACACCCGGATCGTGCTATTGCCGGTAACAACCGCGATCTGATGCGTCGCCTCGCGTCGATCCATCGCCAGGCTATTTGTTCAGGATCGAAAGGTATTCCTTCCATGCCCCGACCTGCTCTTTGTACTGGTGGGACATGGCTTTGGCGATTTGCGCGACGTGGTTTAAGTCATGAACGGCCCACGTCGCAAGCAATTGCCGGAGTGTGACGCGTCCCAGTGCTGGGTGCGTGCCGGTGCGCTGCAGATCTTGGAGAGTCAGTTGCATGTCATCCAGTATTTCCAGATTCATGGCGCGAAGTTCGCTGAAGGTATTGAGCAGTTCGACCATCGACTTCCCCCGGCTCGCCGCATACATCGCATAGCGATCAAATGGTTCGAAGGGTCTGGCCTCGCCATGCTCTAGAATGATGCGCGCCCGCGGAATCCAGTCCGTGCGCTCGCCATGGATGAGGTGACCTACCACGTCATACGGACTGAACGTATCCTGACCGTAATTGCTCATGATCCACGGATCGCTCAATCCGGAAAGCCACGCCCGCAAGACCATGGGCGTCGCAAACAACACCTCACGCGATTGGGCCAGCGTAAATTCCATAACGCCTTTCCCTCCATCCAGCCCTGTTACCTCACCGGAGCCGTGCAGAAACGGCGAATTGAGTCTGACATGTTTCGCAACGCATTCCCGCGATGACTTATGGCATTTTTTTGTTCCGGCGGAAGTTCCGCGGCGGTCTTGTCCAATGCCGGAATCAGGAAATGGGGATCGTATCCAAAGCCGTTGCGGCCGCGCGGCGTGTCGATAATAACCCCTGCTACTTCGCCGCGTGCTGTGGCCACGACCGTGGCATCGCCACCTTTCGCATCGCGTGGTTTCGCCAGGGCCATTGCGCAGACAAATCGCGCGGTGCGCAAGTTCATCGGCACTGCACGGAGTGCGTCAATCAACTTACGATTATTCGCAACGTCGTTGGAAGGCATTCCCGCATACCGTGCGGAATGAACTCCCGGCGCGCCGCCAAGCGCATCCACGCACAATCCGGAATCATCGGCCAGCGTCCAGCAGTTGGTCAGCCGCGCATAATGAATGGCCTTGATGCTCGCGTTCTCTTCAAATGTCGCGCCATCCTCCACCGCTTCTTCAATCCCCGGAAAGTCCGCAAGATTGCGCAGGGTAAGGGCCATCCCCGCCAGAACTTCGGACACTTCGCGCAGTTTGCCCCGGTTCGTCGTGGCGATGACTAACGTGAAAGACGCGGGGTTCACGGCCTCGGCTCGCGTCCGGGAATATGCACCAACTGTGACGCGATGCGGACCTTCTCACCGCGCGGATTGTCCGCCGACGGAGAATTCGCGCGATAAATCGCCCCGTTGAGCAGGTTGTACTTGAGCAGTTCATCGGAGTTTTGAAGTGACAATACTTTGGCACTGTAAGTCGGCGGCTTGCCCTCCTGCGGAATCAGCGCTTCTTCGCCGAAGCTGCCCACCGTGACCATGCTGGCCGCCTCGGCGTGGTGGTAATAGGCCTCGTAGCCGCGATCGCGCAGGAGTTGGCAATAATCCGCAGCCGCCTGTTTGAACTCCTGAAACTCGTCAGTGGGTTCAAATACCCCGACTTGCAGTGAGTACAGTCCGGGTGCATCGACCAACCGCCAGGCCGGATTTCCAACGTCCGGAGTGGGGACGCGGACGGCGGCCGCGCGGAGAAAAAAGAACTGGTTCCCAGTGCCCAGCTGCTTGATCAGTTTCAAATCCTCGGCAAGTTGCTTCGGCGTGGATTGCTTTCCCGTCTTCTCGTCCGTCTTGCGATAATAGGTGCCATAATACAGCCGCGTCATGCCGTCCGGATCATCCTGGATTAGAACATCCTTGGGCCGGATTCCCGGCGTGCTGCGCAATGTTTCGGCGATCTGTTCCATATTCTCGCGCCGATGGGGCCCCTGCAGCTCCAGGCACCGAATGGTCCACGGCGCGCCCTTGGAGCCGAAAAGTCCACCCTTTCCCGATGGCGGATCCTTGGCCAGAGACACGCTGTAGGCACAAAACACAACAAAGATCAACGGCATCCAGGCACGGGAACGCAATGTTCCCTTCGAACTTGCCTGCGAATTCACTTCAACGAAACTCATACGACTACACGTTCCTCTTCCGCAGTGCCTTTTCTTGCATCACAAACAATTCTCGAATTCCCCGGGCCGCGAGGTTGGTCATCCGCAAGAGTTCCTGCGCCGTAAACGTGCCGGTTTCGCCCGTTCCCTGCACCTCCACGAATCGGCCGTCCCCGGTCATCACCACGTTAAAATCCACCTCCGCCGCGGAGTCTTCCGCATAGTTTAGATCGAGCAGCACTTTTCCGCCCGCCCGGCCCACGCTCACTGCGGCCACCTGTTCGACAATGGGGGATTGTGCAATTAGCTTTTGCTTCGCCGCGTAACGAACCGCATCCACCAGTGCCACATACGCCCCCGTTATGCTGGCCGTGCGGGTGCCACCATCAGCCTGCAATACATCGCAATCGATCAGCACGGAATTCTCGCCGAGCTTCTCAAAATCGACCACCGCCCGCAGCGACCTTCCGATAAGCCGCTGAATTTCCTGCGTGCGCCCGTCAATCTTGGATCGATTTCGACCGCGCCGCGTATGCGTCGCGCCGGGCAGCATATCGTATTCCGCGGTTACCCAGCCCTTGCCCGATCCCTTGCGCCACGGCGGCACGCCGGCCTCCCAACTCGCGGTGCACAGGACCACCGTCTCACCGGCGCGGATCAGCACCGATCCGGCGGCGTGCTTGGTGTAGCCCCGTGTGATGTCGATCGGGCGAAGTTGCGTGGGTTTGCGCGCATCAAGTCGTGCCAAGGGTTTACTCGCTTCTTACGGGATTTTCAGACTCAATCAACTGGATCGGATCATCTTGCTTTTCAATCGGAAGTGCAACCCTTCGAGCCATGCAGCCTCGCGTTCGCCGGAAGGCGTAAACTCAAAGGCCCTCACAGTTTCTTCGACCGGCGAAATCTGAACCATCAACCGCGTCGCGGGAAGGACCGTGAGTGCCCGATCCGCCCACTCCACCAGCACCACCGAGTCCGGTCGAATGAGTTCATCAAACCCCAAAGCAGCCAGTGCGGCCGGGCTCGGCAGCCGATACGCATCAAGATGAAAAAGCGTCAAACGCCCGGAATACTCCTGCAGCAACGTAAACGTCGGACTCGTGACCTGGCGGACATCAGCCACGGCATTGCCCCGTGCGATGCCCTTCACCAATTGCGTCTTGCCCGCGCCGAGTGGTCCGCACAGGCCGATCACCATTCCACCACCCAGCGACTCGCCGAGCGTCGCGCCAAGCGCCAACGTCTCTTCAGGTGATTGGGTGTGGACGATGAGATTCTCTAAAGCGCTCAATGCACATACCCCCTGGGCTGAGTGTCCACCACCGTGCCATCGCCACGGCGCATCGCATAACCATCCGCCACAATGTCGCCGACCGGGTGCAACCCGAGCCGGGAGAAATCGGCTTGGGAATCAACGGCCAAGAGTAGCTCAAAATCCTCGCCGTCCGAAAGCGCTCGCTCCACCGCGCTGCGGCACTCGGATGGGTCGCCATCTCCATGCGCAGTGCCACCAGGTGGCACATCATCATGCACCACGCGTTGCAATTCCCGTTCGCTCAGTACCGCGCCCACTCCCGACGTCTGGCACATCCGCCACAAGTCCAGCGACAAACCATCGCTGATGTCCATCATGGCGTGCAATTGAACGTCGAGCGCCTCCGCTATGTATTTCGCCTCGCGCACGCGCGGCACAAAACGCAAATGGCGTCCGCTCTTCAGGCTGCCGCCGAGCTTTCCCGTCACCAATACCCGATCCCCCGGCCGCGCGCGAAAGCGCGTAACCGGGTCAATTCCGGCATACGCCGTTGCCGTGATCGCCACATCAATTACCAGCGGATGGTCCCAGCGCGTAGTGTCGCCGCCAACGACCGTCACTTCAAACTCCTTCGCCAGTGCGAACATCCCGCGAAACAATTCTCTTACTTTATCGAGGACCATCCCGCGCGGCAGCGCCAGCGAAACCGTCGCCGCAAGCGGTCGCACCGCCATGGCCGCACAATCACTCAGGTTGCACGCCAGCGCCTTCCGACCGATCGCCGCAAGATCATCTCGCGCCGAATCAAAATGCACCCCGTCCAGCATCATATCACTCGCGATCAGCAGGAACCCCTCCTGCGGCGCGATGACGGCCATATCATCGCCGATGCCCAGCGCAATCCGCGGGTCGCACGGTTGCTGTTTGCGCAGCCATTCCACCAACTCCAGTTCATCATGGGCCATGGGTGTAATGATACAAAACCGAAAGTGGGAGGCGAGCCTCAGTAGGGGCGGCTGGAAAAATGAAACCGGATCTACTTCGCGGGCTTCAGCGCCATTCGAATTTCGTCCAGCAATTGATCGACCTTGAAGGGTTTGAAGAGCACCGCGGCCAGACCCTCCTTGCGCGCCCGGACGATCGAATGATTGGGGTCATAGCCAAAACCAGTAGTCAAAATCACCGGAGTCGCCGCGTTGGCCTGCTTGGTCGCCGCGAAGACTTCATAGCCGCTCTTCTTCGGCATGCGAATATCGCTGAGCACCAGGTCAAACGTATGTTTCCCCAGCAGCTCAATGGCCGCCTCACCGTCACCCGCGGTCGCGACTTCGCAACCATAACCCAGCAGCACGTCGCGAACCGTGTCCCGAATGACATCTTCATCATCCGCAATCAGTACCCGCTTGCCTTCCAGAACCGGATCGCGCCGCTGAGACGCCTTCGACCGAGCGCCCACCAACCCCGGCTTGGTGCTGGTCAGTTCCTTCACAATGTCGCGAATGCGCACCGCGTTTTCCGAAATGCCGCGCAACCGATGCCGCAGATCATCATGCCCGATGTAGTCTTCAGTCAGCGCTTCCAGGTCCGTCAGGATGTCATTCAGTGGAGCCGTGACTTCGGCCATGACGTTGCTTCCTACCCGGCCGGCGGCCGCCTGGCGCTCCGTGATCAACAGTTCCAGGATATTGAGGGCGAGCACCACGTATCGGCAGAAGATTTCGGCGAATTGTCGGTCGTGTTCGTTGAATGCGGCGAGCTTGTCGGAAGTGAAGTGGGCGACACCTACGGGCTTGTCATGCAGAAACAGAGGAATAGTCAGCGACGAAAGTCCCAGATCTGTACCCGGTCTACAGTACGGATCTTTCGAGATGTCCGGACAAATATAGCTTTGCCCCTTCGACGCCACGTACCCCCGCAGCCCATACCCCTCCGGTGCGGCATACATATCCTCATCTTGCGAAGCATGCGGACCAAACGCCAGTGCCAGGTCCAGTTGATTCGTTCGCTTGCTCCACACCCGCACTTCAAACGAGTCAAACGTCAGGTAGTCGGCCGTGCACCGGCGAATCTTCTGCTCCAACAGCGACAGCCGTTCCTGTGTATCGAGCCGCGCCAGTTGTTCCGCGTCCAGGCTCAGCAATTCGCGTCCGGCCCGGTCAATCGCATCCAGTTTTTCCTGCAAGCGCCGCGACGCCGTCGTATCCCACACCACCACCGCCAGTCGCGTGATCCGTTGGTGCAGGTCCATCACCGGCGTGGCGCTCATTTCAAAATGTTCGTTCGCGGGCGTCGAAAAGGTGAAACGCCGTCCACGCACCTGCGTATTGGCCCCGCGGGCCTCGCCTTGCGCCCACTGAAACGTCTCCACGCAGAACTTGCTGATCCGTGCCCGCACATCACTGGTCAGTCCCAGCAGCTTATGATTCGCCCATTCGAATTCACCCGACTCGCTCACGATCCCCACGCCCTGGTGCACGCCATCGAGGATGACCGCCGCCTCACCGGCAAACGTCGCACCGCCTAGGGCGCGAAGCTCCGCCGCGGGGCACAGGATCAGGTCGATGGGTTGGTCTTGGAGATATTGCAGGGCGTGATCGAACGAGGAGGCGTGATGCAGGAGGGCGTGCGTTTGCGCCCATTGTTGGAACTCGTCTCCCAGCTCAAAAGAGCCAAGCACGAGTATTTCCACGGGTTTGATCAGCGCTTCCGTCATACCCATATCATTCACTCATCGCCTTCCGCGCCATCCGGAAGAGCCTGACCATTATAGTCACGTCCGAGTGTCAAAGCGTGTTGGTCCCAAGGCGACGAAGTTACTAGGTTAATCGAACGATACGCCAGTTGGCAAGATAAACGTTTCGTGGAATGCGGCTGTATGAGCTGGAGGCTTGGCTTGAATTTGCCGTACCACGGCAAAAAATGCCCGTCGGCCACGCGCCGCGTCGGTTTTTATGGGTGCATGGTTGGCACGCTTCAGTGTGGGGAATTTTACCCAAAACTTTTTTTACTTCTTACGTCTCCATACAACGCGGCCATCTCCCGCGCGTGCCGCGCCATGCTGATACGCTCCCGCAACGTCATCGCCTTCTCCGAAATCGCAGCGCGGAGCGCGGGGTCAAGCAGTTTCCGCACCGCTTCCGCCAGCGCTGACGCATCGCCGGGATCGTGGATTACCAGCCCGCTGACTCCCGGCTCGATCATCTCCGCGGATCCGTCCCACCGCGACGCAACGCACGGCAATCCATCCGCCAGCGCCTCCAGAACCACCCGGCTGCACGGATCGTAAAAGGTCGGATGCACCAGCACGTCGGCCGCATCGCGCAGGGCAGCTGCCCGATCCGTCGGCCCGGTAAAGGTCAGGTGGCCTTCGAGACCCAGCCGACGGTTCTCTTGCTGCCAGGCTGTCGTCACTCCTTTTCCAATCACCAGCGATCGCACATTCGTGACACCCTGTGACCTCAACAGGGCCAGGGCCTCCATCCATGTCGCGACACCCTTCAATTTGAAATTGTGCGCTATGAGAATGACCAGCAGGTCCCCGTCCGAAAGGCCTAGTTCCTTCCGAGTTTTCGCTCGACTTTTCTCCCGTTCTGTCGCGCTTCGTGGCGCGTGGTCGATGCCGTTGAAGACCAGTCGGATGCGCTCATCCGGCAACTGGTAATGATCCTTCAGTTGCCGCACCACGTACTGCGACAGCGCTGCAACCGTCGCGCCGCTGCGCATCATCTCCCGCTCGATCGTCAGATCGTTCCGCTGTTTGGCGTTGAAAAAATTGGCGACGTGCTTGACCAGGCGAGTTGGTCCACTGGAACGCAGGGCGAGATTGCGTTGGATTGACTCCGCCACTGTTCCCCCGCGCGGCTGGTAAATGTCGGCCCGGCGGCACGGAGTGATCGCGTGGACAATGTCAAATGGCTGGCACTGAACGGCCGCCTCTACTTTCACCATGAAGTCCCGACTCGCCGCCGCACGCGACCATCCGCGCGCCGCAATCGTGTGTACTGCCATCCGCGGCGCGTTCGCCGGCGCACTCCGCGTGAATACGTGCAGGTCGATGTCGTGCTTCAGCAATTGCTCAATGAACTGCAGCGCGGAGGTCTCCGCCCCGCCCCGACCCGCGTCCAGCCATTCTGAAACAAGTGCGATTTTCACGCGGTTTTCCGGCGCGCTTTCTGGCGGCGCAGCATGGACTGCGTCCGACCGATGACCCGATACGCGAGCCGTTTTCCACGCGCATCCAACTTGCAAACTTGCAGGTACGTCTTGAGCCAGCGCAGCGCATCCGCACGCGACAGCATACCCGCCGGGAGCAGTTTTTGGGCTGAAAAATGCAAGGAAGCCAGATCCTTCACCACCCAGCGGCCAAAGCAGCAACCCGGGCGAAACACCCGCTGTAAGTCAATGAGATGGACGTTTGGTGCGGGGCCCGCGGAGCCGTTTCTGACTGACTCTGAAGCGACACTCTCTGCGCGACGGCCGAAAAACAAATGTGGCAGATAAAGGTCACAATGGACGCATCCGAGGGCGTGCATCCGCGCGGTAATATCCGCCGTCGGGACGATCAAATCGGCAATAATATTCCGATCCGCCACCGTCCAATCCGCCGCCCAGGCCTCCAGCGACCGCCCCGGAACCGCTGACATGATCACCGCAC
The DNA here is from genome assembly GCA_964552515.1 of uncultured Phycisphaeraceae bacterium. Classification (GTDB taxonomy): domain Bacteria; phylum Planctomycetota; class Phycisphaerae; order UBA1845; family UBA1845; genus JACQXM01. Next base: position 21,549 of record CAZKIN010000031.1, read on the forward strand.
TGCGCCGCTCGCGCCCGCGCACGAACTCCTCGGCCAGCGCCACCGGCGCCGCGCAGGGAATCCCGGCCGCGCGAAAGATATGCAGCCAGTTCCATTCCACACCCGCGACGCTGCGCGCCCCATTTCCACAATGTCGCGCTTCGCGCCGCGCCCTGGCTGGAGGCTTCGTGAAACGCTTCAGATATAACGTGTGCGTTTCACCGCCATCGGCCACGGCCATGCGAATGCGCTCGCGCCACGACGCCAGCCCCGGCTTGTACAGTGATTCGCCGTCCGCATAGTTGAAGATGGATTCGATGGAATTGAGTCCGGCCGATTCGAGCAACTGGGCATATTCCGACGTAATAGTAAGGACGTCGCCGCCTGCTGGCGAAACGTCGTTCCGACCGTGTGCAATCATGACGCTTGCGTGGCTCATTTATGCCAACACCGTGACATTTTGCGTTTGCGCAGCGCCGATCCACCGTTTCGCCGCCTGCACCACCATGTCCACTTCCACGCCGGTCATGCACTGGTGATGCCCCAGCGGGCAGATCTTCTGCTGGCAGGGACCGCAGTCCACGTCGATGCGCACGATCGTCTCGCGCGGATAGCTCGTCGCCGTCCACTCCGGATGCGTCGGGCCGAAGATGGTCACCACCGGCACGCCGAACGCCTTGGCGAAATGGCGGATGCCCGCGTCGTTGCAAATCAACAGGTCGCAGCGTTTGACCAGCGACTTCATCTCGCCCAGCGAAAACTTCCGCTCGTCGCACACCGCCGCCGGTCGCGTCATGGCCGCCTTGATCGCCCGTGCGATCGGTTCCTCGCCGGGTCCGCAGGTGATGATGACGCTGGCCTGACACTCCGCGATCAGCCGGTCCGCCGCCGCCGCGAAACGTTCCGCCGGCCAGCACTTCGACGCCCCGAACTTCGCCCCGGGACTCATCACCACCAGCGGGTGCTGATTTACCATGCCCAGCCCATGCAGCCGCTCATGCACGCTCTCGTCGCAGTCCTCCGTCGTAAACAGCTCCAGCCGATCGCCCGGCCGCTTGCACCCGATGTGCGCCGCCAGGTCGGCGTAATACTCCACGATCGGCATGGGGACATAGCGCCCCATCTTGATCTTCGTGGCCGGGTGGCCCATCGCTTTAGCGGTGGGGGAGTCGCCTTGACCGTTTTCGTACCGATCCTTTAACGAACCGCTCCCGTGCGGGACCGGAATTGCCGACTGCCATTTGGAGTTCCCGGCAGCACGATTCTTTACCGCAACGCGATCATTCAGCAGCATCCACCGCCCGTCGCGGTTGTACCCGATCCGCCGCCGCGCTCCACACTGCCACGCCAGCAGCGCCGATCGAAACGAGTTCGGCAGCAGCACGCACCAGTCAAACTCGCGCTCGCGCAGATGTGCGACCAGCGCCCGATATTCCCGGTGCCACAGTTGCCGCCGCGCCTTTACCGGCCACTCCAGCACGTCATCCATCCAGTCCCCGCCGCGTACCACATCCACCAGGTTCGGCTCGGCCAGAAACGCAATCTCCGCCTTGGGAAAACGCTGCCGAATCGCGCGCAGCGTGGGTGTGGCCATCACAAAATCGCCGACCCACGTGGGCAGGACGAGGAGGATGGAGCGGGGACTCTTCGCGCCTGTAAGCGCCGGTTGCATGGCGCAATTG
>CAZKIN010000032.1:0-22836 GCA_964552515.1 uncultured Phycisphaeraceae bacterium
GCAGCGGCCGTCCCGATTACGGCACCGGCAATTCCGCCGCCCACCGCACCCGTTCCCACACCCACGGGATGCGCTCCCGGAGCGCCGGTAATCGGGTCGAGATTTTCAGCAACGTCGTGGTCATGTAATGGGTAGCGACTCATGATGATTTCCTTTCTGCTCGGTGTTCCTTTTCGGGCCGCCACTTCGATGCGGCATCCACGAAGTATTGCAATCAGCATGCCATCACGGCATTCGGTTCAATATGGGGGTTTCCCGCACGGCGCACTGTCGCGGTGCGACATAAAGTCCGCTGGGTATGGCAATAAGTTGTTCAGGAGCAAATCTTCACCGGCAAATGTGGGGTACTCTTCGCAAGCTCGAACGAAAACTACTGGCATGCGAATTGCTTGCGTGACACCTCCCATAGAACTTACCTTTTGGAGTGTCCACTCACGACAAGTAAAACGATTCAGCACCGACGAGCCGGCCGGGCAAGAAACTGGGTTTTGTTGTGGCTCCTCGGGATACCGGTTCCGGTTTTGCTGCTTATCTATGTACTGCGCGGATGCACATGATCGGCGCGCGGTGCATAGGCGGCGATCGCTTTCGTACTCGGCGGACGGGTGCCTCTGATTCCTTTGCACACATGGGGAATGCAAGATCGCTTGAGCAGAGAAGTCTGCAGTGCCTTGACGAACGCGCCTGTCGCATTCGGACCGAGTGCCGTTTAATGGACACTCATCCAGTTGGCGCACAGCGGGCAACCAGGGAGTGCACCAGCCTGTCGGTTGCGCGGCCCTTTCCGATTACATGGAAGGGGAGCTGACCCCAAGCAATACGGGCTTGCGTATCGGCGGGCGACTGATGGCCTGTTCCAACGAAGGTCTGGAATGTACCCGCGGCGGGCTGTCCAAAGTGACCGCGCGACCTTCGGCGGCCGAACGGTACAGGGCCTCAATGATCCGCACATCGGCCTGACCTTCCTCGCCGGATGGGCCTGGCGTCCGGTCATGCAGGATGCAATCCGAAAAATGCATCAGCTCGGGCGCAAACTGATCGCGTCGAGTGAACTTGCGGGTGGTGCGTTTGCCGTTGGACGAAACTGAAAGGCGCATGGGTTCGGCGATTTCATAGGCCGCGTCCAGGGTCAGCTCACCCTCCGTGCCCACCAGCCGGTAGTGCGCTGTATCCGCACTTCCGAAACTGCAGGTAAAGCTCGCCAGCCGCCCATCAGGAAACAACAGCGTTGCGCTGGTCGTTTCATCCACTTCGCGAAATCGTGGATCTTCCGATCGCGTACACATGGCGCTGACTTCGATAGGTTCGGCGCGAAACAGGTACCGCGCGGCATTGATACAGTAAATTCCAATGTCATAAAGTGTGCCGCCGCCGAGCGCGCGCTGCAAGCGGATGTCCCCGGCCTTCACATTCATGGAGAAGACGGATTCGAAATGCCGCAGTGCCCCCAGCCGTCCGGATTGCGCGACCTCCACCGCGATTAAATTGGCCGGGTTGAAATGCAACCGATAAGCAATCATCAGTTTCACGCGCTCTTCGTCCGTCGTGCGAATCATCCGCGCGCATTCATCATTCGTTATGGCCATCGGTTTTTCACACAGCACATGCACGCCCTGTCGCGCGGCGCGTATCGTGAAATCGCAGTGCATGTTGTTGGGCAGCGCGATATAGACGGCATCCACCGTGCCTTTTTTCAGGAAGGTGTCGAATTCGCTGTATGAACAGCAGTTCTCCGGCAGTACCTCATATTTTGCGCCAAGTTCGGCCAGTTTCTTAGGGTCATCAGATACCAGGCCAACCAGTTGAGAATTCGTGCGCGCATGGGCAAAAGCCGGCAACACGGCACTTTGCGAAATATAGCCCAGCCCGACCACGGCATAGCGCACGCGCTGTCGCGAACCCGAATCGTTTTTCGATTGTTCCCGTTTGTTCTTCATCAAAGTTAATCCCCAAGTCAGGTGATTCCCTGCGACACGCCTTCCGAAGTCAACATGGCCAGTGGCTGCACGGCCGGACCGCAAATGATGGCACCCGTGGCGCTGAACCTCGAACCATGGCAGGGACAATCCCAGGTGTGTTCCGCGGAGTTCCAGCCCACCACGCAACCCAAATGTGGACAAATGGCGGAGTGCTCGTGCAGCATTCCATTTTCATCGCGATACGCGGCCACCGGCGCTAGACCGTGACGAACAATGCCTCCCTGTCCGCAGCCGAGTTCGCAGCCGTTCTCCAGGGACTCAATCGTAAGGTAGTCCGCATATTGGGCCATGACATTCAGGCCCTCGCGCGCGAACTGTCCCACTGCGGAGAGTGTCTTCCGAGCGGGGTCGTAAAGTTTCTCCCATGGGTTGGCTCTTCCCGAAATCAGGTCGGTTAGGAGCATCGCGGCGATGGTGGCGTGGGTGACTCCGTGTCCTGAATCGCCGGTGACGATGTAGACATTGTCTGCGTCCAGCGGGTTGCGCCCGATGAATCCCAGTGCGTCGATCGTCTCCATAATCTGGCCGGACCATCGGTATCGCACCGGACCGGCGAGGGCAATTCGCTCACGCGTCCATTTCTCCAGCCGAGCCCAGCGCTGCGGTCCGTCCTCCGCCTGGCCGGTCTTATGGTCTTCACCGCCGACAATGAGCAGGTCTTCGTTGCGCTCTCCCAAAGCACCGTGCGCCAATCGGACATAATGGTATGGATCACCAGTGTCCCAATACAACGCGGGGCGAATTGATCCCAGTGGAACCGGCAGGGCGATGACATACGAACGATAGGCCGCAATTTTGGTATGCATCACCACGCGATCATTGAACGGCGAGTTGGTGGCGATCACCACATGGTTGGCGGTAATTGTCGCTTGTCGTTCCGTTTCGATTCGTGCTGGTTTTCCGCCGGATATCTTGGTCACTCTGGTTTCGGCAAACACGCGTCCGCCGCGCGCCTGAATCACTTCGATCAAGCGCTGCATGTATGGCCGGATATTCAGTTGCGCCTGCTCCGGAAAACAAAGGCTGGGGCCTAAAGGATGCTCGCCCAGCTTGTTATGGTGGACCAGGTGAACGTTGATCAGGCCCGCGCGTCGCGCGGCATCGCGTTCGTCCTCCAGCACTTTCGGGTGGTCGCCCGGTGCGAGGAACAGGTATCCATCCAGTCGAGCGAAATCGCAATCGATTCCCTCCGCATTCACCGTTTGCGCAATGCGGTTGATCGCGGCGGTATGACTTTCCGCCGCCATCCGCATGTGTTCCAGACCATAGAGGCGTTCGAGTTCGGTATAGCGATCATCAATGGCATCTGAAAGATGGGCCGTCGTCCGTGGCGTTTCTCCGGACACTCCGATAATGCCGGCGTCCAGCACGACCACCGCTTGGCCTTCCAGCGCCAGGTGGTACGCCGTACTGATGCCCGCAATGCCCGCCCCCACCACGCACACGTCCGCGTGCAAAGAGTCTTCCAAGGGGGGATAGCGAACCGCTTCCGCCTCGGCCATCCAGTTCGAAACAGTCTGACCATCCAGCGGGTTCATTTGTCGCCTCCTGCACACACGACCAGTATGGGTTGCCGGCGCGTGAGCGAACAGTTGCCAGACTCCAAAAGGCTTATTCCTTTCGGATAAACTCGGCTTTCACCTTGTTGCCCTTCCAAAACTGCTCCAACATCAGCTTGCCTCTTCGGATAGCGGCGTCGTACGTATCGCGTTCGCCGTTGTGCGCGACCAGATCCAGAATGCCGTCATGATAGCTGTACGTGCCTGACTGGGACTTCACGTTTCCGTTCTGCGCTTCGCCGTAGAAGGTGCCGTCCTTCTGGAGCGTGAGGCTGGTATACTCAAAATCTCGACGCGCGGCCGTCGGCTCCACGTTTGCAAGCGACCACTTTCCCTGTATCGCATTGGCACATCCGCCGCTGATCGTTGCGAGGCACGCCAAAATCAAAACTCGGTGCAACCGGCTCATCGCGATCCCCTTTCCGAAAATTGAGGTGTTCTTTTCGAACACTGCTTTTGACTGTCCGTGCAACACGTTCGCAAAGCTCTGCACACCTGCACAGAGCGAGCTTGCCAGTAGTCAAGCAATCAGCATGCCAGCGCATTTGGTCTGTTCCCTACGAAATCCAAGAGGCCGTGTAATGCAGCAGCGAGAAACAGGCACCCTTTATGCACCTTGATGGAGATGCCGTGGGCGCACCGAACCTGCACCACAGGCAGTTTGTCACCCTTTCCCAGCCGAACCCGACATTGTGTCACGAATTCGACCCTCTTTGGCGTGTCGCAAATCGATTGGAAGTGACCTTTCGAAACAGAGATTTCTATTGCATCCGCCGAACCGTGCTTTATAATCGCTGCCCGCTAGGCATAAAATAAATCGTGGCTTGAGTGTCGCGATGCGTGTCCTGGTTCCCTGATCTACTTGTGGATTGGGCAACGGAACCGGGGACGACTAATACAACATGGAACGGTCATACCTTTGAGACCATTTTCATATGAGTAAGCTCGGTACGATTCTCGTAGTTGAAGATGAGCAGATCGCTCGAACGGCGCTCACGCGTTTGCTTCAGAGCGAAGGGTATCAGGTGCAGGCGGCCGCCTGTGCCGAAGATGCACGCAAATATTTGAATGAGAAGATCGATCTGGTGCTGAGCGATTTGCGACTTGGTGACGCCAGTGGAATCGAACTATTGAAATGGTGGCACGACGCCAATCCGGCGACACCGTTTGTGCTCATGACCGCATTTGGCGAAATTGCCGAAGCAGTTCAAGCGATGAAACTCGGAGCCGATGACTTCCTTTCCAAGCCGATTCACACCGGCCAGCTCATGGACATTATTTCGAGATGCGTGGGCCGAAATGCCGGTGCCGATTCGGAGTCGAGTGCCGCGGGTGAATCTGGAAGCCTGGATGAAATTGTCGGTGACTCTGCAGTGATGCGCGAGGTGAAGAGACAGATCCTGCGCGCCGCGCGTTCCGAAAGCACGATCCTTATTGTCGGCGAATCGGGAACCGGCAAGGAACTGGTCGCCAATGGAATTCATGCCAACAGCCGCAGACGCAGCGGACCATATATCGCCGTTAATATGGCCGCCGTTCCCGAAACACTGGTGGAAAGCGAGCTGTTTGGACACGTGAAGGGTTCCTTCACCGGCGCATCCCAGAATCGCATCGGACGACTGCAGGCGGCGCAATGCGGAACAATTTTCATCGACGAAATCGGAGACTTTGCCCTGGCCTCACAGGCCAAACTGCTTCGCGTCCTCGAGACCAAAATCATTACTCCGGTGGGGGGAAATGATGAAAAGGCCGTGGACGTACGCGTGGTTGCGGCCACGTCGCGGAACCTGGAAGCCATGGTGGCCACTCACGAATTCCGCGAGGACCTCTATTACCGATTGAGCGTAGTGACGCTTACCCTGCCTCCGTTGCGCAAGCGGTTGGAAGACGTTCCGCTTCTCGTGCGCCACTTTGTGGCACAGCTCGCGCGCAGCAACCAGCGCGACAATATTCAACTTGATAACGAGGTGATGCGATTCCTGGAATCCTATGAGTGGCCGGGAAACGTGCGTCAACTGCGCAACACGCTCGAGAGCATGATTGTCATGAGCGACAAGGCCACGTTGGGCATGAATGACCTTCCGCCCGCATTGCTGCGCAACGAACGTGACACGGTGATGGCACTACCACCGGATGCCACGATCCGTGATCTCGAAAAGAGCGCTATTCTGCGGACATTGGAAGAATGCCAGGGGAACCGCACGCGCGCGGCCGAATCCTTGGGAATCTCCGTCCGCACCCTGCAGCGCCGGCTGCATCATTGGGGCATTAACACTCCCGGATGATGCGTTTCGTTCATTTCTTGCTCTTGGACTTCACGCGCCCTTCGCTCGCACGTTTCTTGTTTACTGTAGCCGCGGCAATTTGTTTCGCTCGCTTGGTCGAGCGACCGAGCTTCTTTTTGCTATCCTTGATGTGCTCATACTGACGCTCGTCCTTTGCACTCCAAACTCCCCGAGGCATCGATCTGCTCCTTGTAGCCCTTTCAGGACAAGTGTTGCGGCTCGTCGTCGCACCCACACTGATCCCGCATCCTCCTTGCAAGTTCCATTCCCGTCGATCGCCAACCTGCTGGCATGGAATTTGCATGTCCACATAAGGATCAGAGCGTTTGCCGCGCACGCAGCAACGGTTTGGTCAGGTGCATTTTGAAAGGCATTCTCGTGGGTGCAGATACGTTGGTTTGGATATCCCTGGGCTTGTTTGTTCCGGCCGCTATGGCGGGGCTCGCACTCGCCAGTTTGCATTGGCGCGGCAAATTCCCTCCGTGGCCGTTAACCATTTTACACGGCCTGTTTGTCGCCGGCGGAATCATTACCCTGTTCATTGCGTCCGGTCCCTTTACCACCCTGGGAATTCTGCAGGGCATCATCGGCGTCTTTCTTCTGGCGGCCACGGGGGGTGTCGTGGTGTTGTCATTCCACATTCGCAAACGACATCCACCCAAGGTACTAATGATCGCGCACGCATCAGGTGCGATTACAGCATTTCTACTTCTGCTTCTCTATGCGCTACGCGTCATTCCACATTGAAAGACCCGTTCGCTACTCAGCCGCGTAAGCAATTTGGGAATCATGGAGCAGTTGTGCGATATAATGGCACTTGCGGTGCGGGGAACGGTCCTGAATTCTTGGATATCACAGGGTCCGATAAATTTTCCACGGTGACCGTTAACGTACACTCTCGGCGCGACGGCCGAAAATGACAAGGGATTGGCAGCGAGGAAGGGCTGGAAAAACAGGGTTTTTTGATAAGCGGGATTTGGCCGCAATTTGTCGGGGGGCCGGGCGCGGTTCGAGGTAGTTTTTCGGGTCGGCGGAAGGAGCGGGCTCACCTGAATGGTGGAGCGGACACGTTGCTGGGCTCTTGTAAACTATTGTCGGATCAGCAGTTGCAGATCAGCGGCGCGGGGTTGGGGAGGTGCGAAACGCCGTCCCGGGCAGCCCGACGGAGCGCCGGATGGTTGACACTTTGAACGCGCCGGCGGGTGCAGGAGGGGGTTGGTTGGCGCGGAAATGTCAGATGCGTGGCAGTGCAGGACGCCACGGAGCAACGAAGGGGAATGAGGAACCGCGAATCGCGAAGGTTGGAGAGGTCAGGAGTTGGTGAGGAAATGTTGTGCCATGGTACTGGCATTGTGATCGAGTGAGTTGTTTTGATTGAAGTCGAAGGTGCGGCAGAATGAAGATCGTCCACTCGCGCCCGCCGCCAGATGAGCGCACTCGGCCGCTTGCAATCATTGAAGTGTCCCCGGTTCGAAGGACTTCAACATACATAACCGCCAGTCCTTCTCGAATTCGACGTCGACGATTGCGAAGTCCGCTTGAGTTCGAATGCACCGACTGGTAACGCGATACCTGCACTTCTCGTCGTTTCCTTGACACCCTGGCACAATACTGGTACGTAAAATGTGCGAGGTTCGTATCAGAATGATGGAAATTGTGACACTATTCTGCGGAATTTTTGCAGGCTACGGTGTCTTTTTTCGAATCCGCGTGAGTTGCGCGAACGCCGGTCGCTGGAGTGGGAACAAAACACATGGAGAACTTCGAAAGACTCGGCGTCTTCTATCTCGGCGCGCCATATGACTTGGAACAGCGCAAGCGAACTAACGAGCTTTTGCTGTACGATTCCAAGGACCTCGTGACTCATGCGGTATGCGTCGGAATGACCGGCAGTGGCAAGACAGGCCTATGCCTCTCGCTGCTTGAAGAGGCCGCTATCGACAACATCCCGGCTCTAGTCATTGACCCCAAAGGAGACCTTTCCAACCTGCTGCTGACGTTTCCAAATCTTGAGGCAGCCGATTTCGTACCATGGATCAATGAGGAAGACGCCCAACGCAAGGGCGTTACGCCCGCGGAGTACGCGGCAGCGCAAGCCGCGATGTGGAAGAAAGGTCTGGCAGACTGGGGGCAGGATGGGGCGCGCATCCGGAGACTTCGTGAAGCCGCCGACTTTGCGGTATACACGCCGGGAAGCAACGCGGGTTTGAGCGTGTCGGTGCTGAAGTCGTTTGCGGCACCGCCGATTGAGATTGTCGAGGACAGCGAGCTGATTCGCGAGCGCATCGCGAGCACAGTAACCAGCCTGCTTGGACTGCTCAATGTTCAAGCTGATCCGCTGCAGAGTCGCGAGCATATTCTGCTTTCGACCATACTTGCCGACGGGTGGACGAAGGGCAAGGACTTTGATCTGCCCGATTTGATTCAAGCCATTCAGTCTCCGCCCATCACGCGCGTCGGCGTCATGGAATTGGAGACGTTTTATTCATCCAAGGATCGCTTCGCCCTGGCGATGATGCTCAATAACCTTATTGCTTCGCCGGGTTTCGCCCGCTGGACCGAAGGAGAGGCGCTCGACATCGATAGATTGCTATTTACACCGAGCGGCAAGCCGCGCATCGCCATTTTCTCAATTGCCCACCTGAATGATGCCGAACGAATGTTCTTTGTTTCGCTGCTACTGAATCAATCGCTGGGCTGGGTGCGCACGCAGTCCGGCACGACGAGCCTGCGGGCGTTGATCTACATGGATGAAATCGCCGGCTATTTTCCGCCGGTGGCCAACCCGCCCTCCAAGCAGCCACTGCTCACTCTCATGAAACAGGCCCGTGCCTTCGGCGTCGGCGTGGTGCTGGCCACGCAGAATCCAATCGACCTGGATTACAAAGGATTGTCCAACGCGGGGACCTGGTTTATCGGGCGATTGCAGACGGAGCGCGACAAGGCGCGCGTGCTCGATGGGCTGGAGGGCGCGGTTGCCGGATCAACATCCGGGTTCAACCGCGCGGCGGTCGACACAATATTGTCGCAATTGGGCAATCGCGTGTTCCTGATGAACAACGTACACGAGAACGGACCGGTGATCTTTGAAACGCGTTGGGCTTTGTCCTACCTGCGCGGCCCGCTGACGCGCAATCAAATCAAAGTCCTGACCGAGGCGCGGCGCGCGGGGGCGATAGATGGCAGCGAGGCGTCGACCGTTCTACCGACCGCCGCACCATCCACGACAGCCAAAACCTCACCCGAGCGCTCCGTGCTGGAGTTGAATTCCGAGGGTGGCTGTATGCAAAAACCCATGCTGCCACCGGAGATTTCTCAATATTTTGTTCCGATCAGGTCCAAGCCGGCCAGCGGGATGCGTTTGCGGTATGAACCCGTGCTGCTGGGTACAGCAAAGATCCTTTATTCAGATGCCAAACTCGGCATTGAGGCAGAAGAATCAGTTAGCTATTGGACGCCGGTGAAATCAGGTCCGGTGACCGTGGATTGGGACGCAGCCGAGGAGACGGATTTGTCGGAGACGGATGTCGAAAGCGAGCCGACCGGCGCGGTGCAGTTCGCGACGCTGCCGGCTGATGCAGGCAAGGCCAGGAACTATGATGCATGGAAAAAGTCGTTTGCCGACATGCTGTTCCGCGTCCGCAAGCTCGAACTGCGCCGCAACTCCGAATTTCGTGCGACATCCCGCTTCGGTGAATCGGAGCGGGATTTTCGATTGCGGCTCATGCAGGCTGTTCGCGAAGATCGCGATGCGCAAGTCGAGAAACTTCGAGGGCGATTTGCATCGAAGTTCGCAACTCTTCAGGAACGCAGACGGCGGGCACAACAGGCCGTGGCCGTGCAGGAGGAACAGGCGCGCGCGGCCAAGGTTAACACCGTCATTTCATTTGGCTCGGCCATACTCGGTGCGCTCCTCGGTCGCAAGATTGGTTCGGCCAGCAGTATCGGCAAAGCCGGGACTGCCATCAAGGGTGTAGGTCGATCCATCAAGGAGTCGTCGGATACGACCCGCGCGACCGAGAACGTTGAAGCCGTGGACAATCTGGTCGCCGAGCTGGAGGCCCAACTACAGACTGAAATCAGTGCCATCGTCGCGGGTCCGGATCCCCTGACCATGGAACTGGAGGTGGTTTCGCTAAAGCCCAAAAAGGCAAACATCAATGTCCGAACCGTCGTGCTTGCCTGGGCACCCTATGCGGTGGACGATGGGGGAATCAAAAGGTCGATATGGCAATAAGGCAATGGGTAGACATGACAAGGCATGGTCGGATTTGCAGGCGGAGGCAATCCGGCCCAAATCTCAAGGAGTGACTGCTTGGTGTCACGACGATTTTGGTGAATCGCTTAACAGGCGACGCCCCAGCCCCTCCGTCTTCGCCTTGGCATCCTGCAGTTCCTGTCCCATCGCCTTGGCCTGGTCTTCGAGGTCAGCGAGATTGCCCCTAAGCTTGGCGGTCAACTCCTCGAAGTTCTGCAAAGGCTTTTTCTGGGTAGTCTCTTTCTTACTTTCCGATTCCATCATTTTGCTCCTGGACATGGTCTTGGCATTGTAACCCTGCGGCGTGGTCGACGCACTAAGGACCTTGCAATTTAGTTCTCTTGCACGTTGCGCGCCAAAGAGCTGGTTGCTAACCAAATTTTCTTGGCGATCTGGGTAATCTTCTCCGGGTGCGCGGCCAGTCCGACCACTGCCACCCTATTGACGCATTCGGTGTACTTGGCGAACGAAGCAAGGCCAAGTACGCTTATCGCTTATTGCACTTCGCGGCCGTACTGCCAAAGTCGAATGGTGGCATGCGAAATGTACCAACATGGGTTGTTCAGCCGAAACGGACATCCGCAGCCAGGAATGCCTGGACCATTGGGGAGAATCTAGCTGTGACGATACGAGGATCATTGGGGAGGTGGCACCTCTGGGTTTGCATTTATGCATTACTCTGGATGGGTTGCACACCACAACCGAAGGCAACGGAAGCACCGCCCAAGCCGCCGGAAGTCACCGTCAGCGAAGTATTGGGTCGTGAAGTGGTGGATTACGACGAGTTCACCGGTCGCCTGGCGACTCCGGCCAATGTTGAAATTCGCGCACGAGTGCGTGGTTTCCTCCAAGCGGTGCATTTCAAGGATGGCGAAGAGGTCAAGGCGGGCAAACTCCTTTTCGAGATCGACCCCCGGACGTTCGAGGCCGAGCTGAAAAACGCAGAAGGACAAAAGGCGCAATGGCTGGCGAAGCGAGACAAGGCGAAGGCCGACGTAGCTCGCTATGAAGGGTTGGTACCGACTGGTGCCGCGAGCGCCCAAGATCTGGATAAGTCTCGGGCGGAACTTGGCGAGGCTATGGCGGCGATCGGGTCAGCGGATGCGACGATTGAGCGGGCGCGGCTGGACCTGGAGTTTTCGCGGATCACAGCACCGATTGATGGTCAAGTCGGGCGGGCGCTGGTAACCAAAGGGAACCTGATTCAAGGGGGATCAGCTGACGATGCGCTGCTCACCACCTTGGTATCACTCGATCCGATTTACGCCTATTTCGATGTCGATGAGCGAACCGTGCTGCGGTTTCGGGATCGACATCGCGCCGCGCTTCCCAAAGACCGCGTTCTGCCGTCGATAACCGAGCTGAAAATTCCAGTACTTCTGGGATTGTCCAACGACGCGGGGTTCCCGCACGAGGGCACGATTGATTTTGCGAACAACCAAGTGGATGAAAGCACCGGCTCGGTTCAGGTTCGTGCGGTGCTCAACAACGCGAAGCGCGTATTCAAGCCCGGACTGTTCGCGCGCATTCGCGTACCGATGAGTGACCCGTACGCCGCCACGCTGGTTTCAGACATGGCAATCGGGACAGACCAGGGACAGAAGTTTCTGCTGGTGGTCAATGACCAGAACATTGTGGAACGACGCTTTGTCAAAAGCGGACCGTTGCAGGATGACGGTCTGCGGGTGATCGCAGAAGGCGTGAAGGCCGGCGAGTTGATCGTGGTCAACGGTCTACAGCGGGCGCGACCGGGTAAGCCGGTTACCGCGCAGCGCGCGCCCATGCCCACGCGACAAGTGGGCTCTGCCCCAGAGAAGGCCGCCGTTGAGCCCGTCAAAGAGCAAGAGAAACCTGACACCGGTACCGCAAAAGAGTAATCATGTTTGCCACGATATTCATAGATCGCCCCATATTCGCATCGGTTCTGTCGATCGTCATCGTGCTTCTGGGCGCTGTGGCCCTCAACTCGCTGCCGATTGCGCAGTATCCGGAGATCGTTCCGCCGACGATTCAGATTTCGGCCATGTATCCCGGTGCGAGCGCGAAGGTGGTTGCGGACACTGTGGCCACACCCATCGAGCAGGAAGTCAATGGCGTGGAGAACATGCTGTACATGTTTTCCAAGTCGACGAACGACGGGCAGATGTACCTTGACGTGACGTTTAACGTCGGCACTGACCTTAATATGGCACAAGTGCTGACGCAGAATCGCGTGGCGATCGCCGAGGCGAAACTTCCGGAGGAAGTTAAACGCCAGGGCGTTACGACGAAGAAAAAATCGCCGGCGATCCTGCTGTGCATCAATCTCGTGGCACCGGACGGTCGGTTCGACCAGCTTTACCTGAGCAACTATGCCACCATCCAGGTGAAGGATGCCATTGCGCGATTGCAAGGCATCGGCGACGTGACCTTCCTGGGAGCGCGCGACTACAGCATGCGCATCTGGCTGGACCCGGAGAAGCTGGCCTCGCGCAACCTTACGGCGAGCGACGTGACCAAGGCACTGCGCGAACAAAACGTGCAAGTGGCCGCAGGCCGGTTGGGTCAACCTCCCACTCCCGAGGGCCAGGCATTCCAACTGACCATCAGTACGGTCGGCAGGCTCCTGGAGCCGGATCAGTTCGCAGACATCATCATCAAGACCGGTGCGAACGGACAGATCACGCGAATTCGGGACATTGGGCGAGCCGAACTGGGTGCGAAGAATTACGACGTCACAAGTTTTCTTGACGGCAAGCCGAGTGTGACGCTCGCGGTGTTCCAACTTCCGGGCTCCAACGCGCTGAACACTGCGGAAGGGGTACGGGCCAAGATGGAAGAACTGAAGGCCCGGTTTCCGGAAGGGTTGGAGTACAAGATCGTCTACGACACGACGGTGTTCATTGATGAGTCCATTCACGAGGTTTATAAGACGCTGTTCGAAGCGTTTATCCTCGTGTTTATCGTCGTTCTTTGGTTCCTGCAGAACTGGCGGGCGTGCATTATCCCGATGGTGGCGGTCCCGGTGTCACTCATTGGCACTTGCGCCGTGATGGCCATGATGGGGTTCTCGCTGAACAACCTGTCGTTGTTTGGACTGGTGCTGGCGATCGGCATCGTGGTCGACGACGCCATCGTGGTGGTTGAAAGTGTTGAACTGCACCTTGCACAGGGGCTATCGCCGCGCGAGGCCACGCGCAAGTCGATGCTTGAACTCTGGGTGGCGCTGATCGCGATCGCTGCGGGGTTAAGCTCTGTATTTATTCCAGCCGCGTTCATCCCGGGGATCAGCGGGCAGTTCTATAAACAGTTCGCGCTGACCATTGCGGTCGCGACGCTTATTTCCGCATTTAACTCACTGACGCTTAGTCCCGCCTTGTGCGCTTTGCTGCTCAAGCCCCATCCGCAGGGGGAAGGCGCGCATGCGCATCGAGAAGTGCTGCCACGGTTTGGACTGGTCGTGTTGTTTGGGCTGATCGCCTATGCGCTTCTCCCTGCTTATGTCGGACCGATGATGGGGATGGAGGTCGGGGGCGCGGGAGGCCACGCCGCCCACGGAGCCGAATCCCATGCCACGACCTCGAGCACGTGGGTGGTTCGCGCGGTGTGCTTTGTGCTGGGGGGGATCGTAGGATTTCTACTTTCGGGGATCATCAACCGTCTTCTGGATACATTCTTCCGCGGCTTCAACTGGGCGTTTGATATCCTGGTGAAGATGTATGGTCGGGCCGTCGGCATGGCGCTGCGGATCAGCGTGATCATGCTCATCGCCTATGTCGGATTGATCTACCTGGCGTACCTGGGCTTCATGAAGGTACCGGTTGGGTTCATTCCCGAGCAAGATAAAGGTTATCTGCTGGTCAATGCGCAACTTCCGGACGGAGCGAGTCTGGAACGCACGGAAGCGGTGGTCAGTCAACTGGCGAAACTGGCGGGTGAGACTCCCGGCGTTGCGCACACGATTGCCGTGCCGGGCTATTCCATTTTGAATTCGACAAACATCTCCAACCTTGGCGGCATGTTCGTGATCCTATCCTCCTTCGACGAGCGCAAGACAAATCCAGCACTCTCGGGTCCTGCGGTTGCCGCAGAACTTCGAAAGAAGTTTGGCACCATGCAGGAGGCCGTCGTGGCGGTATTCGGCGCACCACCTGTTGATGGTCTCGGAAACACCGGTGGGTTCAAGATGCAAATTCAGGATCGTGGCGACGCCGGGGTCACCGCGCTGCAGGAGTCTGTTGAGGGCGTGGTCGCCGGCGGGAACTCGCAGCCCGGACTGATCGGACTCTTCAGCGGCTTTCGAGCCAACCAACCGCAGATCTTCGTGGACATCAACCGGACGCAGGCGAAGTCACAGGGTGTTGGTCTGACCGATGTGTTTGACACGCTGCAAACGTATCTAGGTTCCCTCTATGCCAATGACTTCACGCGGTTTGGTCGAAACTGGCAGGTCAACGTTCAGGCGGAAGCGGATTTCCGTCTGCAGCCGGAGGACATCGGACGATTGAAGGTGCGTAATGCGGCCGGTGAGATGGTGCAACTGGGGACATTCGTCGCGGTAGAGGAAACGAGCGGACCGGCGATCGTCAATCATTACAACATGTACCCTTCGGCGGAGATCAACGGCGGCACCGCGCCGGGAGTGAGTTCAGGGCAGGCGATCAGGATGATGGAAAAAGTCGCCGTCCAGGAATTGCCTTCGACGATGGATTATGAATGGACAGAGTTGGCGCTTCAACAGAAGCTGGCCGGCAATACGGCGATTTTCGTGTTTATTCTGGGCGCGATTCTCGTTTTCCTGGTGCACTCGGCGGAATATGAGAGCTGGTCGCTTTCGCTTTCAATCATCATGATCGTTCCCATGTGCCTGCTCCCCGCCATTGCGGGTGTGTGGTACATGGGGATGGACAACAACATCTTCACGCAGATCGGACTGGTGGTGCTTATCGGGTTGGCGGCGAAGAACGCCGTGCTCATCGTGGAGTTCGCCAAGCATCAGCAGGAAAAAGGGCTGGCGCGACGCGAGGCGACGATTGAAGCGTGCAAGCAGCGCTTGCGTCCCATCCTGATGACGTCATTCGCCTTTACGCTTGGCGTGTTGCCGCTGGTGCTGGCCAAAGGCGCCGGCGCGGAGATGCGAGTGGCGCTGGGCGTCGCCGTATTTGCCGGGATGATCGGCGTCACGTTTTTCGGAATTTTCTTTACTCCGGTTTTCTTTTCAACCATTCGCTGGCTTACCGAAGGCAAGGGAGCGCAACCTGCCGCCGCTTCGACCCCACACGAAGGAGACCATGCATGAGGCTTCGCGCCCCCAAGTTTCGGTTGTTTATCGCGGGCCATCTGCTGACGGCCATCGTCCTTTCGACAAGTGGTTGCAAGGTAGGGCCCAACTACCGCGAACCCCAGGCACCGATTGCATCCGAATGGATGAATCAAACCAACGAATCGCTGGCGCGCGGTGAAGCGGTGGTTACGAAGTGGTGGGAAGTTCTTAACGATCCGGTACTTAACGGGCTGGTGGAAACGGCCTACAGCCAGAACCCTTCGCTGCATGCCGCGGCCGTGCGGGTGCTGGAAGCGCAGGCGCGTCGGGCGATTGCCTTCGGTTTTCTTTTTCCGCAGCAGCAGGAAGCGTTTGGTGATCTCTCGTGGAACCAGGTGAGCGAGAATTCCGGCGGACCGACGCCGTCCAACAGTGGCGCGCAGACGGCGCTGCAGGTGTTAAGCAATCCGATCGGCGCGCTGGGCCAGCGGATCCTAGGTGATCCGGGAATCAATAATACGTTTCACAACTGGCAGATGGGTTTCGGCGCGGCGTGGGAGCTGGACGTGTGGGGGCGTTACCGCCGCGGTGTGGAGGCGGCTGACGCACAGATATTGGCGACGATCGCCAATTATGATGACGTGGTAGTGAGCCTGATTGCAGATGTTGCTGCGAATTACGTGTTGTTGCGCTCGTTGGAAGAGCAACTGGTGGTTACGCAAAGCAACGTCGCCATACAGAAGCGAGGTTTTGAGCTGGCGGAAACCAAGTTCAAGGGTGGCACGACGAGCGGTCTTGATCCGGCGCAGGCGGCGGCGTTGCTACATGACACTGAAGCACAGGCGATCAGCCTTGAAACACGCATCGCGCAAACGAAGAGTTTGCTGTGTGTACTCCTGGGGTTGCCGCCGCAGGATCTTTCGGAGCGACTGAACGGCGCGCAGGTTATTCCTACGGCCGCGGAGACTATCGCGGTAGGGATTCCGGCCGACCTGTTGCGTCGGCGTCCGGACATCCGGCGCGTCGAGCGCACTTTGGCGGCGCAGTGTGCGGTCATCGGCGTGGCCGCCGCGGATTTGTATCCGAGCTTTTCCCTGTCGGGTGATTTCGGGCTATCCGCCGAGCATTTTTCAAATCTGTGGCGAGGTGACAGTGTTCAGGCATTTGTTGGTCCCTCTTTCCGGTGGGCGGTCCTGAATTACGGGCGCATCGAGAACAACATCCGCGTGCAGGATGCGGCATTCCAGGCATTGATCAGCGATTATGAAAGTGTGGTGCTGCGGGCGCAGGGCGAAGTGGAGTCGGCGATATCCGGCTTCCTGGGTGCGCAGCGGCAGGTACAGTTTCTGGCGAAGAGCGTTGAGTCCGCGATGAAGGCCGTTGACCTGGCGGAGCAGCAATATCGCGGAGGAATTGCGGATTATACGCGGGTGCTTACCACGCAGGATTTCCTCACGACAGAGCAGTCGCGGCTGGTCGCGACGCGCGGGGCCGTCGCGCTGAGCGTGGTGGCGCTGTATCGATCGCTGGGCGGCGGTTGGGAACTGCGCGAAGGGAAGGACCTGGTACCCGCAACGATCAAGGAACAGATGAAAGAACGTACCAACTGGGGCAAGGTGATCGATATGGATCGGGTTCCATGAACTGAGCTTTGATGGAAGCAGCATCTTTTTCAGGCAGGGTGTTCGAAAGGGTCATGTCATGCAACGAGTTTGTGCCAAGTCTGTGGCGATCTTCGGATTAATCATCGCAGGGTGCGTGGGGCTAACGGCGTGCGCCTCATCACGTCCGAAAGCAACACTCCAGACGCAGGTCGAGCAAGAGACGGTGGTCACGGTGGAGGCGATCGACGTTCCCGATCGACTGGTCACGGTCCGGACGGCGACTGGAGATGCGCTGACCTTCTATATCGACGAGTCGGTCAAGGATTTTCCGCAAGCCAAGGTCGGGGATCGGGTGCGCATTCGGTACCGTGAGTCGTATGCATTTCGGTTGAAGGAGCGCGGCGAGTCCGGTCCGGGCGCAGAAGTAACGACTGAAACGTCGCGAGATGGTGGTGCGCTTCCAAAGCGCAGCGCCAAGGCCGAAGTGAAGGCCACGGTTCGAATTGAAACGGTGAGCGCGGATGGAAAGTCGGTCACTTTCACGGGGCCGCGCGGTCGGCGCTCGACGCAGATTCTTGATCGGTCATTGCAGGAGTATGTGCGGAAGCTGCAGCCGGGTGACGAGGTGGAAGTCACTTATCAAGAGGCCCTGGCTCTTTCTTTGGTGCGGGAATAGGCAGAATGGTTCGGACAACTATTTGAGGTTTGGTGTTCAACAAGGAGTTGTGCACTGCGTTTTTTTAGCCTTGACATTGCGAATTAACCTGGACGCTAACTACAGGCTCTGGTCAGGGCGGGAGTTGGATCATGAATGAACAATGGAGCGAGTCCCTGGCACAGTCGTTGACGGTTTCCACGAAAGTCGCGCGGGTTTTCCAGAAGCGGGCGCAGCTGGCCTTTGAGCGGTTCAGTGCGCCTTGGCGCGACGCCGCGGCGGTGTTCGCGCAAGCGCCCGAAGCTTCTCCGGCGGCTCTATGGAAAAACTGGATTGACGGGCGTGATTACCTGATCGATTTCGTGCAGCGCTCGGTATTGTATTGGGACACGCTGCGTCAACGCGGTGACAACTTTCTGGAACATGAAAAGGCCGGCAAGCCGCCGGTTCTGCATTTCAAGTATGAGACTGTTCTCGACGCGCGACAATTCGAACGGCCGGTCAACTATGCCCTGGTCAAGATTGTTCCGCCGGCCGGAGTCACGATCGATCCGACCCTGCGGCCTTTTGTGATTATCGATCCGCGTGCCGGTCATGGGCCGGGAATCGGCGGGTTCAAAGATGACTCACAAGTGGGCGTTGCGCTGCGTGCGGGACATCCGGTCTATTTCGTGATTTTCTTTCCGGAGCCGGAGGCCGGGCAGACGCTGCTCGATGTGTGCGAGGTGGAAGCGCAGTTCGTCAAGCGGGTGCGCGAATTGCATCCTGAGAGTCCGAAGCCAGTGATTGTTGGTAATTGCCAGGGTGGTTGGGCGGCGATGATGCTGGCCGCGACCAATCCGGACGACACGGGTCCGATTGTCATCAACGGCGCGCCAATGTCGTATTGGGGCGGGGCCTGGAGCGAAGGAGACGGTGACAACCCGATGCGGTATGCGGGTGGACTGTTGGGCGGGACGTGGCTCGCGTCGCTGGTCGCCGATCTGGGCAACGGCAAGTTTGATGGGGCGAATCTGGTCCAGAATATGGAGAACCTTAATCCGGCAAATACGTTCTGGGATAAGTACTATCACCTCTTTGCCAACGTGGATACAGAAGGTCCGCGCTTCCTGGAGTTTGAGCGCTGGTGGGGCGGCTACTACCTGATGAACCGCAATGAGATCGACTGGATCACGCAGAATCTTTTCGTCGGCAACCAGCTTTGGGATACCGGCGGAACGAAGAGAAACCTGTTCGATCTGCGCGAGTTGAAAGTTCCGGTCATTTTGTTCGCATCACTCGGAGATAACATCACGCCGCCGCAGCAGGCGTTCAACTGGGTGGCCGATGTTTACAAGTCGACCGACGAAATCAAAGCGCGTGGTCAGATTATTGTAGGCCTCCTGCACCAGGACATCGGACACCTGGGCATCTTTGTCTCCGGCAAGGTTGCCAAGAAGGAGCATACGCAGATCGTATCGGTGTTGAAGTCCATCGAAGCGCTGCCGCCGGGTCTTTATGGAATGAAGATCGTCGCTCAGAAGAATAAGGATGGTGATTCGGAACAAACGGTCGAGTTTGTTGAACACCGCCTTGAAGATGTGATGGCGCGATTAAACCGGTTTGGTCGGGCGGACGAAAAACCCTTTGCCGCCGCGGCGATGGTTTCGGAATTCAATCAAAGGGCTTATGACCTGTTCTTCAGTCCGCTGGTCAAGGCCATGGCCAATGAGCCTCTGGCCAAGGTTGAACAGTATTTCCATCCGCTGCGCATGCAGCGCTGGGCCTTGTCCGGCTTAAATCCGTGGTTGCGCTGGCTGGAGCCGGCGGCCGACGCGATCCGCGAACGCCGCAGAGAAGTCCCCAGTGATCAGGCCTGCCGCAAAGCTGAGAAGGTGGCCTCGGGCCTGTTGAGCGCGTCGTTCGATTTCTATCGTGACATTCGAGATGCCATGAGTGAGGCACTGTTCTTTGGTGCCTATGGAAACATGCTGTCCATCAGTCCACATGACGAGGCGCGGGGCACGGCGGGCGCTGAATCGAAGGATCAAGGCACTGGTCGGGAAGCGACCTTCGTGAAAGAGGCCCTGGCAGCGATCGGTGTCGGCGGATACCCCGAAGCGATTGCGCGCGCCGGAGCACTCCTTGCCTGGAAGGGCAAGCCTCTGCCATTGAGCCGTTTGGAACTAAAAAAGGAATTACTAGCCGAGTACAAGGATTTCCTTCCGGATCTACCAGCGGATTCAGCACGACGCATTCGCGGCGAGCAGGATGTGATTGTCACCTATGAACGGAACGCGGCCATCGACACACTTCCGAAATTGCTCAGCAACATGGGCGACCGGGAGCGATTCCTTACGTTGCTGGATCGGCTTCCCGTAGATCGACGCCTTCTGTCCGATGGTGTAACGCCCGAGCAGACGGCCACCTTGGAACGTATACGGGGAGTGCTGGCTACAGGCTCGCCCCAAAATGTGACAGCCGCCAAACGTTTTCCGGAAGGTCCTAACCGGGCCCCTAAACCCCAAGGAGCAAAGCCATGACCTCCTTGACCAACGTAACGTTTGACGAAATTAAGGTCGGTCAGTCCATTTCGGTTTCGCGCACGCTGTCGCAATCGGACATCGAAGCACTCGCATTCACGTCGGGCGATGTGGACGCGTATCACCTTGATGGTCCGAATGGCACCGCTCCCGTGAACTCCACGGAAGCCGTTGCTTCGGAAGCCTTCTTCGCTTACCTGCTGAATCGCCGGTTGCCTGGACCGGGCACGACGATTATCGCTGAAGATTTCAAATTCCGTGGACGACTGTCCGTGGGCGATGTGATGACCGCCACTGTTTCCGTCAAAGAAAAGAGATCGGAAGGACACGTTCTGGTCTTCGACTGTCGGTGCGTAAACCAAAAAGATGAAGTCATTACCACAGGCACGGCAACCGTGGTGGGGCCCACCCGGAAAATCGAATATACGGAACTTGCGACACCTGAAGTGATTTTCCGGCGCACGGATACATTTGCACGCCTGATCAAATCATGTGAAGGATTGCCGCCGGTCACCTGTGCGATTGTTCACCCTTGTGACCATGATTCCCTGGTAGGCCCTCTGGAGGCGGCGAAGCGCCGTCTCATCGTTCCCATCCTCGTCGGTCCGGAAGCAAAAATCCGCGCCGCCGCGGACGCCGCAAAAGTCGACCTGGCCGGCATTCGGATCGTCGACGCAGAACACAGCCACGACGCCGCCGCCAAAGCGGTTGCGATGGCGCGAAGCGGTGAAGTCGAATCACTGATGAAGGGGAGTCTGCATACGGACGAACTGATGGGCGCCGTTGTTCCTGGAGCGACGGGGCTGCGCACCAAGCGGCGTATCAGTCATGTGTTTGTTCTGGATGTGCCCAGCTATCCGCGCATGCTTCTGGTTTCCGATGCGGCCATCAACATTGCGCCCGACCTGAAGGCAAAAGTCGACATCGTGCAAAATGCCATTGACCTGGCAATTATCCTCGGGATTGAGGTCCCGCGCGTGGCGATCCTGTCGGCCGTGGAAACGGTGAATCCGGATATTCCTTCAACGTTGGATGCGGCGGCGCTCTGTAAAATGGCCGATCGCGGCCAGATTGTCGGTGGTAGCCTCGATGGCCCGCTCGCTTTTGACAATGCCGTAAGCGAACTTGCGGCGAAGACGAAGAAGATCAATTCGCCGGTGGCCGGAAGAGCCGACGTACTCATCGCGCCGGACCTGGAAGCCGCCAACATGCTCGCCAAGCAGCTGCAATACCTGGCGGGTGCCGACGCGGCCGGAATTGTGCTGGGCGCAAAGGTACCGATTGTGCTGACCAGCCGTGCCGATACGGTGCGCACGCGGATGGCTTCGGCGGCGGTCATGGCGCGGGTCGCCCAAGCGCGCCGCGCATCCGCCGTTCCATCAACTGACAAGGGGTAGTCGCCATGGCAGACACCATTGCCGTATTAAATGCTGGTTCGTCGAGTATCAAGTTTTCTATTTTTGCGCTGCGTGCTAAAGACCTTGATGTGGTGGCCCGGGGACAAATTGAAGGGCTCTTCACCGCGCCGCGATTTACCTCCAAGGACCACGCAGGTCGCGTACTATCCGAGAAATCGTGGGGCGAGGGAGTATCGCTGGGGCATGAAGGCGCGCTCGATCACCTGGTCTCCTACATTCGCGGTGAACTAAAGGAGCACCACCTCGTCGGTGTGGGCCATCGCGTTGCGCATGGCGGGCCAGCCATCGCGCAACCGCTCCGCGTTGATGAATCGCTGGTGACCAAACTGGAAGAGCTGATCCCCCTGGCGCCACTGCATCAACCGCACAATTTGGCGCCGATTCGATTCTTGCTGCAGCGTGCGCCGCAACTTCCCCAGGCGGCGTGCTTCGACACGTCGTTTCATCGCAGCTGTCCGCCGATTTCGCAGTTGTTTGCTTTGCCAATCGAATACTTTGAATCGGGTGTGCGTCGTTATGGCTTTCACGGCCTGTCTTACGAGTACATCGCGTCCGTACTGCCCAAGCATGACTGCAAAGCGGCGGAGGGCCGGACGGTTGTATTGCACCTGGGTAACGGCGCCAGTATGTGTGCGCTGCAGGCTTCGCAGAGTGTTGCCTGCACCATGGGCTTCTGCGCGGTGGATGGGTTGATGATGGGCACACGCAGCGGATCACTTGATCCGGGCGTCGTCCTGTATCTTATGGCCCAACGCGGCATGACCGCGGAGGCCATCGAGAAGCTCATTTACACCAAGTCCGGTTTGCTGGGTGTTTCCGGAATTTCCAGTGATATGCGCGCACTACTCAGCCATGAGAGCGATCGGGCCAAGTTGGCGGTTGATCTCTACGTTTATCGAATTCAAAGGGAATTGGGATCTCTCGTGGCGGCATTGCAAGGGCTGGACTCCGTGGTTTTCACCGGAGGCATTGGAGAGAATGCGGCCATCATCCGCTCCCGAGTCTGTCGTGATGCCGCCTGGCTCGGGATCAAGTTGAATGAAGATGCGAATGTGAAAGGTGGTCCGCAGATCCATGCTCCGGACAGTCTGGTTTCGGCTTGGGTTGTACCCACCAACGAAGAGCTGATGATCGCGCGTCATTCCCGCCGTGTTCTTGGATTGGCATGACCTGTCCGACGGCGGAAACTTAAAAGGGAAAGATCCACGTCCTGCGAGGAATTGTTACTCCCTAACTCAAGTGTCGCCCAAAGTCGTTTAGGATTCGCCAGCGAGTCGGCACCGGAACTAACCAGGCCGGATGATCAAATCTTCT
>CAZKIN010000033.1:0-5743 GCA_964552515.1 uncultured Phycisphaeraceae bacterium
GTCCGCCGCCGACGGAACCAGTGTTTACATTGTACCTATGACCTCACCGGCAACACCTCCGGCGTGTGTCCCGAATGTGGCACACAAATTGTCACTAAGGAGTCACCGTAAGGCACGGGCGCTTCGGATTCAACTTCAATCGTCAATCCGCAATCGCCAATCTACAACTCCTCCTTGATTCCGCTCTTTTTCTTTGCCTCCGGCGTGAGTTCCCACAGCACATTAACGATCTTCCATTCGCCGCCGATTTTCACCACGTGCAGATAGTCGATCCATTCATGCATATCCACGCGCACGCTGGCCGTGTTGCCGTAGATGTCGAACACGCGGACGTTCGCCGTGCGTTCTTCCTTCGGCGTCGGCTTGCCCGCGCGGGCGCGGGTGGCCTGTACCAGCGTCAGCGCGGACATGTGCTCCACTTTTCCCTTACCCCGCGCATCGGGCATCAGCACGCGCTTGGCGAGGTCCGGATGCAGCGCGCGTTCCATGCGCGCGGGATCAGCGTCATACCAGCCTTCCACGTAATTCAGCGCGGTTTGCTTGATCGCCTCTTCGGCGGGATTTCCCTGCTGTGACCAGACAATGGCCGTACTGCAAAAACCGATCAAAATTGCCAATCCAATACGATGCATGCGATGTCTCCTGCCTGTCATTAGATTCCCAATCCACGCCGCCTGGGCGCCGCGCTCGCTATCCTAACTCACTATCAGGTATTCAATTGGTAAGAACCTGTCCAATCGTTGCCCGGCAGGAAAGCCCCATCTCGGAATTTCCTTGCCTTAACCACTGGCCGCACAATGATTTACAGAAATCCGCAAAATCTCCTTGACTTCCCATGAGTTGTTAGGTATAAGTTAAATAGCGGCCCGGGGTTCGCCGTGATGGGGTGGCCGATCGCTTTAGCGGTGCGGGAGTCGAATGTGATGTAATGGTGGAACAGCAGATTCTTCTCTGTGTCCGCAGTGCCTCTGCGGTGCAGTCTTCTTCTTCCGGCGTGGCTCCTGCGTAGATGTCGCGCCCGCAAATCAGTGACGCTTATGTGGCACACTCGAAAAAAATAACAAAACAAACCCAAACGCAGCCGGCGAAATCAGTGCTGGTTCAATCCGTGACGAAATGGTCCCTCCGCGCGCCGGAAACCCAAAGTGTCTCTTTCATCAGGCTGTAGGACACCGGCAACACGAAGAGGGAAAGTAGTTCGATGGTCAGTCCGCCGATGGTCGGCAGCGCGATAGGGATCATGATGTCCGCGCCGCGTCCGTCGGAGGTCAGCACCGGCATGAGCGACAGTACGGTGGTCGCGGAAGTCATGAGGCAGGGGCGCACGCGCTGCACGCCCGCGCGGAGGACGTTGGCGCGGATGTCGGCAATGCTGCGCACCGGGTGGCGCTCGAAGGCCTGGTTCAAGTAGGTCGCAAGGACGACGCCGTCGTCGGTGGTGACGCTGAACAGCGCGATGAATCCGACCCACACGGCCGCACTGAGGTTGTAAGTGCCGAAGTGCAGCAGGTCGCGGATGTTTTCGCCGAACACCGAGAAGTCCAGGAACCAGGATTGCGCGATGAGCCAGAGTCCGATGAATCCGCCGGCCCAGGCGACGGGAATGCCGGTGAAGACGATGAGCGAAATGGCGACCGAGCGGAACTCGACATAGAGCAGAAAGAAAAGAAGGAACAGACTGATGGGCAGGATGATCATCAGCCGCTTTTGGAAGCGGATCTGGTTTTCGTAGCTGCCCGCGAAGCGGTAATGCACGCCGGGCGGAAGGGTGAATTCGCCGGAGGCGATTTGCGCTTTGATCAGGCGGTCGGCCGCTTCGACGACGTCGACCTCCGCGAAGTCGGGCAGTTTGTCGAAGAGGACGTAGGAGACGAGGAAGTTGTCCTCGCTCTTGATGTCCTCCGGGCCGCGGAGGTAGTGGATGTCCGCAAGTTGGGACAGCGGAACTTGCGCGCCGTCCATCGCGGGCACAAGGATGCGATCGAGTGCCTCGGGGTTGTCACGCAGTTCGCGGAGGTAGCGCACGCGCACGGGGTAGCGCTCGCGGCCTTCGACGGTGGTGGTGACGCGCATGCCGCCCAGTGCCGTGGCGATGACATCCTGCGCGTCCTGCACATTCACGCCATAGCGCGCGGCGCGCTGCCGGTCGATTTCAATTTCCAGATAAGGCTTGCCGATCACCCGATCGGGAATGACTGCTTGCGTGGCGACACCGGGAACCTGCTTGAGAATGTCAGCGATGCGCAGTCCGACGCCTTCGATTTCTTCGAGGGTACGACCGAAGACTTTGACGCCGATCGGGGCGCGCATGCCGGATTGCAGCATGACGATGCGCGCGGAGATCGGCTGGAGGAGCGGCGCGCCGGTGACTCCGGGGAACTCGGCGGCCTTTTGCACTTCCTTCCATATGTCCGCGGGGCTTTGGATGTGGTCGCGCCATTGGCGAATCGGTTTGCCGTCCGCGTCGACCACCAGGTCATTGGTGGCGGGGTCGCGCTGGAACTCGGTTTTGTACAGGATGACGGTTTCGATCATCGCCAGCGGCGCGGGATCGATCGCGGTTTCGGCGCGGCCGATTTTTCCGACGACGCTTTCGACTTCCGGGATGGCGCGGATGGCCTTGTCCTGCGCCGAGATGGTTTCGATGGCGGCACCAATGCCGGCATGGGGCATCAATGTCGGCATGAAGAGAAACGAGCCTTCATCGAGCGGCGGCATGAACTCGCGGCCCAGGCCCGGAAAGGTGTGGATTCCGGCGGTCCAAACCTGCGTGTAAATGGTTTTGTCGGCCGTGTCGAATTTTGGTTTGGGCAGCCAACTGAAGGTGCGTCCGAACCCCAGCCATACGCAGAGTCCCAGCACCACGAGTGACGCGGGCAGCGAATAGAAAAGAACCTTGTGGTCGAGGAAGAAGCGCAGGAAGAAAGGATAAAAATCAATGAAGACGACGCGCACGAGCGCCCAGCCGAGGTTGAGGCCGAGGACGATGATGAGGTTGCGGGTCATTCCCGCGCCGGGGCCGAGCGGCATCCAATGCGCGGTGAGCAGCCAGACTACGGCACCCATGACGATGATACTGACGCCGGCGCCGATCCACTTCAGCGCGCCCGGCGGCAACTTCGCTTCGAGGAGCGCATAGGCCCCATAAGCCGCCGCGGCTATGGCCGCCCAGTACCAACCGAGAAAGGCCAGGACGACGCCGGTGGCGATGAGCAAACCCGGTCGGATCAGTCGGCTCATTCCCTTGCCGCCCGCGAGCGGCGCGAAGAGCATCACGGCGAGACTGGGCAGGACGACGATGGCCACGAGCAGGGAACCGATCAGGGCGAAGGTCTTGGTGTAGGCGAGCGGGCGGAAGAGGCGTCCTTCGGGACCTTCGAGCACGAAAACGGGGAGGAAGGCGACCAGGGTCATGAGGATGGCGGTGGTGACGGCGGATCCGATTTCGCGCGAGGCTTCATAGACGACATCGCGCATGGGTCGCGCCGGTCGGCCGGATGCGCGATCCTCATCGAGGTGGCGCACAATGTTCTCGGTGAGAATGATGCCGAGGTCGTCCATGGTGCCGATGGCGATGGCGATGCCGCCCAAGCTCATGAGATTGGAATCGACGCCCATGACCTTCATGAGGATGAAGCAGACCATCACCGCGAGCGGCATGGTCAAGCTGATGATGATGCAACTGCGCAAGTGGCGCAGGAAGAGCATAACGACGAACGTGGTGACGAGGATCTGTTCCCAGAGCGCGTCCTTGAGGGTATCGAGCGTTTCGTGGATCAGCAGCGAGCGATCGTAGAACGGCACGATCTGCACTTGTGACACAGTTCCGTCACTTAAGGTCTTGCGGGGCAGGCCGGGCGCGATCTCCGCGATGCTCTTTTTGACGTTCTCGATGACTTCCAGCGGGTTCTCACCGTAGCGGGCGAGCACCACGCCGCCAACCGCTTCCACGCCGTCCTTGTCGAGAACGCCGCGGCGCAGCGCGGGGCCGATTTGTACTTTCGCAACATTACGGACGTAGATTGGGACACCATCGGTGGTCTTGACGACGATGTCTTCGATATCGCCGGTATGACGGATGAAGCCGCGGGAGCGCACGACATACTCGACGTCGTTGAAGTCGAAAGTTTCCGCGCCGACGTCGATGTTGGCGCGCTGGACGGCCATGGTGACTTCACTGAGTGTCACGTTGGCGGCACGCATGGCGTCGGGATCGACGTCAATCTGGTATTCGCGGACGAAACCGCCGACGCTGGCGACTTCACTGACGCCTTCGGATCCGCGCAGCGCATAACGCACGTACCATTCCTGAATGGTGCGCAGTTCCATCGGGTCGAAGCCGCCGTGGCTGCCTTCCAGCGTGTACCAGAAGACCTGACCTAATGCGGTGGCGTCGGGGCCGAGCGTCGGCGTGACGCCCTCCGGCACGACACGCTGCACGGTGTTGAGTTTTTCGAGCAAGCGCGAGCGGCACCAGAAGAAGTCGAGATGATCCTCAAAGATGACGTAAATCTGCGAGAACCCGAACATCGACACGCCGCGGATCGTCTTGACGCCCGCGGTGCCTTGCAGGGCGGTAGTCAACGGATAGGTGATCTGGTCTTCCACGTCGCGCGGCGAGCGGCCTGGCCAATCGGTGAAGACGACCTGCTGGT
This sequence comes from uncultured Phycisphaeraceae bacterium, assembly GCA_964552515.1. GTDB lineage: Bacteria > Planctomycetota > Phycisphaerae > UBA1845 > UBA1845 > JACQXM01. The sequence continues at coordinate 4,656 of CAZKIN010000033.1, forward strand.
TTTCGCCGATGTCGGGAATCGCGTCGACGGGAACGGGATCACGCGGGATGCCGATGTCGGCCACATGGAAGGGCATGACGCGATAGCCCCAGCCGAACAGCAGGGCGAGCAAGAGGAGGACGATCAGCCGGTTGTCGAGACAATACCGGATGATGCGGTCGATGAACGATTCCGGCGGCGCGGTCAGCCGGGGAAGGTCACTCATGGCTGCTCCTCCGCCGGACCTTCGGTGATGACTTCCTTCAGCACGCCACAGGAGAACATTTCCGCGCCAAAGTAGGGATTCTCGATGCCGCTCTTGTTTTGCAGCCAGTCGGCACCCTTGTCGTTGAAGGCCATCGGACAGTGATAGCGGCGCACGGCGAAGCGTCCGCTGGTGCCGTAGCGTTTCGCGATGGAGATCATGGTGTTGGACAGGGGTTGATAGGCGACGCGGATGGCCTTCATGTCGGGGGAAGCTGCCAGTCTGGCGACACTTTCCTTGAGAGCGGCAAAGTCAGACTTCCAGGCGGCAGCGGCGTCGCCAGTTGGGAACAAGTCCGACAACGCTTCGACGACAAGCTTGAGTTTGCCCGCGGCCGCGCGGGCTTCGTCCCACTTATCGTGGCTGAGCGCGTCCTGCAGCACGAAGTATGCGGTGAAAGGAGCATCGAGGCGATCGATGAACGTCTTCGATACATCGAGCCGACTGATGGGGGCGACTTTTTCGGGGCTTCGCGACTTCGCCCCCTCGTCGCTGCCTTCGCGCGGACTCATCATGGTTTGCTTGCCCAGAATCTGCGCGGCGCTGTCGAGGCGCAGCGCGCCGCGCGCGGCCACGCGTTCGCCTTCGGTCAGTCCCTTGCTGACCAGGTAGACGTCGCCAGCGCGGGGACCGAGTTCGACCTCGCGCGCGGTGAAGGTTCCGGCGATCTGCGGATCGGCGAGGTAGACGAGCGCCCGCCGTCCGGTGATGAGCGGCGCGGATGCCGGAATGACCAGCGGAGCGAGTGCCGTTGCAGGATCAGCCGACGCGTAACCCAGCGCTTCGGTAGCGACGAGCGGCATACCGCACAGGTCGCAGTTGGCCGCAGCGTCGCGCACGATTT
>CAZKIN010000033.1:5843-10282 GCA_964552515.1 uncultured Phycisphaeraceae bacterium
GCGACGAGCGGCATACCGCACAGGTCGCAGTTGGCCGCAGCGTCGCGCACGATTTCCGGATGCATGGGGCACATGAACTTTCCGGCAAGGGCGGGGTCCATGACTTTGCCGCCGACGGCCAGGCGCGAATGAAGCTTGGCGCGAACGAACATGCCGGGCTTGAGGCGCATGTCCGGGTTGGCGACATTCGCGCGAACGTCGATGGTACGGGTGCGTTCATCGACCAATTGGTTGATGAAGGCAACCTGGCCGGTGAAGGTTTCGCCGGGGTAGGCTTCGGCTTCGAAGGTGATGGGTTGGCCGTAGCGAATCCAGGTGAGATCGCTTTCGTAGGCTTTCATTTGCAGCCAGACGTGGGAAAGGTCCGCGATGGTGTAGAGTTCCATGCCGGTGCTGACGTAAATGCCCTGCACCGCGTCCTTCTTGATGACGACGCCGCCGATGGGTGCGAAGACGGTAATGTGGTCGGAAGCGGTGCCGCGGTCGATGATCTCCTGAATCTGATCCTCGGTGAGTCCCCATAGCTGCAGTTTGGATTTGACGATGCGGACGTTTTCTTCGGCGATCTCCTGCAGAGCCGCGATGCCCGCCTGCGCGCCTTCCTTCACCCCCTTCACCGCCTGGAGCAGTTCCTCCTGCGCGGTAAGCAAATCGGGGCTGTAGACAGAGACGAGGTGATCGCCGGGCGCAACGGTGATGCCGGTATAGTCGACATACAGGCGGTCGAGCCGGCCGGGCACGCGGGCGGCGATGGAGCGCTGCCGGGTTTCGTCGAAGTCGACGAGGCCGACGAGGCGCAATTCGTGATCGACGAAGCGGCGCTCGACGACGGCGGTATCGACGCGGGCGAGGCGCAGGGCCGCCTCCGAAAGCGTCACCTGGATGTCACTTCCACCGCCGCCGGATGACTGGACGGGAACCATGTCCATGCCGCAGACCGGGCATTTGCCGCCCTGATCCTGAGGAGGGATGCACATCATGGCACAAGCATACTTGGGAGGTAGCGCGGCGCCCGCCGGAAGTGGGGTGACGGCCGGGATGAGGTCCATGCCACAGATGGGACACTTGCCCGGACCGGGTAACTGCACTTCCGGGTGCATGGAACAGGTCCAGGTTGGCGCTGCGGTTGCGGAAGGGGTGGCTGTACCAGATGGAGTAGCGCTACTCTTTCCAGCATCAAGTCCGAGGCGGTTGCCGGTGTAGAATGCGGCGGCAACAAGCGCAAGAACGAAAGCGCTCCAGGCCAGGCGCGTCAGCCAGCGCGCGGTGCGTGAGATAGTGGGTGGGGTGCATTCCGTGTCGATGGTCGAAGTCATTTTCTGCATCCTGATCCGGTGTGCGTTCGGCACCCGCGGCGATGAAGGGGCAGCGCGCACATCTCATTAGTAACGTACCGGTTTTGCGGCGAAGCGAAACGGTCGGGACGCGGTTGATCAGATCAGCAGGACAATCGTGGATAATGAGGAAGCGTCTGGTGGGTCATGGACGGCGCGAAACTGGTGAGAGAACGAAAAGTCCAAAAGTGCCAAGCCAAATGCACCATCGACGTGCCCCACGAAGGTAGGGGCGGAGTCGGCAGTGCAACGGGCGGGCACGGCGGGCAGTGGCGTTTCGCGTCCGCAGGGGCAGACCACATCGGACGGGGGTGTTTCCTGCGATGATTCACGGGAACGATCGCATCCACACTGGCACTTCCCGCGTTCACAGCAGCAGCATTTCTCAGGGACTTTTTCCGACGTGGGCGCTGAAGCGCGGGTGACGCGCAGCGATCCGATCGTCGGATCGGCGAGCAAGGTGAGGATGATCAAGCTCACGTGCCGCATAAGAGATCAGGTTACCTGTTTTTCGGCTTGGGGCATAGAAGAATTTCAGGTCAAACGCAGCGAGATTCGCGGGCGAATGATCAAAGTCCGAGAATTGTAGGAAGTGTATCATGGTGGCCCCACGGCGGGGTCTGGATTCACGAAACGTGATTTTCAGGCGGGAATGGACGATAGCGCAAGTTACGATCGCGTAACATTGTTTATGGTGCCCTTGCGGGTAATGTGGCGGAGATGCGGCGTTGGCCGACCGGTGTTTCTTCGAGGTGGAGTCGAGCGCATGAAGGTAGCGAGTTTCCGAAACCTGGCCCTTGTGATGGTCGCCTGCGTATTTGCGGTGCATGGAGTTGCCGTTGCTCAAGAGAGCGAACCGAGTGCCGAGGTGCTGCGCCGGGACTTTTTTGCGGCATACAAGGGACCAGACGTGGAAAAGGCGCTGGAACTGGGACTCAAGGCGAACGAAGCCAAGCCCGGCGACCCGCTGATCCTTTTCAACCTTGCGCGACTTTACGGTCGGTCCGGAAACGCCGAGAAGGCGACCTACTGGTTTGATCAGGCGGCACGGAACGGGTTTGTGGATGCAAAGGCCGCGGCCATCGATCCTGACCTGCAACTGGTGCGGCAGGACCCCAAGTTCAGAATGACCATTGGGCAGTTGATGCAGGTCCGGGAGATGTCGGAACTTGATCCGCAGTTCATCAAACTGGACCGCCGGGATCCACTCGTTACTCTCCCGCCGAATTATGATGCGGAGAAGCCGGCACCGTTGATCGTCGCCATGAACGGGATTCAAAGCGGTCCCGAGGGAATTACCGAGGTCTGGAAGGACGCGGCGGCGGCGTTTGGTGCCATTATTGTGGCACCCTACGCGGGCCATGCCTATGCGGAGGGATCCCCGGACTGGGGTCCGAGCAAAGACGCCGAAGAGATTGCCCTGGCCGCCCTGGAGTTTGCGAAATCAAAACACAAGATTGATGCTGAGCGCGTAATCCTCGCCGGCTTTTCCCAAGGCGGCAATATGGCGCTGATTATTGGCATGCGTAATCCGACGCTGTTCGACGGCATCATCGTTTTTGCAGCGAAGTATGACCCGTGGCTTGCCCGCCCGCCGGTGGAGGCTTCGAAGTCGCAGCTTCCCCGGGTCTTCCTGGGGACCGGAGCCATCGACGGTATGAAGGAGAGCGTTGTCCAGGCCGATATCGATTACCGGCACGCGGGCCTGGCGACTAAGCTCATGATCTTTCCCGAGATTGGCCATGCCTATCCGAACGAGGCCACCGAGGTGATCAAGAAGTCGATCGAATGGGTTCTCTCCAAGGGATGATGAAGGAAAGATTTGCCCGGGGACTAACCTGTCCTCCAGGTAGCCCGGCTGCCCTGCCATTCTGGCAGGATTTCCGCAGAACTCGGTTCCGACGATGAAACCGAGCGGTTTTTTCGGCGGCGCAGGCCTTATTCCAAGCCCTTCTTTGGCACGCCAGTTGCAACGATTTCTACGTTAACTACGTGGCGCGGCGACGCATTGTCGATTCTGCGCCCGCCGGTTTTCGGGGAGATCCGATCATGAATCTCGATCGTTTTACGGTTCGCGCGGCGGAGGCGGTGTCTGCGGCGGAGCAGCGTGCGCGCACGGCCGGTCACAGTGAGCTTTCACCACTGCACCTGCTCGCGGCCTTGTTGCAGGCGGGTGACGGGCGCGGCGAGGGCGGCATTGTGGTTCCCCTGCTCGAAAAGGCGGGGGCGCACGTCGGACGGGTGCGCGAGATTGTTGAATCGGAACTGAAAAGGCTGCCCCGGGTATCGGGCAGTTCGCTCGCCATGAGCCGGTCGCTCAGCGAGGTCTTCGAGGCCGCGACGCGCGAAGCGGAACGGATGAAGGACCAGTATGTTTCCAGCGAGCATCTGTTGCTTGCCCTGGTAGAGGTGAAAGGCGAGGCGCGGGAGGTTCTTTCGGTCGGCGGCGTCACGCGTGACCGGTTGCTGGCGGCGTTGAAGGATATCCGCGGCAATGCGCCGGTCACTTCGCAGAATCAGGAAGACACCTATCAGTCACTGGAACGGTACGGCAAGGATCTGGTCGCGCTGGCGCGGCAGGGGAAGTTGGACCCGGTCATCGGGCGCGACGAGGAAATTCGGCGCTGCATGCAGATTCTCGCGCGGCGCACCAAGAATAATCCAGTGCTCATCGGCGATCCCGGTGTCGGCAAGACGGCCATCGTGGAGGGACTTGCCCAGCGCATTCTGAAAGGCGACGTGCCGGACGCACTCCGCGACAAGCGGCTCATCGCGCTCGACATGGGTTCCCTGATTGCCGGTGCGAAATTTCGAGGGGAGTTTGAAGAGCGATTGAAGGCCGTCGTGCGCGAGGTCACCGATTCCGACGGAAAGGTCATCCTGTTTATCGATGAGTTGCACAATCTGGTCGGTGCGGGCAAAGCCGAGGGGGCGATGGACGCGGGCAACCTGCTGAAGCCGGCGTTGGCGCGCGGCGAACTGCGCTGCATCGGTGCGACCACGCTGGACGAATATCGCAAGCACATTGAAAAGGACAAGGCGCTGGAGCGGCGTTTTCAAACGCTGTACGTCGGCGAGCCGACGGTGGAGGACACGATCGCCATT
>CAZKIN010000033.1:10382-15569 GCA_964552515.1 uncultured Phycisphaeraceae bacterium
GCGGCGGCGGAAAAGGAGATCGCCGGACTCAAGGAGGAGGACCGTCGGTTATCGGCGCAGTGGGAAAACGAAAAGAAGATGATCGGTCAGATCAAGGAGCGTAAACAACGGATTGACGAACGCAAGAACGCGCTGGAAGAGGCCGGTCGGCGCGGTGACTATACGTTGGCAGCTCAGATCAAGAATGGGGAACTGCCCACGCTGGAAAAGGAACTGCTGGATGCGGAGAAGCGGCTGACCGATCTGCATGCGAAGGGCGGCGGTTTGCTCCGTGATGAAGTAACCGCCGAGGAAATCGCGGATGTGGTGAGCAAGTGGACCGGCATTCCGGTCACGCGAATGCTCGAAGGTGAGCGCGAAAAGCTCATCAAGATGGATGACCGACTGCACGATCGGGTGGTGGGGCAGGACAAGGCGGTGCGCGCCGTGTCGGACGCGGTGCGGCGCTCTCGCGCGGGGCTGGGTGACCCGAATCGTCCCATTGGTTCATTCCTGTTCCTCGGACCAACCGGAGTTGGCAAGACTGAATTGTGCAAGGCCGTCGCGGCTTTTCTCTTCGATGACGAATCCGCGTTTATTCGAATCGACATGAGTGAGTTCATGGAGCCACACAGCGTCGCCCGTTTGATCGGTGCGCCGCCGGGTTACGTGGGCTATGAAGAAGGCGGACGATTGACCGAAGCGGTGCATCGCAAACCGTATGCAGTCATTCTGCTCGATGAGATTGAGAAAGCGCATCCCGATGTGTTCAATGTGCTGTTGCAAGTGCTCGATGACGGTCGTCTGACCGATGGTCATGGTCGCACCGTGGATTTCAAGAATTGCATCATTGCGATGACCAGCAACATTGGCAGCCAGCACATCCAGCAAATGCTGGAGGTTCGTCCGGACATGAAAGGGCGTAGCGAATCCGTGGTCGGTGCTGAAATTGAAAGCAAGGTGAAAGAAGAGCTCAAGCGGCACTTCCGGCCGGAGTTCCTGAACCGCATCGACGAGATCGTGATCTTCCATTCGCTGACTCGGGAGGACCTCAAGCGGATCGTGGACATACAGCTCCAGCAGTTGCAGAAGCGGCTGGCCGCGCGGGCGATGACGCTGACACTTACTGCGCAGGCGCGGGCGCGTCTTGCGGAAATTGGCTTTGACCCGGTTTACGGTGCCCGGCCTCTCAAGCGGCTGATCCAGCAGGAGATTGAGAACCCGTTGGCCCGGAGCATTCTCGGCGGTGAGTTTTCCGAGGGCGATGCGATAAGCGTAGAGGCAGGGCCCGAGGGATTTGCGTTCAGACATCAAGCGGCACCGCTGCAGCCGGCGTGAAGGTAACGGCGGCAATGCGGCCTGGTTCCGTGGCAGTGACGTTTTCCGTGGCCACGAAGCAGATCGTTGTCGCGCATGTTGCCCTATTTGCCTAATCTGCCGAATGAAAACGGCGAGAGCAGTATCCTATAATCAGGTGTGGCCAGTCCCGGGGAATATTGTCGATATCAGTCGTCAGAATCGGCCCGGGTGCAGAAGATGGGATACTGGAATCCGCTTGCATGACAGTTGTCTATGTTGACGACCATTTGATTGACGGGCGTTCCCTGGTCAATGGAACGATCGAGGAAGCGGTTCGCCATGCGCAAACCAATCATTGCGCGGCCGATCGGCTGGTGGTTTCGCTGAAATGTGATGGTCAGGATGTTTCTCCGGCGCAAATGGAACTCACGCTGCGTCGTCGTGCTGGAGATGTGCAGCGTCTTGAAATCGTTACCGGAAGTCGCCGCGAATTGATCGGGGAGGTGCTGACACAGGCTTCCCTATCCTTGGAACAAACCGTTACTGCCTGCCAACAGGCTGGTGAATTGATCGTCCAAGGCAAGATCGCCGAAGGCATCGAAGAGCTCGGCAAATGCACTCGCGAGTGGCAGCAGATTCACCAGGCCATTTTCCAATCCATCAGTATTTTAGGACCGGACGCTTGGAACCTTACGGTTGGCGACCGCTCTTTGAATGACCTGATGGAGGACCCGCACAACGCGCTCCTCCAAGTCAAGAATGCACTGCTGGCACAGGACCATGTATTACTGGCTGATGTACTGCAGTATGAATTCACTGAGGCTTTAGACATTTGGCGTGTCTTGGTGAACAAGCTACTCGAAATGGCCCGCGTCCTGTAAGTTCGCAATTCGCAACTCCTTATCTCCCAGCTATTTACGCCTGCAATCGCCATTCTCGACGATGTCCGGTGCTTTCCATAGCAGCGGTTGTTTGTGATCGGACGCTTACACTGAGTGTTGGTCCGATCAACCCACTCTTTTATTTCGAGCACATTTTCGTTGCAAACCGGTTGTGAATTTGGGTACGATGGGCCCCGTCTCGTTGCAATAATGTTGTCTTGGATTCGGCAAGATTGCGTTGGTGACTTGTCGATGGCAACAGTTCTAAAGCCTTGTACCTAGCATGGTGGTGAAGCTGCCGCCGAATGCGAACTGTCGCATGTTTGTCAGGAGGGGAAGATGCTCAAGCTGGATTTCACGACGAAGCTGGTGGTGGCAATGCTGTCCGTGCTCGGCGCGGCTCAATCGCACGCCGGCTTCACGACCATTCTGATCAGCCCCGAGCCAACCCATCAGACGATTCTTAACGGAATTTACGGCGGAGTGTTTGTGAACTCCGGCGCAGCCCTGCCCAACGGCTACAGCACCGAGTTCACCAATGGTGTCACCACGGTAATACGCGTGGACGACAACGGGTTTGTTCCACTGCTCAACATGCTGACCGGCGCTCCCGGCACCGGCGATGATGACGTTTGGACCGACGGTATTGCGACGGCCTCCGTCGAAGCGCGTTATGCGGGCAATCCGCAGGAGTTTGGATATAGCTTCGCGCCGCCCGCGTTCGTCAAGTTGTTTGACGTGACCGGTTCCGGTTTTGCGGTTTCCGGATCAGGCATCGTGGCGTTCGGCATGGCTTCCACCTGGCAGTGGGCGCGAGCGAACGATTCAGATGCCGGATTGAGCAACGCGCACTTCTCCGATGAACCTAGCAACCTCGATGGCGGTGACCACATGGTGACCTATCAGGTTATCGGCGCGCCGGGTGTTGATCCCATGAAAAAGGTCTGGCTGCTCTGGTGGGAAGACATCACCGGCGGCGGTTCGGATCGCGACTACAACGACATGGTCATCCAGTTGGAAGTCCAGCAGTGCGTGAACAATGCCGGCTGCGATGACGGCATCCCGTGCACCACGGACACCTGCAGTATCAGCGGTTTCTGCGTCTACACGCCGACTGACTCGTTGTGCGATGACAGCAGCGCCTGCACGACCGACGTCTGCGACGGCATGCTCGGATGCCAGTACACCCCAGTAGTCTGCGACGATAGTGTCAATTGCACGGTGGATACCTGCGATCCGCTGTCCGGTTGCGTCTACACGCCCGATGATGGTGCCTGTGATGATGGCAACGATTGCACCGCTGATGTCTGCCATCCGACACTGGGTTGCCAGTACAGCAACATACTCGCGGGCATGGCCTGCGGAAATCAGGTCCCCGATGGCATCTGCGACCAGGCGGATGTGTGCGACGGCAACGGATCATGCGTCCCGAATTACCAGCCCGGTTCGTTTGAATGCCGTGGTTCCGCGGGGATTTGTGACGTCGCCGAATTCTGTTCCGGCTCATCGCCGGATTGTCCGCTCGACGGATTCCAGCCCGGCACGCTGGAGTGTCGCGCGTCGGCAGGAGATTGCGACGTAGCGGAATTCTGCACGGGCAGTGCGGCCGATTGTCCTGCTGATGCTGTTCAGCCCACTACGCTGGAATGCCGCGCGTCCGCGGATGTTTGCGACGTTGCTGAATTCTGCGACGGCCTGACAGTTAATTGTCCCGCGGATGGCTTCCAGCCCAATTCACTGGAATGTCGAATCTCGGCCGGCGTTTGCGACCCGGCTGAATTCTGCACCGGCGCCGGAGCGGCTTGTCCGCCGGATGCCCTGGAGCCGAACACCACGGAATGCCGCGCAATTGCCAGCGAGTGCGACGTCGCCGAGTTCTGCACCGGCAGCGATGTTGCTTGTCCGGGTGATTCGTTCCAACCTGCCGGTACGCAATGCAACGATGACGGCGACGAATGCACCAACGATCAGTGCAATTCCGGGGGCATTTGCCAGCATCCCGAAAGCGGCGAATGTGGAGCCTGCTGCACCAGCGATGACACCTGCGTCGAACGTGTGCTGCCCACCACCTGCGCCGCGCAAGGCGGGACCAGCGGTGGTGCGGGTTCGGTTTGCCTCGGAGATTCCGATGGCGACGGCGTCGACGACCTGTGCGACAACTGCCCGGGAGTTGACGATGCGATTTTTGGAGTGCCCGTCTGTGCAGGAACGGGAGTTCCTTGCGACGACGATGCCGATTGCGGACCGGGAGGGATTTGCATACCGGCCTGCAATGGGGCAATCCCCACGGTATCCCAATGGGGACTCGTTACATTGGCATTGGTGCTTCTGATCGGCGGTAAGCTCTATTTCGGTCGTCGGGAGGCCCTGCCGGTGAAGGCATAGTTCGAGCGGCGGTTTATGTCCTCTTCAACCAGCGAGTGGCAGCTTCGAAAGTCATATGCCCTTAACCCTTTTGGGTGCCTCAGGTTGCCTCCGGAAAGGTTCCAAAAACAGACAAAAGTCCGAAAACTCACAGGCTTTCCTCTTGCTGTTCAGCGATAACATGGCTAAACTCGGTAGCCTGAAGTGTGGGCGGAGGCGGAATAGAGGTCGTTGGGGAGGCGGGGGATAAGGCTCTTCGGTCAGCTCAGATTCCTGCCGCTAACTAAGTTGGCCCGATGTTCCGCGAACCAGTGATAACTTCCGCTCTGCGAAGTGTTTAAATCAGGATCCCAGTTGGTAATTGTTGGGCCGTAACGCAGGCGGGATCCAGTTGCAGCACATAAAGGCCGGAAAGGCGCGGCCGCACTATGATGAGGCGGAATTTGCGCTGGGCGACTTCGCCCAAAGGCCAAAGCTCAATTACCTGTTCTGCCGGGGCGAGTTCCTCGGCATGGAAAGGCAAGCTCATGCGTCGCACACGTAGGGGAATCAGTTGGTTCGTCGGTTGCGCCGTGCTTACCAGTCTGTCGGCGCACGTCGCACAGGCCGGCTTCACTTCGGTTAACGCCGCCGCCAGTCCCACGCACCCCGCCATTTTTGCGAA
>CAZKIN010000033.1:15669-22469 GCA_964552515.1 uncultured Phycisphaeraceae bacterium
GTCAATCTGCACCTTTCCGACGAAGCATCCAATACCGACGGACTAGACCACATGGTGACTTATCTCGTCACCGGCGCACCGGGTGTACCCGCGAATGTCCGTGTGTGGTTGCTGCTGTTTGAAAGCGGTACGGACGCAGATTTCAACGATCTGGTAATTCAGCTCGGTGTGGAAGGTTGCACCACGACGGCGCAGTGTGATGATGGCATCGCCTGCACCTTCGATATCTGCGGCCCCAAGCGCTTCTGCATCAATGCTCCGCTCGCCAATCGTTGCGTGGATAACAACATCTGTACGACCGACGTATGCGACACGCTCGTGGGTTGCGTCAACGCACCGCTCACTTGCAGCGATGGCAATGCCTGTACCAATGATTCCTGTGACCCCGTACTCGGCTGCCAAAATGCGATTGACGACTGTGACGACGGCATCGATTGCACCATTGATGAATGCGATCCGGTTGCCGGCTGTGCCAATGTTCCCGACCACACCGTGTGCGACGATCAAAACGATTGCACCATTGACTCTTGCAGTCCGACCGGTGGGTGCATCAACGCCAACGCGCCGTGGGGCGCGGCCTGTGGCAATCAAACCGTGGATGGACCGTGCGACCGGCCGGACGTTTGCGACGGCTTCGGTGCGTGCGGGCCCTACTATCACGACTCGTCTTTCGAATGCCGCGCTTCGGCCGGATTCTGCGACCTGGCGGAGCTTTGCACCGGCGATTCGGCCGACTGCCCGGAGGATCAATTCCAACCGGAAGGCTTGGAGTGTCGGGCATCGGAAGGCATTTGCGATGTGGCTGAGTTTTGCACTGGCTTCAATGCCGAGTGCCCAGGTGACGACATTGCAACCAACACCACCCCATGCCGCGAGTCCATCAGCGAGTGCGACGTAACCGAATTCTGCACCGGTTTCAGCATCGATTGCCCGGGCGATGGCTTCATGCCCGCGGATACGCCATGCAACGATGATGGGGATAACTGCACCTTCGATTTTTGTGATAGCGGCGGCTTCTGTCTGCATCCGGAAAACCCCGCCTGCGGCGCCTGTTGTTTGCCGAACGATTCATGCCTTGACCGGCTATTGCCTGAGGAATGCCGATCGCAGGACGGGAGCAGTTCTGGTCCTGGTACCACCTGCATGGGTGATGGCGACGGCGACGGCGTCGACGACCTGTGCGACAACTGCCCCGGTGTGGATGACGCTGTTTTCGGTCTGCCAATCTGCCGTGGATCAAGTATCCCCTGTGAAACGAATGCCGACTGCGGCCCCAACGGCGTTTGCGAGCCGGCCTGCAACGGCGCCATTCCGACCGTTTCGCAGTGGGGTCTGGTCATCCTGGCGCTGGCGCTGATGGTTGCCGGAAAACTGTACTATGGTCGCCGACCAATTCCCGTAAGGGCATGACGGCGGATCGTATCAGGTATTACCGAATCCGACGTTTTCAACCCTGAGACCGCTCCCAGCGCTCCGTGGATAGGCGCGCATCCACTTTATCCCGCAAGCATTCCCGCCCTTCCGGCCGTTAATCTTTACAGCCCGGTTGCGGAACTCCCGCGCGCCGCGTTGTACAATGGATATAGGGCAACGCCTGTCCGTGCGGGGTGCCTTTGATGCATCGAATAGCCGGACACTTGCGCCGGGCAGGCGGCAATTGACCTAAGGATGAAATCGGCATGGCCGATCATGGACTGCTATCGAGACTGGAGAAGATCCGTCGGACGATCCGCGGACGACTGCTCACCTATGGTATTTGTGCCGTACTGGCCGGCGGAGTCGCATCGTTTCTGACGGTCGTAACGCTTGATTGGCTGCTCTGGTTCCCGGCCGCCCTGCGCTTGATCGTCGCCGTCCTGTTCTTCGCCGGGTTTGCCCTGGCCGCCATGCATTGGGTCCTCACGCCACTGCGCGCCGAGGTCACGATCGAGCAGATCGCCGCCCGTCTGGAGCGCCGCTTTGAAAATCTCCGCGACCGCCTGAGCAGTACGCTGCAGTTCCTTCGAAAAGGGGAAGGGGCCGATTCCCCGCTGGCTGCCAATGTGGTGGCACAAACCGAGGCGCTGGTCGCCGCAACCCCGCTCGACGAGGCGCTCACTCCGCAACCGCTGATGCGCGCGGCGGGCACGCTTGTCGCGGCCGGCTGTGCCCTGCTGCTCTTTGCCGTCTTTGCGCCCCACTGGGTCCGGACCGGCTGGACGCGCTACACCGCACCCTTGAGTCAGGTGGAGTGGCCGCGTACGGTCGATATTGAACCGCTTACCGGCGATCTGAAAGTGGCGATCGGCGAGTCGGCCACCGTGAGCATGCGCGTGCGGCGCGGTCTTACCGACACGCTGCGCGGTGTGCTGCGGATCAAGGACGCGGGCGGCGATCTGGTTCCCCTGGTCATGCAGCGCGCCGCCGATGGGGAGTTCCACGCCAATGTGGACGCCATCACCCGCGATCTTGTGTACTGGTTTGAGGCTGGTGATGACACTACGGAGTCATCTTTATTCCGCATCCGGGCCATTCACCGACCTGAACTGCTCGAATGCCTCGCCACCGTGGAGCCTCCGGTCTATGCGCAATCCAATGCGCCGCGCACCCATGATTTGAAGGACGGAACCGTTCGCGCGCCGATCGGCGGCACGGTGACCATTTCCATTCGGTCCAGCAAACCGCTCTGGACCGCAGCGGATCCCGTGCGTACCGGGTTGCGCATGAGCGACGGCACTTTTCAGCCGTTGACCGTTTCGGATTCCCAGCCCACGCAGGCGGCGCTGCGTTTGACGGTTGCGACCGCTCTGGAATTCCGCGTGGAGATTGCGGACGATGAAGGCTTTGAGAATCGCGGCGCCGCCGCCTATTCCATTCTCGCCATCCCGGACCAGCCGCCCACCTGCGTCATTGTGGAGCCGCAAACCCTGGTCGAAATGACTCCCAAGGCGTCGTTGCAGCTTACGGGCCGCGTCGAGGATGATCATGGCCTCGCGCGCGTGGAACTGATCATGGAACGACCGGCCGATGGCAGCGTCACCGCGTCGCCCGTGCACCAGCACGAACCGGTCGTCGGACTCGACGGCAAAGTGGAGATAGCGGTCGACGCGGCTTGGGATGCCGCAGCGCACCCTCTCGCGCCGGGCGAGACGGTGTACCTGGTGCTCAGTGCGATCGACAACTGCCCTGGGGAGGTCTGCCCCCAGGCCGGGACGGAGTCCGGTCAGCGCGGTCGTTCGGCCCCACTGCCCGTCAGAATCATCGGCGAGGCGGAATTGGAAGCGCGCACGCGCGACGAGATGGCCGCGCTGGAAGCGCGCCTGCGGCAGATTGTGCTCGAACAGACTGGACTGCGCGATGCGACCGGCGTTCTGGCGGCAATTGATAGTGACACAGGTTTGACACCCGCGCAGCAGGAGGCCGCCGCGTCCTATGCGTCCGCCGAAGCGCGACTCACCCGTGCTCTTCGCGAGGTGGCGTCCCGCCTGGGCGCGCTGCGCGAGCGCCTGGAACGCAATCAATCGGGCGATGCGGAAGCGCGGCGACAATTGGGACAATTGGAAGGCGTGCTCGCCGAGACGGCCTCCGGGCCCATGACCTCAGCCGCCACGGCGCTCAACGAAGCGGGGGAATCGTCCAGGAGTCCGGCGGAACAGCGCGACCTGCTTAAAAATGCGGAACAGGATGAAAGCGTCGCGGTCGATCGCCTGCGCGGCGTCATGCAGGTACTCGGGCGCTGGGGTGATTTCCAGGGCGTGCTCGCGCGCACGCGCGACTTGCTCGACCGGCAGCAGGAGCTGCGCACTCAGACGCTGGAACGCGGCAAGGAAACACTGGGCAAGAGCACCAGCGAACTTACCGAGGAAGAGGCCGCCGAAATCAAACGCACCCAGCGCCAGCAGGAACAGCTCGGCGAGGACGTTGAGCAGATGCTCGCGCAAATGGAGCAACTCGCCGGTCGTATCAAGGACAAGGACCCGTCCGGCGCGGAAGCGATGGATGCGGCCATGCGTTCCGCGCGGTCGCAGGATTTGCTCAAACGCGTGCGTTCGGCCGCATCGGGTATCGGCGAAAACCGCACCGCTGCGGCCGCGATCGATCAACAGGCCGCCGCCGAAACGCTCAAGCGCATGGTTTCGTCACTCCGCAAACGTGAGGAGCGTGAGCTGGAGCTTTTGCGCAAACAGGTACGCAAGGCGGAAGAGCAGGTGGCGGAACTGCTGGAACAACAAAAGGCGTTGCGCGGCGAGACCGCCGAAAAGGGAAAGGCCGGAACGGACGACGACACCTACGACGAATTGACCGACCGCCAGCGCACGCTCCGCCGTAACACCCGGCTGGTGGCCGACGAAATCGCCGAGGAGGAAAAAATGACCGAGGCGGCGCGGCTGGTCCGCGAGGCGACCGTGCCGATGGGCGAGGCCGAGGTCATGCTACAGGATCGCGAACTGGACGACGCGCTTCCGCCGCAGGATGCCGCCATGCTGGCACTTACCGAAGCGATTGCACAGCTCGCCGCGCTGGATGAGGCCGTCGCGCAGCAGGAGCTGCAGCGCAACCTCGCGCAGATTCACGAGGACCTGGAACGCCTGCTCGCCATGCAATCAGGAATCAACACCGGCATCGAAGCCCTGCTAAAGAGCGTCACCGCGCATGGTCGCGTGGATCGCAGTGACGCGCGCGAGGCCGCCCGACTCGCCCGCGACCAGGCGGCGGCGCAGCAGGCGCTGGAGGAAGTTCGGCCGGAGTTGCAGAAGGTTCCGGTCTTCGACTGGGCGCTTAACCGTGTCGCCGGCTGGATGCAGTCGTGCCGCGACTCGATGGAACAGCGCAAGGTCGATGATGAACTGGAACTGACCGCCGGGCGCATCACCCGCGAACTGGAACAGCTCATCCGCGCGGTCCGCGAAACACAGGAAATGCCCATCGATCAGGAGTTCGCCGAGGCCGAGACGCCGGGCGGCGGTGGCAGTGGCGCGGCATCGCAAAGCAACAAGCCGATCCCCACCGTCGCGGAACTGCTCGTGCTCAAGGCGATGCAGCAGGACATCCAGGCGCGGACGCGATCATTGCATGAGGAAGTCCAACCGGAAACGGCCGCGGAAGGCAAGCTCCGCGAACTGCGCACACTCGGCGAGGACCAGGCGCAGGTCAAGGCACTGACCGAGATGCTGGTCGCCAAGTCGAAGGAGAATTAAGCGGTGAAGCGAACCTATACACCAACCCTGATGACACCAATTCGACACTTGTCCTTTTTGGCGACCATCGCGTGCCTGTTGATCGGTGCCGCGGCGCCGGCACAGGAGGAACCGCTCCCACAGCCCCGTCCGCCGGAGGAGAAGCGCGACGCCGCACTCGATGAACTCGGCAAGAAGCTGGTGCGCAAGGTCGTTGACGACTCCGAGGAGGACGTGATGGCCGCGATGATCCGACTCATGGGCGAATCCGCGGAACGGCTTGAACTCGACTTCGATTGCGGCGAGGAAACGCAGGACGTGCAGCGCCGGGTGTTGGAAGAACTCGACTCCGCCATCAAGGAAGCGGCCTCCCGCCGCCGGCGCACGCCCCCGTCCAGCCAGTCATCCTCGTCCGACAAGCGCCGCAAGCCGGGCGAATCACAACCCGGCGGAAAATCCAAGGGCGAAGGCGAAGAAAAGCAGGGCACGGCCAGTGGCGAGAATTCTTCCGAAACCGCGACCCCGCTCACCGAAGCCGCGAAGTCCGGCGGTGACCTGAAGGAGTCACGCCGCGCCTGGGGCAACCTGCCGCCGCGCGAACGCGACGAGGTCATCCAGGGTGCCGAGGAAAACTCCCTCGAACGATATCGCCAGTGGATCGATCGATATTACCGCGCACTGCAGGAAAGCGCGGAATAATTCCTAGCGCGTTTCCTTCAGCAGTTGCTCCGCCTGGTCAAGCATTCCGGAGAAAATCTTCATCGCGTCGCAGATCGGCTGCGGCGTGGTCATGTCCACCCGCGCGACCTTGAGCAGGTCGATGGGATACTTGCTGCTGCCGCCCTTCAGGAATGACAGATAAGCGTCAACCGCGCCGGCCTCACCCTTCAAGATGCGCGCCGCAATGTTGGAGGCCGCACAATGGCTGGTGGCGTATTTGTAGACGTAAAAGTTGTAATAGAAATGCGGAATGCGAATCCACTCGTGATCGGTGATTTCCTCATGCGCGAAGTCCGGCCCGTAATAGCGGCGATTCATCGCGCCATACTCGGCGCACAAGCCGTCAGCGGTAAGCGGCGTGCCCGCCTCCGTCCACTCGTGAATGCGCTGCTCGAATTCGCTGAACATCGTCTGACGGAACACCGTGCCGCGCACGCCTTCGAGGAATTCAATCAATAAATAGAGCCGTGTTTTCGGATCACTGGTCCGCTGCAATACGTAGTTTTGTAAGAGAATCTCGTTGCACGTGGAAGCCACTTCCGCGCAGAAAATGTCATACTCGCTGTACACATAGGGCTGTGTGCCGCGCGAGAGGTATGAATGCATGGAGTGACCCATCTCGTGCGCCAGCGTGGACATATCCTCATAGCCGCCGTGGAAATTCATCAAAATGTACGGCTGCGTGAGAAACGTCCCGCTGGAATACGCGCCGCTGCGCTTGCCCTTGGTGGGAAACACGTCGACCCACCGGCCATTAAAGCCTTTCATCATCGCGGTGATGTAATCCTTGCCCAGCGGCGCAAGCGCCTGCTCCAGCGTGGACACCGCCTCTTCATACGACACGTCATACTTCACGCCGGTGACGAACGGCGCGAAGAGGTCCCACGGTTTCACGCCTGCGGTCAGTTGCAATGCGCGGCGGCG
>CAZKIN010000034.1:0-2045 GCA_964552515.1 uncultured Phycisphaeraceae bacterium
AGCCGCTGCGACATCACCATACTCAGCGGTGACGACAACATCACCTGGCCGCTCATGGCTTTGGGAGCCAGAGGTGTCATCAGCGTGGCATCCAACCTGCGCCCCGCATTGATGAAATCCCTGGTGGATGCGGCCCTCGCCGCAGATATGGTGACCGCGCGCAGTCACCATGACGAGGTCTTCGCCCTCGCCGCGGCGCTCGGCCGCTTCGGCCCCAACCCCATCCCGATCAAGACCGCCATGGCCCTTGCGGGCCTGTGCAACGAGGAATTCCGCCTGCCGCTTTGTCCCATGGAGGAAAGCGCGCGGGCCAACCTGGAGCGGCTCCTGCGCCGCGCCCCGCAACCGGAGCCTGTGCCCGCATGATGGAAGCCCACGTGACCATGCCCACCGATGACATGCCGTCTCTCGCCGTACGCACCCAACGATTGGCCGCGTGGGCATTTGCGCTCGCGCTGTTTCTCTCCGTCGGCTGGATGGCCCTGTCGCCGGATGACCCGCTCGGTGCTGTCAGCCTTCTGGCACAGCATGGGGCGCTGTTGATGGGGGCGCAGGCCCTGCTGCTCACGATGGTGTGCAGCGCGGTAGCCACCGTACTTGCGGGCCGGCAGCTTCCCGAAGCGGGACTTTTCGCCACGGCGCTGGGCCTTTCCGCGCTGAGCGTGCGCGGCGATACGGTTCGCTACTTTCTGGTTAACTGCGCCAGTGAGGGCGCAACTTGTGAACGAATGCTGGCACTGCGCTTCGTCGTTGAAACGCTCGCCTGGTCCCTGGTGCTTTTTGCCGCCATTCCCGTGGCGGCGCTGGTGATCAGCTGGTGCGGCTGGTCGCTGGAGCCCGGCGCATCGGCCGTTCCAAATGTGGAAAAAGCGCGCACCGCGCCGAATGGATTTCTGGCCCGCCTGATCGCAAACAGCGCCGTGCGACATGTCGCCATCGTCGCGGGAATCATGCTGTTTTCCATGGCCATCATGTTCTCCGGCTCTTCGCGCCGCGCGGTGCTGCATGGCCAAAGCTGCTTCATTGTTTTTGCCTCCACGTTCCTCGCCGTCTGGGGCGGCCATCGCCTCGCACCAGTGCGCTCGGCCATGGTCTCCCTGCTGGCGCTCCCGGTCGCCGGTGCAATCGCGTACCTGTGGGCCGCGGTGACCGCGGGAAGTTTTTCTCCGCTGCCCAATCTTCCGTCGAGTGGATTCCTGCGCATTCTGCCTCTACAGTTTATGGCGGTGGGAGCGGCCGCAGTGGTGTCGGCGGTATGGTGGCTGCGCGGAGAAGGCGCGCCGACTGCTGAGGCCGTTGTCAATGATGATGAGGAGCGCGAATTCAAAGCCGCGCATGAGTACCTCAATGTTGAAAGAACGAAGAGACGTCGATAATGCGCTTCTGGCGAAAACGCACCGAGTCCTACGAGGAAATGCGCCGGCGCATGATCCAGGAAACCGAAGTTGCGCTGCTCTATGGTTTGCGCTTCCCCGACCGCATGACCCGAATCCCCACGATCGAAGTCGGGCGCGGCGAGTTTCACCCGGCCTTTGCCGCACAATTCTGGAGTCATGTGCTGGAAATCGACGACCGCCGGCGCTGACAATGCCGTGTCATGTCATGATGGCGATCTGAAATTCCACCACCCCGGGCGCCGCCAAAATCCAGCCAACCGCCGCCCCGGCGCCGCACTTTTCATCCCAGGATTCATCGCGCGTTTCGAATTGACCAGGACCCCCAGCCCTTCCCATTTTTGCCGCCCACCCGCAACCGTTGAGCCCATTCTCTATTAGACACCCGGGCTGATCGCGCGGCGCGCCTCTTCCCAATTGACGGCACACTGAAATTCCTGGACGGAGGTCCCGGCACCCCCGCATCGTGAATTTTCGGTGACAGACAACAGTCAAATGCGCGCTTTTTGATCGGCGGCCGCGCAGAGAGTGTGCGTTAAGAGTCACCTTGAAAGTCACCCGGCCGACGGGGCGCCGGCGACAAGAAAGACCCCTCCGCGGCTCCCCGATCAGGAGCACGCGGAGGGGTCATTGCTACACTACGGTGTCAAT
>CAZKIN010000034.1:2145-8201 GCA_964552515.1 uncultured Phycisphaeraceae bacterium
GTGCCGACATTGAACGGTCCACCCATGGTGAAGCCGTCCACGGTGCCGCGCACCTGGTAATCGGCGACGGGGATGATCTCGCAGTCACCGACTTCGATGTACGGTTCCGGCCAGAAGCGGAACACCGGGGCATCTACGCATTGTGACCGATTGTTGGCATCCGGCGCGCCGACCCAGCAGATTCCCGTGGGCGTGGTGATCTTATCCACGCGGTAGGCGATCTGCTGCGCGGTCAGTTCCGGGTCGAAGCAGATGTACCGGTTCTTGCGGCGATCGTGCGGCGCGGGACAGGTGTTGGGCGGATTGGGACCGCCGCCGCCATCACACGCATCATCGATACCATCCGGTGGAGCGACATCACCCTGACATACGCCGCCGGCGATCGCACCGTTGGCTTCGTCACAGCAGATCGGGTCGCGATTCACGCAACTGCCATTGGGCAGACAGCAGGCCTGCATCTGCGGTGCGCACTGTGAACCCGCGGCCTGGGGCGTTCCGCCGGAGTTGATGCAGCAGAGCGGATCACGCATGGCACAGGTGCCATTGGGCAGACAGCACGCCCGTACGGCCGTGCAGCCGGTGCCCGGTCCCTGCGGCGTGCCGCCATTGGCGATGCAGCATCCGGGGTCCTGATCGTCGCAACTGCCATCCGGCAGACAGCAGGCCTGCGGTGGGAAGCACGCGCCGGCTCCGTTGGGAATGCCGTTCAAGTCAATGACACAGCAATCGGGCTCGAGTCCGGCCTGGCAACTGCCATCCGGCAGGCAGCAGCGCTGAACCGGATCGCAATCATCAAGACCCGGCGTTCCGCCGGCATTCTGACAGCAATTGGGATCGGTTTCGATGCAGTTTCCGCCAAGGCAGCATTGGACAATGGGTCCGCAGAAGCCAAGGCCGGGGACACCGCCATTGAGCTGGCAGCAGAACTGATCGTCATTCACGCATGCCGGACCGAGGCAGCATTCAAATGGCGGACCGCAGACACCCGGACCGGGTGTACCGCCGGCCAACTGGCAACACTGCGGATCGGTGTTCATGCAACCGCCCGCGATGCAGCAGCGCTGCGGCGGATCGCAAATGCCCACGCCCGGCTGACCACCCGCGAGGGTGCAGCAGTCCGGATCCATGTCGACACAGGCACCGCCCGGCAGGCAGCATTCGCGGACCGGATCGCATACACCACTGGGGTCGAGTTGACCGCCCTGGAGGATGCAGCAGTCCGGATCGAGCATGACACAACCGCCCGCACCCGGCAGACAGCAGGCCACCGGCGGCGCACAGAGACCCGGCTTGACGATGCCGCCCGCGATGATGCAGCACTGCGGATCCATATCCTGACAAGTGCCATTGGGCAGGCAGCAGCCGAGCGGCGGGTCACAGGTGCCGCCCTCAAAGATGCCGCCCATCAACTGACAGCACTGGGCATCAATTTCAACACACGAACCATCGGGCAGACAGCAGGCACCGGTCGGGCCGCATACCGTGCCGTCGCCGAGGTAGGTACCTTCGCACTCGCACTCCGGAACTACGGTGCAGGCGCCGGTGGTTTCATCGCAACAGGCACCCGGCGTCGGATCGCACAGGCACGGCTGCTTGATCGGACAGAAGGGTTGTCCACTGGGTGGATCGCAAGTGATGAGCGTGAACTCAAGACAGCAATCCGGTCCGCATGTGGAGGAGAAGCCGGTGGAGCAGGTCAGATTCGGGCAACGGAAGCCCTGACAGACATCACCGGTGCACAGCGGGCATTGATCGCATGCGCCATCCGCGCACAGCACGCGGTAAATGCAAACCCGCGGAGTTCGCTTCGGCGGACCGATGCGGTGGCGCGCCGGACCTTCGGGCGCCGTGAGCGTCGGTGACTCGGCGATCTGCGAGGTGGGATCACCCGGCACAACTTCCAGGATCGCCGTGTGGAACCGAGCCTGCGGATGGTGATAGAACATGTTGGACATGTTGGGGTCGAGGAAATGTACGAAGTTTCCGCCCGGCAAAGAGAATTCCAACGGCTGCAAGCCGATCAAACCGGCATCGAGTTCGCGCACGGCCCCATCGGTGGTTCGCGTGAAGACCAATTTGGGCAGAACAGGCAGCGTGGCGCTGAACGTACCGCCATTAAGGTGTGTCTTGGTGGCGGACAAGGAACCCTGCGGTGCCGGAGTCTGCGACAATCCAACCTGGACATTCCAAAGTTCGGAATTGCCGGCATTGGTCACGACAATAGGTTCGACCGAAACCAGATTGAGGGCCACGATTTCGATGGGCACCGTTCCCATGGTGCCGGGAGGATCGACCGGTTGAACCGGGTCGGCGGCGCGCTGCACGATGGTGTCGGTGTTTCCATACTGGTCCACATCGATCTGCAAGCCGCGCAATACAATGATACCGAAGAATGGATCTGACCCGGGGTCGAAGAAACCGGGTGGAATGGGCGGATAGCCGCCGGGCGTGGTGCCGAAATGCACTTCGGTGTCATCCTGCGACAAGTCGTCGGGAACAAAAGTTTCATGGTAATCCGGCGGGGGCGGAGGAGGTTCGATCGTATGCCGCGCATCATTCAGATTGCGAAGCAAATAGGGACCGTTGCCCATAAAAAAGTTTGGGCCGGAACCAGGATAGGCAAAGGTGAAGGGTGTGGTTTTCCATTGATACAGAGCGACGGACTGCATCACGATCGGACCGGGCAAAGGCGGAAGAAGCAGGCTGGGTCCGCCGCCCGCCGGAGAGAAAGAAACATCCACCCGGGCGTTGATGGTACATGTGGTAATACGTCCCTGATTTCCCGGCGGATCGTGTGTGACATTCATGGTGCCATTGGAAATCTGGGTCGGACTCTCGATGACGCGTACATCCCACTGCGTCTGGCCGGTTCCGCAATTCACCGTGATGGGCTGGGTGCTGACCAGGCTCATCTGAATCATTTCAATGGGAACGATGGCGTTAGCCGGCGGGAGGTTGAGAAGGAAAGGGTTGGGCCGCTGAATGACTGTGTCAGTCAGGTGCCAGGTCAGCGGATCAAGCGGCACACCCTGCAGCGCCACCGTGCCGAGAAAGGGATCGCAGCCGGGACCAAAAAAACCCGCGGGGATCGCGGGAATCTGATCGAGGCCGAATGAAATGTCCGTCGGGGTGGTCGTGACGAGATGATCCAGGCCCGGCTGGATGACGATCTGCGCGGAAGCGCGGGCACCAAGCACGAGTGCCATTAGCACGGCACCCAGCTTGATCAGATCTCCAGGACGTCGACAACTTTCCGGCCAGCCGTACTGCTGGAATACCCGACCGGAATGACATGCACTACTCATTGAATGCTCCTTTCATGCTGGGGCACGTGCGCCCCAAAAACCACCGCATCTTGAAAGTTGTTCTTTGAAGAAAGACGATTTGACGTCGGAGACCCCGACGACGAGAAACCCATTCACCGGCCCCGAAGGGGCGGCACGCCGGGCACATTGACTCCGGCCGACCGTGGCGAGAGGGGCCAAGCCAGGACACGCAACGGCGCGGAATGCCGTTTGGAGACCCCATCGCTCCTCGCGCATTGGCTGCGCAAGAACCCATCCATTCCATGGTGCGAATTGATGTTCGACATACCACACCAATCAAATTGACAATTTCGCTACGATGGTGCGAAACCAGAACGGCACACTGCGTTACCAGGCGATAGACAGTTGGGGTCGTGGATTTGACACGGACCAGAAATAATTCTAACAAATCGTCATTTCACAAACAATGAATTTCATCTGGATTCGGCAAAAGTCGGCCTTTTTCGATCCGGCTCCGGTTGGAATCGGGGGGTGACCGCAGGGTGTCCACCGGAGCGCGTAAAGCTCCGATTGACGTTCCACGGCCGGTGTCGTCATAATGCGCAGATCGAAGGTTCGCGTTAACCGCCCGGGTTGACCTGCGCGGCGAACCCAGAGCGTTATCCCGGTTGCGAGCGATTTTCGACATCCATGCTTTCCTTCGCCGCTCATGCCAACAAGAAACCGGTGGACTCCGCCAACCTGGCGGGTGCCCACGCGCTGGGCAGCGATGACGTGCCGCTGCGGGCAGAAATCACCTTTCGAGATGGGCTCATCCAATGCAGCAAACGCGCAGCGGGTCCGGCGGGGCTGGCAATCCTGGCACCAGTCCACCAGTTCGGTGAAGTCCTGCTGGAGACCGTCCGTTTGCAGGAGCGGGCAGCACCGTATGAGTTGACGGTTGAGCTGGCGCGCGGACGGTTGATGCGGATCAACCATAAGCTGGAAGACTGGGGCCTGCTGGACTATCCGGGCGCGGAAGCGATCCTGGAACAGGTGAGCGACGCGAAAGAGGCACTCATCCGCGCGTTGCAGGCGGACAGCGCGGCGGAGGCGTCGGTTCCGGCCACGGAGGCGCTTAGCCTGGCGGTGCGGGCTTCGGAAAGCCTGGCGCTGTTTCACGCGGAATCTTTCCTGGCGCGACGGCGGCAGACTGGCGGACTGCCCAAGCGACTGCTGGGCTGCGGCATTCACTTGGACAAGAGCACCGACCTGGCACGACAACGGCTGACGGCAGCGTGCGATTTTGTCACAGTGCCGTTCAGCTGGCGGGACATCGAACCGAACGAGCAATCGTTCAATTGGAAGCCGATCGACGCGTGGGTGGACTTGCTGGCGAAGAACAAGATGCCGATGCGCGGATCGGCGCTGCTGTCTTTTGCGCAGCGGGACATTCCGGACTGGCTGTATGTGTGGGAACATGATTTCGACACGATTCGCGACCTGGCCTTCGAGCACGTGCGCCGGGTCATCAATCGCTATGGCCAGTACATTCAAGTGTGGGACGTGATCAGTGGAATCCATGCGGCGACGAGCTTCGCGTTCAACTTTGAACAACTCATGGAACTGACGCGCATGACCGCAGCGCTGGTGAAGCAGACCTTCCCGCGGGCCACGGCGATCATCGAAATTGTTTCGCCGTGGGGCGAGTATTATGCGCGCAACCAGCGGACCATTCCGCCGCTGCTCTATGCGGACATGGTGATGCAAAGCGGCGTAAATTTTGACGGTTTCGGATTGAAGTTGGTGTTCGGTCCGGCGGTCGACGGGATGTTTGTGCGCGATCTGTTCCAGATTTCGTCGCAACTGGATCAGTTTTCGAAGCTGAGCAAACCGGTGCACATCACGGCGGCGCAGGTGCCGTCGGCGGTGACAGTGGATCGGAATTTGCCGGGCGGCGACGGACAATTCGCACTGGAGGGCGGCGCGTGGCACGGCGCGTGGAGTGAAGCGGTGCAGGCGGAATGGCTGCGGAAGTTTGTGACCATTGCGCTGAGCAAGCCGTTTGTGGAATCGCTTACTTGGGCCAGCCTCGCGGATCACGGTAAACAAATGGTTGCCAACGGCGGATTACTACGCTCGGACCTGGCGCCCAAGGCGTCGTACCAGGAGTGGTTGAAACTTCGCGGCGAACTGGGCGTCGGCAACCGGCGGGCGGAGCGATCCTGACGATCCGCGTGGCCTGCATGCACTTCGGCGGATGACCATTCGAAACTATGGATGCGCACCGATATCCCGTGGGCGTTATCGTCATTTTCCTGACGTTGATGGCGACGTGGGCGGGTGCGGAGCTGCGTCCGTGGCGGCAGGCGTCCGAGCCGCGTAAGTTGATCAGTCAGGGAGTTGATCCGAATCATGCGCCATGGTGGGAGCTTGCGCTGTTGCCGCGATTGGGGCCGAGCGTATCTCAGGAGATTGTCGCACATCGCACCAGAAACCGCGCGGAGCAATCCGGCGCGACGTGCGTGTTTGGCAGTTCCGCGGATTTGCTCACGGTGCGCGGGATCGGTCCGAAGATGCTGCTGCGGCTGGGGCCGCACTTGCGGTTCGGCGGGTGTGCCGCCGAGTCCACCGATGAATTTCTGGAAAGCACGGTCAAGCCATGATGACGGACCCGGTACAGGATGAACGCTGGATGCGCGCAGCGCTGGCGGAAGCACTCGCGGCCGAAGAGGAGGGCGATGTTCCAGTCGGCGCGGTGGTGGTGCAGAACGGGCGCATCATTGCGCGGGGGCATAATCAGCGGGAAGT
>CAZKIN010000034.1:8301-13134 GCA_964552515.1 uncultured Phycisphaeraceae bacterium
CGGTGGTGGTGCAGAACGGGCGCATCATTGCGCGGGGGCATAATCAGCGGGAAGTACTGCAGGACCCGACGGCACACGCGGAGATGATCGCACTTACGTCTGCCGCGGCCCACATGGAGTCGTGGCGACTCGAAGGGTGTACATTATATGTCACTTTGGAGCCGTGCGTGATGTGTGCGGGGGCGATTGTACATGCGCGGGTGGATCGGGTGGTGTTCGGGGCCATGGATCCGAAGGCGGGGGCCGTGGGTTCGCTGTTCAACATTCCGGCGGATGCGCGGCTGAACCATCGGCCGGTGATTACCTCGGGCGTTCTGGCCGACGAGTGCGGGGATTTGCTGCGTACGTTTTTTGCGGCGCAGCGCGCGGCCGGGAAGAAATAAGACTCACGCGAATCATGGGGGAGCGGAATACCAATAGGGCGTCGATGGACTCACGGGAGGAAAATCGTGTCCACCGACGCCCCGGGGGTATTTTAGTTTTCCTAGAGCAAGCTCTATTTGTCTGCAGCGGTGATTCCTTCACTACTCCCGTGAATTTTTTCGCTGCTGAACGCTACACGATAACGTTACGTGCTATAGCCGACCGCGTTTCCGCGGTGCATCACGACCTTATCCACCGAGCAACGAGAGTACATTTTGCGACTGCGCGTTGGCGATCGCAAGTACGCTGTTGCCGGCCTGCACCAAAATCTGTGCACGGGTCAACTCGGAAGTTTCCACGGCAAAGTCGGTATCACGGATGACCGCCTGTGATGCGGTAAGGTTTTCCGAGGTAATCTGGAGCTGCGTGATGTTCGTCTGAAGGGTGTTGCGCTCGAACGCACCCAGGCGACCGCGGAGCACCGCCACCTGGGTGATGGCTTCATCGACGACGTCCGAGGCCTGCTTGGAACGGCCCGAGCTAAGCGCCTTATCCTGGCCGGTTTTCAGGTCGGCAAGGTACCCGATGATGGCATTGCCCAGCAGGTTGGCCTGCATATTACGCACGCCGATGTTTTCCTGCAGGTTGGTGTTGACCTGCGGGCCCAACTGGAACAACGCACCGCCGCCGGTGATGGCAAAAGAGGAATTTCCCAGACCCGTCGACCCGCCGCCGAAAGCGGTCGAGAGCGTAAGCTGCAGCTTAAGGATGGGATCGCTGACCGCGATTTCGAGCCCGTCGGCGGTGGTGGCAATGCCGTTGATGGTGGCGGTCGCATCGCGTCCTTCGGTGCGGTTGTCCTGTACGCTGTTGCGATCGGTCACCGGGAATGGCGCGCTGCCCGTAAGTTCCGTCACGCTGACGAAGGCACGGCTGCCGTAATCGACGCTGCGGATTGCGACGCCGCTGGTTGCACCGGTAAGGAGTGCGGCCGTGACGCCGGTGGAATCGGTCTGGGCGTTGATTGCGGTAACGATATCGTTGCGTGTGGCACTGGCGGGGAAGGTGAGGGTGACGACGCCGTCGGGCCCCGCGAGGTTGACGGTCACGGCGGATACACCGAGCGCGACCGGAGCGAAGACCAATTGCGCCTGCTGCGCCGATAGGGCGACCTTGACGGTCACCGGAATGAAGGCGTTGCTGCCGAACTTCGCGCCCTGCACGCTCACGTCGGCGAGCTGCGTCGTGGTGATGCCGCTGGTGACGTAGTCCAATTCACCGTTGAGCAACTTGCGACCCGCAAACTGAGTCGTGTTGGCAATGCGGGTGATGGAGTCAATGGTGTTGTCGATCTGAATCTGGTTGGCGGCGATTTCCTCATCGGAAAACGCACCGCGGTTGGCGGCTTCGACGACCAGCGCCTTGATATCGGTAAGCAGCGCGGCGACTTCGTTGAGCGCTCCTTCCGTCGTGGCGATGACGTTGATGGCGCGCTGCGAGTTACGCACGGCCTGGTTCTGCGCGGAGATTTCGGCGCGCAGACGTTCGGATACGATCAAACCGGCGGGATTGTCGGCACCGCGGTTGATCTGCAAACCGCTGGATAAACGTTCCAGCGCCTGGCGCAACGACTGTTGCGATCGTCCCAAGTGTCGCTGCGCGACGATCGAGGGTACATTGCTATTGATTCGTGACATGGGTAATCCTCCTTGATTTTCCCGGCGGATTGCACGTGATCCGCGCGGGCTGTCAACATTCTTCCTGACGAATCACTGCGCTCCCGCGCCGTTGTGATCGGACTTCCCACCCTCCGAGTCGTCGAGTCCGCCGCTAAGCCGCGGGCCGTTCGGCGGGCGCGGCGTCTGGTCTTCGATGCGATTCACGTCGTCGGGCTTCATGCGCGAGGCCTGCTGATTCTCGCGCTTGATGGCCTCGTAAACTTCCTTGCGATGGACCTGAATATGCCGGGGGGCCGTGATGCCCAGACGCACCTTGTCGCCCCGGATATCAACGACGGTGATTTCCACCTCGTCGCCGATCATAATCGTCTCATCGCGCTGCCTGGAGAGCACCAACATACCCGGCTCCTTCCATGCGATGCCGATGCCTTGGATATTCACCAACCGGATGAACGACCCTATCCATGCGGGTCGAGTTTCCGCGCCGCGACATCCTTTCGGGCGCAGAATGACACTATCCGGTCACTATTTTGACGTCCGTCCGGACGTCGCTCAGGCGGTCTTCGCCAGGGCCTGCGGCTGCGACAGGCGGATCAACGGGTGTCGCGTGGAATAGCGTTTGTCGCTGAGCACGAGCTGGCGACCCTTGCGGTTCTCCACGTTGACCACGATGGGACCCTGGAAATTGCCGGTGAGCAGATCGTTGACCTTGTTCACAATGATGAACACCTGCGCCCGCTGGGGGTCGGTCAGTTCAATGCTCTGCAATTCGTCGACCTTGACCGGCGCCTGGAAGTCCGCGACGAACAGGCGCGGATCACACACCACAAAGGCGAGGTCGCGGGCCTCGACCGACTGCAGCCAATAGAAGCCGCTGTCGCGCCCGGTTTGAATCAGGGCATAATCGCGCTGCTCGGGAAAGCCCAGAATCCCTTCGTCAAAGGTGATCAGCCGGGATTCATCGACTTCCACCTGTCCAAACCGCGACGTCTGCAAAATCATCGCGCACTCCCTTGTATGACCGGCTCCATCGGGTCGGCTTTCGGTATCGGCGCCGCGGTCGAACATTCGACCGCCAAACACGCGCCGCCGCGCCCCATTGACCGACCAAACCGGCAACATCTGTTGTCGCCGTCCTGATCAGCCCACTGCCCGGCGTCTCCGCGCCGAGAACCTTTTGCGATTCGCGCCGTGCCCCGGTCCATGCGGCTGCGCGCGATCGGCTTCCTCCACACCCTGCCATTTTCGGGTCATCAGCACCGCAGCACGCGAACCCGCGCTGCGCCTGCCGCGACCGGTTACTGCAGGTAATCCAGAATCGAGAGATTCAGCACCGTACTGCTGCTCTGCAGGCCCGCCTGCAACTGCGTGATGGCCTGCTGCATGCGCGTGATCGCTTCCGCGTAGTCCACGCCCTGCAAATCCGACAAAAATACCTGTGCCGCGCCCGCCGCGTCCTGGGTCTGCTGCAACTTGGACTGCAGGGCCTGTGCCCGTGCGCCGACCACGCCGTGAATCCGCGTAACTTCCTTGGTAAACGGATCGAGACGCTCGGCGGACAGCGCGATGCCGCGGGTGTCGTCGCTGCGCAGCGCACTTTCCAGTTGCACCAGCACATCGAGCACGCCCTGGGTGCGGACAAGATTGCGATCCTGCGCGATGAGGTCGCCATTGGCGTCGATCGTCGCGTCGGCGAATCCCAGATCGAGCGCCGCCTGCGACGCATTCAAACCGGTCACGCTCAACGTTCCCGATCCCGCGGTTCCGCCCTCGGAAATTCGAATTCCATTGCCGGTCGCCGCGAGCGATGCCGTCACGCTGACACCTGCCACGGCCGCCGCGTCGTTGATGAACGTAATGACGTCGCTGACTGTTTTCGCACCGTCGAGATTCACATCAACCGTTCCGCCGCTGGAAGTGGTGATCCGCAGATCATCGGCACCGTCGATCTGCACCACGCCGTAGCCGTCATTCAAAGCTGTCAGCGGAGTGGCATCATTGAACGTGCGCAACCCGAGATCCGTAGCGGTCGTACCGCCGTTCTCCCCAATAGAAAGCGTGGTTCCGGAAACCTGGTTGAACAGATCTATGCCCGTGCCCGCTTCGTTGATGCGTGCCAGCACGTAGGCACCGGACCCGCTGATGAGATTGATGACATCCTGCACGGTGTTCGCGGTGCTCAGGTCGATCGTCGCGGTATGCGGGCCGTTGATGATGACCAGGCCGCTGTCCAGATCGATGCCCGCACCGGCCGCCAGTGCGGAGACCGGAGTCAGCCGCGTCAGTCGCGCCCCCAGGTCGAGCCCCGTGATACTCGCGGTGGTCGGAGTCGTGGTGAGAATTCCAAGGTCGGCCGCAGTGCGTCCCGTGCCGACATCGGTCACGGTGATGGGATTGGAGCCGGGCTGGATAGTCAGGCCATTGCCGGAAAGGGACGCGCTGATATTGGTACCGGCCGCGGCGGCCGCATCGTTAATCCGCAGGACGATGGCATCGAGCGTATCCGCGCCGGTGAGGTCGATGCGCAGCACGCCCACTCCGCCCTGTTCATTGATGACCAGGGTGCCGAGGCGAACCCCCTGTCCGGCCGCGCCGTTAAGGTCTTCGAGTCTGGTATCGGGCGACAGACTCGGGGCCAGGTTGGCGGTGGACGCAATGCGGCTGGAGAGCGCGCCGAAAAGCCGGTCACCGGTCACATTGATGACTTCGTCCTGTCCCTGTGCTGCCCGCGTGATCAGGTCGCCGGTGTCGCCGACGTAAGCCACCCCGCCGAGTGCCTCGACAAACGGAC
>CAZKIN010000034.1:13234-22465 GCA_964552515.1 uncultured Phycisphaeraceae bacterium
AGGTCGCCGGTGTCGCCGACGTAAGCCACCCCGCCGAGTGCCTCGACAAACGGACGGCTGAGCGTGTCGCGTCCGGCGAATAGAAACCGATTGCCGAATTGGCGATTTCCGACATTCTGCAACTGGATGCGAATGCCCGCGACGAGTTCCGCAACCGCCTCGCGTTCGGCCGCGCTGGTCAGGTTGCTGACGTTCTCGCTGGCGATGGTCGCCGCTTCGATGAGCAGGCTGTTCACTTCGGTCAAGGCTTCGTCGGCCGCCGACAGCGTATTGTCACCGTGCCGCAGGTTGGCACCGAATTGATCCTGTTGCTGCAACGATCGCGTGAGATCAAGCACCTGCGACGCCAGCACCGGATTCTCGCTCGGCGTGACGAATTGCCGACCGGTGGCGATGCGCGACTGCTCGGTGAACACTTCCAGCTGGCTCCGCTGGAGCGAACCGATGAGCAGGTCCGCACGGAGGTTGTGCGTGATGCGCGAGATATTAACGGGGCTGATGGCCATAGTCTTAGGTTGCCTGTCGCTGTTACCGGATCAACGTCACCAGTTCATTGAGCAAATTGTTCACCACCGACACAAAACGCGACGCTCCCTGGAACGCCCGTTCATACTTGATCAGCGAAATCGCCTCCTCATCGAGATTGACACCGCTGAGACTCTCCCGCTGCGCCCGCAGCGCCGACAGCACGGCCGATGCGGTTTCCGAAGCATCGGTCGCCGCAGCGCCGGTCACCGCAATTTCGTTCGCAATACCGTCATAGAATCCGGTAAGCGTCAGGTCATTCAAGTGCGTGCTGGGCGTCGAATCGAGCGCCGCGATGCGCCCCGCAATCACGCCATCTCCCGCATGAAACGTCGACGCCGCCGCAAGCAGCAGTGGATCGGCAATCAAGGCATCATTGACTGCGATGTTGGTCGCGTCGCTGCCGCTGAAAAACGTGTTGACACCCAGGGCCGCAAGTACGCCGGACGTGTCCACCCGTTCCTGCTGTCCGTCATATCCGAAAACGAAGGAAGACCCCGGCGCCGCGGTCAGAGACAATCGTCGGTCACTGGTCACCGCGGCCGTCACGCCGGTCACCTGCGAATTGATCGCCGCAACCAGATCGTCCAACGTTTGCGGAGTCCCCGGACCGTCCACATTCACATCAATCCGATGCGCAATCGGCGTCTGCGTCGCGTCGTCGAGAACCGTAATGAAGAAGCTGCCGTTGGTGACCGCTCCCGTTAAGCCCGCCGCCGCACCATTCAGGGCGACATTCGTCGCCAGCAGATCATGCGAACCGGTCACCGTCGTGAGCCCGCGCAAACCCTGGCCATCGGCATGAATGCGATTGACGTCCGCGATGATCGCCGCCGCCAGCTCATCCAGCGCCGCGACCTGACCGGCCGCGCGCTCGTCGCGACTGGCGATGAGTCCCGCCATGCGTCCGCTGCCCAGATCGACATCTCCGTTGGTATCCACGAATCGCACCGACGTGCGTACGAATTCACCATCGGTTTCCTGCACGCCGACCAGTTCGCGGACAAACGCACCCTGCACCAGCGCTTCACTGCCCGCATAGACATTGAGCGCCCCGTTGGGTTGTTCACGCACCGTCACGCCGACGAGTTCCGAAAGTTCGCGTAGCAGCGCGTCACGCTGATCGCGCAGGCCCGTAGCCTGGCCGCGCGAGCCCGATTCGGCCGTCGTTATTTCCGCATTCAAGCGCGCGATGCGCTTGGTCAGGTCATTTACCTGCGGTACCAGATCGGAAAGTTCCCGATCCAGGTCCGCCGCGAGCTGCCCGAATTGACTGCGCAATCCGCGAATCGAATCCGCAAGCTGTACTCCACCGGAAATGGCAAGGTCGCGCGTGGCCGAATCTTCCGGCGTATTCTGCAAGTCATCGAAGCTGCGAAAAAGATTGGTCAGTCGCGACGAGAGATCGGTGCCATTGAGCGTGTCAAAGAACGACTCGACGCGCGTCAGCGCTTCGCGCTGCTGCGCGGCCGATGCTTCGGTGCCAATCGCCGTGCGCACGCGTCCTTCCAGCGCCTCATCAATGTTGCGTTGAATGCTGGTCAGGGCGACGCCCGCGCCGGGCTGCAAGTCCCGACCGATCAGGCTGCCCTGCAGCGGATCGAGACCCGGGGCGAGCCGCGTGTAATCCGGGCTGGCGGCAGAGCTGATATTGTTGCCCACCACCTGCAGCGCGCTCTGGTAACCCAGGATCGCACTGCGCCCGATCTGCAAGGATGAATTCAGCAAACCCATAATTACACCACCGCATCCAGAATTCGATGTTCCATCCGCGCGCCGCTGTACTCATGGTTCGCCTGCCCCTTTGGGCGCACCGACGCGAACACCCAGCGCATGTGCTCGAGCACGTCCCGCGCGACAGCGCCGGCCAGTCGACCGACCCGCGCGGAGCGAAAAACCGCGGTACGCAATTTCTTAGCCGCTTCCATGAGCGTTGCCCGCTTCGGTTCGTCCAGATGCGCGGTCAACTGCGACACGGTCAGCGTCCGGGAGCGCGCGCTGTTCAGGCCGATGCTTTTTCCAATCCGCTCCAATACCTGCTTGCGCAGGGCATCGCGATCGCGCATGCGCTGCGTCAAGGCAATCTCTTTCGCGCCCAGTTGTGACATGCCTTCGACATCGGCGCGCCGCATCGCATTCACCTTGCTTTCCAGCAGTTGCGTGAGCTCGCCATACAGCCCTTCCAGCCCGCCCATGAGCGTGACCAGTTCGTCGATCGAGATTGCCGCTTTTGTCTGGTTCATCCTGTTTCCTCCCAGGAAACACGTCGGTTTCGCGACGCCCGCTCCTGTTGTTTCGCCAGGTGCTTGTACACCGCCTCACCCGGTCCGCGCTTCATGGCCGTACCCAGCCGTTCGGCGATCACTCCATGCAACTGTCCGGCAAAGGCCTCTTCGCCGCGCCCGCCGTGTCCAAATTTCCCTTTGAACGGATCGTTGCGCATCATCTTCAGCAGCGTTCCAAAGAACGACGATCCGACCACTTCGCCCGCGGTCTTCCGCAGGCGCTCCATGTCCAGCGCCATGGGCTTGGCACTTTCATTCCCGGATGTCACGGCCTCAACCACGTTTAGCCCTCGTACGTTATCCGTGCGTGCAGCTTGCCGGATCGCTGGATGGCCTCGAGAATCGCCACCCGTTCCTTGAACGGCACCTTCAATCGGTTGAGTGCCTCCAGGAGGTCACTGACATTCGGCAACCGTTCCGCCGCGACATCCACCGGGATAAAGTGCTGCACCTCGCCGCCGCGCGCCGCACTGCCGTTCACCGTGACGGTCATGCCCAGTTGCGAAATCACTACCGGCGAAATCCGCGTGTCGCCCGTCACCACGATCGTCCCCGTGTTCCGGTTGATCGTGACGCGCGCTTCGTTCGATTCCATGAGCAGCGGTGTCTTCTCCACGTCTCGAATCCACGACGCCGGATCGGTTCGCTGGTGCTGCGGAATCAGCACCACCACATTCTTGCTGTCCATCGCCAGTGCCACGCGCTCGACATCCGCCGAAATGGAAAGTTCCTTATCCAGTGCCTGCGCAATGGCGGCCGCCATCGACCAGCCGGCGTGCGCCTCATCCAACACCAATGTCAGGTAAGTCTGGTCCGGCTCGATCCACGGACTGCCGAATCCCGCGGCGACCAGTTCCTGTCCTCGCGTCACCACGTTGATCAGTACGTCGCGCTCCAGTCGCGCGCCGCCATGAATCACGCCCGCCGCCTTGCTGTTTTCATTGATGACCACGCCGCCCTGGGCGAACGCAAACAAGCCTTCGACCCCACGATCGTGATAAATGAGCGGTGTCGGCATCAACCGCCCGCCCATCAGACTTTTCGCCGCCAGTGCCGTCACCGATACATCCAGCATTTCGCCTTCGCGGGCCCCATGCGCCGGGATGACCGCCTCCACCATGACGACGGCCACATTCTTCGCATCCTCAATATCCGACACCGATTCGACGCGACTGCCGAATCGCTCCATCGCCGCCGCCAGCGCCCGCATCGTCGGGAGGAACTTCCCGCCGTCGCCGGTCTTGTCCAAACCGGTGACCAGGCCATAGCCAACCAGCACGTTGGTGCCTTGGCCTTGCAGGTTGGTCACGTCGCCGACCCGGGCCGTGGGAATCTGTGCCGATACCGGCAAGGCGATGCCGAGTATGCCAATTGTCAGGATGTATGAGTGTCTCATCATGGCACTTAAAATGGCTTTACTTTATCGAACAGTTTCGTCAGCCAGCCGCGGCTCGACGCCGAGCGCAGGGCACCCTCATTGCGAATCACCACGTTCTTGTCCGCGATCTGCGTCGACAGCACCGTGTTGTCCGCCGTCACATCCTCTTTACGACAGGTACCGGTCAGCGTGATCAAGGCAATCTCTTCGTCATGCTCCACGCGCGAAGTCGCCTCCATGACCAGCAAACCGTTCGGCTTCACGTCGATAATCTTCGCCGTAATGCGCGTGGTGAACCGATCCTCGCGCGAGGTGTCGCCCTCCGACTTCGCCTTGGTGTCGAATTTGTAGTTGATGTTCGGCTGACCGCGCCGAAAGGCCGCAGCGCCGATTCCTCCGTCCGTAAACTTGATAAAGTCGTCAAGCTCGCTCTTCACGTCGTACTTGCGCTTGGTCTCCAGATCCGACTCCGCCTCGAAAGTTTTTTGTTCGCGCACGATAACAGTCAGCAGATCGCCGACCTTGTATTGCTTGATCAGCGGCGGCGGCAACGAAATCCAGGCGTGCTGCTCGTACGTAAAATTGCGCGGGGCCTGCGGATTCTCGCGTGGGCCGATGGTCGGCGGACGCTCGGCGGCCTCCTTGCGATGCTGCGCGCCCAGCGACGATGTCTGCGCGGATGTGCCTGTCGCCGCAACGGCAAACCACGAAACAATCAGGAGGTGGAAGACAGCCGCCCGGCTCATTTCAAGCCTCCCAGTGCCAGCGCTTCGCCCGCTTCAACCGGCCCGCCCAGCCGCACCTTGCCCGCGCCGACCACCACCGCGTCGAATTCCTCGCGCCGACCTTCCAGCCCGCGCACGCGAATGACTTCATGCAGCCGGCCATCTTCATCCGCCTTGGCCGAAGTAATAATGCTGATCCCCCCCACCATCGCCTCGAGTGTCACCAGCTCCCCGCGTCGCACCAGCGGCACACTCTCCAGCATGTCCGGCGTGACCTGCGTCCCCACCGGAATAAAGCGCTTCGCACGCTGTCCGATCACCGCGTTCACATCATCCAGGCCCGTCTGATCCAGCCGGGTGAGTGTCACCATGGAGACATCTACATCTTCCGCCCGAATCCGCGCGTCCTGGTTGATCGCCCGCCGTGCTGTCAGCATGGACCTGTTCAATCGCACCTGCACCACCAGCGGCACCGTCTGCACGATCTTTCCGCCGGCCAGCACGTCCACCTCGACCGGCGTCAGGCCCAGCGGCGACCCGCCGCGCCGACGCACCGCGAACGTGTACTCCGGCCCTGATAATTCCAGCACGTTTTCCGCCGTGCGATCAAACGTCACTTCCACCTGACCGCCGTAGCGCTGCAGCTCCGTTTCCACATAACCAATGACGGCCCGCCGCAGCGTGTCCGCCTTGGCGCCGCCATGGCGCTGGTCAGCGCTATCCGGGGTTGCGTTCTTTGGCGTGGTTTCGTCGCGTTGCTTCGGATCGGTTGCGCTTTCGGCCGGACGGGATACTCCGCATTGACTCGCCCCCTGCACGCGAATGTCCGCCAGGTTGAATCCGGCGTCGCGCAAGGCCGCACGCACCGCGTCCAGTGAAATGTATTTCGAGCCGCCCGCATCCGGTGCACTGCCCACTTCCACGCGGCCCAGGCGCTCCCGCGTCTCGATGTCAAAGCCCGTCAGCTCGGCGACCTCCGCCAGCCGAACGGAATTTTCCATCGCCACCGCCGCCGGCCACATCCGAATCGTCCCGGCCATCAGCGCTGAGGGTGTCAGAAAACAGACACTCAGCGCCGCGGCGGCATGCATCGACCGAACTTGAAATGTCTTGTCGCAATCCTTGCGCATGATCCACATCCTGCCCCGCAAACTTACCGACCTCAATCGCCGCCTGCTTGCGAGTTTTCGCCTTGTTTTGCGGGCTATGGTGCCCGACTCAGCTTAGAACCTCCTCAGGTTCGACACGATCTGGAGCGACTCATCCGCGCTCTGGATCGACTGACTGTTCAGTTCAAACGCCCGCTGCGTGGTGATCAAATCAATCAGCTCGCGCACCGGATCGACATTGCTCATTTCCAAATTACCCTGGCTGATGGCGCCCATGCCGTCGCTTTGCGGCGTGCCCGTCACCGGCGCGCCTGACGCATCCGTCTCGACGTACAAGTTGCGGCCGATCTGCTTCAATCCTTCCGGGTTTACGAACCGCGCCACCTCAATCTGCCCGATGGTGTTCAACGTGTTCGCGCCCTGCTGTCGCACGCGCACTTCACCGTTGCGACCCACCGAAATCTCGATGGCATCCGCGGGGACGTTGATCGGCGGCTCAAGCGTGGATCCGTCACTGTTGCCCAGGACCAGATTGCCCACCGCGTTCCGCGCGAAATTTCCGGCCCGCGTGTAGGCCGTCACTTCGTCGCCGTCCTGGATCGTCGTGACCTGGAAAAATCCCTCGCCTTCGATCAACCAGTCGAGCGGCTGTCCCGTCGGATCAACCGTGCCTTGTTCAAAATTGAGCTGCGTGCCCGACACCTTCACGCCGGTTCCCACGAGAATACCATGCGGAATCGGCTCATCGCTGGCATTCGGAA
This sequence comes from uncultured Phycisphaeraceae bacterium, assembly GCA_964552515.1. Taxonomy (GTDB): domain Bacteria; phylum Planctomycetota; class Phycisphaerae; order UBA1845; family UBA1845; genus JACQXM01. The sequence goes on from CAZKIN010000034.1 coordinate 20,018, forward strand.
CACCCGGCTCGCGTTTCACCTGGTAAATCAAATCCTCGAAGTTCACGCGCGACCGCTTGAACCCGTGCGTGTTGATGTTCGCCAGGTTGTTCGCGACCACGTTGAGCTTCTCGTCGAGTGCTCGCATGCCCGACGCGGATGCATGTAATGCGGTTATGGCCATAAGTTAACTCGACTATCGTTACCGGTTGCCTTTTGCCTTACGCCTTTTGCCTGTTGCCTCTCTTAGGCTATCCGACCCACGCTCGACACCAGCGTCCCGGTTATCTGATCCTGTAACTGCAGCATCGTCGCGTTCATCTGATACGCCCGCGACGCTTCGATCATCGCCGTCAGTCCGTTCATCACGTCGTAAGTCGATCCTTCGCGCGATTCCGGCACGATGCGCGCGTCAAACGAACTCATCTCCGCCCCGTGCGGATCGAACAGGTTTTCCCCGGTTTTTCTCATCAACTGTCGGTCACTCGGCGTATACGTTCCGATGCGCGCGATTTCCTGCTGACCCTGCTTCACTGCACCGCGCCCGGAAACCGCCACCGCCCCCAGCGTCTCATCCACGCGAATCGTCGCGCCGCCTTCGTCGAGAACCTTCCATCGACCCTCACCCGCCGCGAGCACCACTTCATTCGCCGCGTTGGTCGTAAATTCACCGTCGCGCGTATATCGTGTCACTGATCCGTCACTCACCGCGAAGAAGCCCTCTCCGTCAATCGCCACGTCCAGCGGCCTGCCGGTAAGTTCAATGGGCCCCTGCTCGAACGTATGCTGGGGCGGAAGCACCTGCACCCCGCCTGACAACCCGTCCAGCACGCCATGCGCAAATCTCGCGCCGCCGACTGACTCGCGACTTTCCAACCGCCGCTGCGCCACCACCGCGAGATCGTGTTTGAATCCCGTCGTTTCGGTATTGGCCAGGTTGTTGGCGTGGATCGCCTGACGGTGATCGTTCACCTTCATTCCCGCCGCCGAAAGCCAAAGTCCATAAGTGCTCACAGCGTGTCACTCTCCACATCCGGGAAATGATCGCGCATCTGCCGGTAGGCCTCTTCCACGGCGGTTCGCTGGTTTCCCCGCGCAATCTGCTCCGCCACGCCGCGCAGCATGAAGTGCATCGCCACCGCCTGCAGCGTCTTGGCGCGCACCAGCTGGCCAAGGCCGGCAGTGTCGAGGGCGGCAAGGGATTCCAGTTTTTCCTGAATGCTGCCACTCATCGGTCACCTACTCCCGAGGGGCCGGGCGCCGCGCTTCGCACCGTCCGCGCGGTCACCATGGCCGGTCCACCCTGCTTGACATTTGACGTGCCACGGACGCCAAAGCCGGTCGCGAGGGCGACCGAAAACCAGCAGGAAAATTGACATAACCTATGAAATAACAAATACTTACGATTTGTAACGATTAGCCCGGCAACCGGAGGGGCGGGGGTACACCGGGTATGGATCATCTGCGCAGTTCCCGCCGCCGCGCAGGAAACGCGCGCAGTTCCTGCGCTTTGCACAGGGGAGAAAGTCACAGGTCAATCCGGAAGAAAAAAGGGGGAAGGGAAGCTGACTGTTAACGCACACTCTCTGCGCGACGGCCGATGCGCACATGCGCATTCTGACCGTTCACGGACACCATCATTTCACGGCGCCACGATGACATCCATAATGCCGTTGAGGTCATAATCGCGCGACAGATCCTCGCGCAGGCGCGTGTTCCACTCCGCGTGGAGGTCCTGAAAAAGGTAGTTGGTTCCGCCGTAGTGCCGATCCGAGAAGCGGTTGCCGTTGCGGCGACCATCGGTACCGGCAATATTCGCCTCTCCCGCATCGATGTAACTGGTATCATCGTTGCCGACGCCGTCGCCGCGCTCGGAAAACTCGTTTGCATCACCGATCAGCGGCATGCGCGGCGCGAGTCGCTCGCGCTGGGTTGAACGCCGCGGGGCCAGTTCATCGGAAACATCAAACACGCCGTTCGCCTTGAGGCGATAGGCCCCCCCGCTCCAGAAGGGTAAGTACACGCGATAATGCCCGCTGTTTTCACCGATGTCACCGACCGTCGCGCAGGTCAGATACTTCTGCCAGATCTTGCCTTCCGTTTGCCGCTGCGCCGGAAACTGCTGCCGGATGTTCACCGGCTCCGCATACACAAACGGATACAGCACTTCGGCCCAGCCATAGACCACCGGCGTCACCGGCGGCGGCTGCGGATATCCGCCCGTGTTATTGATGGGAAGCAAATCCTGTTCACTCGGAAACCACTCACACGGCGGCAGATTCCCGCCATACATATTCTCGTAGGACGCAAAGGCATTGCCGAATTCCTTCAGCCGCGCGAGGCAATGTACGCCCTTCGCCTGCTCCTTCGCCCGGGACAGCGACGGCAACAGAATCGACACCAGCAGCGAAATGATCGAAATCACCACCAGCAATTCAATCAACGTGAAGGCGCGCGGCCGTCGCCGGG
>CAZKIN010000035.1:0-2710 GCA_964552515.1 uncultured Phycisphaeraceae bacterium
TGCAGGGCGGAGAGGAGGTCCGCATCGATGGCGTAGAGCGGTTCACCGGACGCCAAGAATTTGCGTACTTCGGCGTCGATGGCTCCGCTGGACGCCAGAGCGTTGATCCTTGCCCGGGTAACGCGCGGTTTGGTGGTGCAGGGGGCGGGAAAGTCGCATTCGTGGCTGATGGCCACCAAGTTGTCGCCCAAGCCCAGCGCGTAGAGGATTTCCGTCGCACTGGCGAGCAGTGAGGCGATGCGAAGTGGAGATTTTGGAGCCCGAGGTTCCACGGTGAAGGCATGTTAGCCAGAATCGACATACTGAAGAACGACGCGTTGTCGGATTGTGAACATGTGACGGGATTAGTGCAGATGCAAAAACCAATGATGGGGGTATCGGACAAAGAGATCAGGAAAGGCGGGGCGGTTGCGGCACCGCAAAGGTGTGGGCATTCGATCGAATGGTCAGATCAACAGGGTTATGAGGCCATTCGAAGGGCGAGAATCGAGGAATCGTGATCGCGAATGGAGTTTCGGACAAGAAACGACACTTCAAAGTGCAGACGGAAGTTGGAGAATCGCGATTTCCACAGGCCATATGCACCATGGACATTCGCCATTTGTTGGGGGTTTCCCTTGAATTATCACCCCCGGAGGCGGTACAGTAGGGCTCTCTGCACCCTGACCGGCGAGGGGCAGGAGGCATTCCACCAGAAGAGAGGGTTCCGTTGTGAAGTTAAAAGCGCGTCACGCATGTACATGGATTGTTTGCGTCGCATGCACCGTCCCGGCCTACGGGCAATGGGTTACGTTTACCAACCAGACGGCCACCCGATTGGTGGCGAATCCGTCGGTGGGTTCCGCGGACATTGAGGAAAAGGACTACGCATGGGCGGACGTGGACAAGGACGGTGACACGGATTTGGTGTGCGTGCGAAAGCAGCCGTTTACATCGCCGGGTCGCAAGACCAGCGTACTGTTCATGAATGAGGGTATTGCCGAAGGGCACCCCATTGATGGTGTGATGGTCGATCGTACGGCGCAATGGGCGACGGATGCCGATGACGGCGGACAGGGCTTTCTCGACCTTACCAACAACCGTGACGTGGTGCTCGCTGACGTTAATGGCGACACATGGCTGGATATCATCACCGCGACCACAATCAGCGACGGGCTGCCGAAGACCATTTCACATCCGCGCATTTATATCAACAAGGGTTCGGTGGCCGGCGTGTGGCAGGGCTTCCGGTATGAGCAGGCGCGCATACCGCAGATTTTCACCATTCCCGGCGGGGTACCAGTCGCGCCGCGCTATTGCAGCGTTGCGGCGGGTGACGTGACCGGCGACGGCTTTCCGGAACTCTACTTTGGCGATTACGACAGCAGCGGAGATGGCGGGTCCGGCGAACCGGCGGGCATCGACGTCAACGATCGACTGCTGATCAATAACGGCACCGGGTTCTTTTCTGACTCATTGCAGTCACGCATGTCGGCGGAAATGCTTCTGTCGGCGTTCAGCGTGGCCGCGAAAATCGCGGACATGAACAATGACGGCGTGATGGATGTCATCAAGGACACAGCGCTCAATCCGCCGCAACGGATTTCCGTGAGCTATAACAATCCGGTCAATCCGGGCTTCTTCAATGCGTTTGACGTCGTGGCGACCAACGCGCCGTACCACATTGACGTGGGCGATCTAAACCAGGACGGCAAGCAGGACATCATCGTTTCCGACGACGGGCAGGATTTCTACATGCTCAACCAGGGAAACGGTCCGGACAACCTGGCCAACTTCATTGAGTTTCCCTTCAGCGGTGATGACGGCTTCGGCGGAAACAACCATATTGCCGACTTGAACAAGGACGGCCATCCGGATGCGATCATCGCGGACGTGGACGTCGATATCGCCGGTTGCGGGCGACGCCTGCACATCTATCGCAATCTGGGAAATCTGCCGAACGTCACGATGCAGGAACAGGGCGGTCAGCAGCCGTGGATGCCTGACGGAACGTATGAAGTAGGTATTCTCGATATCAACCGCGACACCTGGCCGGATATGTTCATCGGCACGTGCGAGGGAACTGAAATCTGGATCAACCAGCCGCCCGCTGGTTTGCAGTTCACTTATTCCAATGGACTTCCGGCATTTGTGCCGCCGAGTGGAGCACTGACCTTCCCGGTGACGGTCACTGGTATCGGGGCGGCCGTGCCGTTGCAGAATACCGCTATGCTGCATGTGTCGGTTAATGGGGGTTCTTTCTCGTCGGTTGCGATGACTGCGACCGGACCCAATCAATACAACGCGACATTTCCGGCTGGTACATGCACCGACGAATATCGATTCTACATTACGGCACAGATTGTGGGCGGCGGGACGTTCTCCGATCCGCCGGGCGCGCCGGGTTCAAACTATCTCGCGTATGTCGCCGTTGGCACGTCGATCATGTTGCGTGATGAGATTGAAGCGGACGTTTCGGGATGGTCGATTTCCGCCAATCCATCGCTGACGTCCGGTGATTGGGAGGCGATCAATCCCAATGGAACGCTGTTTAATGGCGAGCAGGCATCTCCAGAAGATGACGCGACCGCAGCCACAAACAAGGTGAAGGCATTCATTACCGAGAATGGTTCGGTCAATGGCGCAGCGGGGCAGAGTGATATTGACGGCGGCCCCGCGTACCTGATGTCACCGGTTTTGGACCTGGCCGGAGTGGATGCGACCATCTCTT
>CAZKIN010000035.1:2810-14305 GCA_964552515.1 uncultured Phycisphaeraceae bacterium
GCGTACCTGATGTCACCGGTTTTGGACCTGGCCGGAGTGGATGCGACCATCTCTTACGCCCGCTGGTTTTATTGCAGTGATGAAGGCGGCGCCAATGCCGACTTCATGACCGTCGAAGTATCGAACAACAACGGCGGAAGCTGGGTCACGGTCGAGACGATCGCCGGAACAAACAGTTCGTGGTTGCAGAACACGTTCCGCGTAAGTGATCTGGTGCCGCCTACATCCACGGTTCGCGTGCGCTTCTCCGCGGACGATGTTCCCAACAATTCGATCACCGAGGCGGGCGTGGATAACTTCCAGGTGGAAGTGCTCGTCTGCACCAATTGCACGACGCCCGCGGAATGCTCCGACGGTAACGACTGCACGGCCGACCTGTGCAATGCGGGGCTTTGCTCCAATCCTCCGGCGGCGGGGCCCTGTGACGACGGCAACGCATGCACCGGCGGAGACACTTGCACGAGTGGGCTGTGCGGCGGCAATCCGATCTCCGGCTGCATCACCTGTCTGACTCCGGCGGAGTGCAACGACAGCAACGGTTGCACCAACGATGCGTGCAGCGGCGGCGTTTGCGTATTCACGCCGCATTTTGATCCGTGTGACGATGGAGAGGCATGCACGGAGAACGATGCGTGCGCATCCGGCGTTTGCTCGGGAACGTTTATTCCGGGCTGTGCGCAGTGCACGACCGATCCGGAATGTGATGATGGCGTTTTCTGCAATGGTTCGGAAGTTTGCGTCGGGCTGTCCTGCGCATCGGGAGATTACCCCTGCGGGAATGACGCGTGCGACGAGAACGCGGATGAGTGCCTCACAGTCCTGCAGCCGCGGATGGGCGATCCAGTTCGTGGCTTGTCGGCCGCGCAACTCGCGCGTTTCGACGCAGGTCTCGTAGAATTCAACCGCAACTTTGGCAACGCGGAAGGCCTGGGGCCGATCTTCAACCAGAATAGTTGCTCGAGCTGCCACAATGCCGGCGGGATCGGCGGAGCGGGCACGATTTTTGTGACGCGTTTTGGTCGGATCGACAAGGATGGCTTTGATCCGCTGGCGAGCATCGGCGGATCGTTGCTGCAATCGCAGACCATTGGTCCGAATTGTGGCGAGGCGATTCCGCCGGAGGCGTCGGTCACCGCGAATCGAATTACGCCCGCCCTGTTTGGGGCCGGCCTGGTAGAGTCTATTCCCGATGCCGAACTCGCCGCCAATGCGAGCAATCCACCCGCAGGGGTCAGTGGCGTAGCGCACATGGTGCCCGCCTTTGAAGATCCTCCGATGAGCCCGCTGCGCGTGGGTCGTTTCGGATGGAAATCGCAGGTGGCGACGATGCTCACTTTCTCGTCGGATGCCGCGCTGAATGAAATGGGCTTTACGAATCGCTTCCTGCCGCAGGAGAACGCGCCCAACGGCGATATGATCCGTCTGGCGCAATGCGACACTGTCGCCGATCCTGAAGACGGTCCGGATGGCCAGGGATTCCACTTTATTGATCGCGTATCAGACTTCCAGCGTTTCCTGGCCGCGCCGCCGCAAACGCCGCGTTCGGGCATGACCGGCGAGGCCCTGTTCAACAGCATTGGTTGCAATGCATGCCACACTCCGTCATTCGAAACCGGCGTCGCGCCGGAGGCGGCATTGACCAACAAATTGACCAAGCCGTATTCCGATTTCCTTCTCCATGACATGGGCCTGCTCGGTGATGGCATCGTCCAGGGTGATGCCGGCGAGCGCGAGATTCGCACGGCGTCGCTATGGGGAGTTCGGGCACGCAACGCTATCCTGCACGATGGTCGCGTGCTGGGCGGCACCTTTGCGTCACGCATCAGTGCGGCCGTAGGTTGGCACAATGTTCAGGGCAGCGAGGCACAGGCTTCCGCCCAGGATTACAACGAGCTAACTCCTGCCGAGCAGGCGGCGATCGTGGCCTTCCTGGATTCACTTGGTCGTGCCGAGTTTGATCACGACGGCGATAATGACGTGCAGTTAGACGATTTCCAGGCCTTTGCCGCCTGTTATGCGGCCAACGGCCCGTATACCGCCGATGCCGCATGCGCAATCTCTGATGTGAATCAGGACGGCTTCGTGGACGACGAGGACTTCGACTTGTTCCTGCAAGCCTATGACGGTGCCCTTGCCGATTGTAACAACAATACCGAGGTCGATTTGAGGGATATCTTGGACAACCCGTCAATCGACGGGAACCTCAACGGCATTCTCGATGTTTGCGAAGCGCCGGTACTCGGCGCGCCGCCGCATAACCGTCCCAAGAACCGGTACATCTCCTTCGTGCCGACGACGGCTATCGGCGCGGTGGCTTACCGGGTGGACAAGACGACGGTTCCCTCCGGGTCGTGCTGGGTTGGCGCACCGGATGCCAATGGTCGCGCACTTTGCGTGAGTGCTCCCGTACTCCGGGTCTGGAACGAATCAGTCGTGCATGTCGGCGACTGCGAAATCGTTCCCGTGGCGAGCTACGGCATCAGACGGTCGAGCGATCTGGTGCTGTTCAGTGCGCCACTTGTCGTCAATACGTCCGACCAACCGCAGAATAAGTTCTGGGGCGACGTGGTGGGACAGTTCATTGGCACCGAATGGACAGCGCCAAACGGGCTGGCCAATGTCAATGACGTGCTCGCACTTGTTTCGCGGATCAACGGTTCCGCGAATGCGGCCACATTTGAAACATGCAACGTGCAGGCCATCAGCAGTGACGACCCCTGCTTGAACGCATTTATCAATGTGGGCGATGTGTTCGCGATCGTGCGTGCGGTCGGCGGAAGCGCTTATCCGTTTACGCTTGATCCGGCTACTTGTCCGGTTTGCCCCTAAGAGCCAGCAGGCAACGGAGGCAGCCGCGTGTTACGTGCCTTCGTGTGGTAGTTTGGATTGTTCCAGCGCCCGGGTCCGCAGGGATTCGGGCGCTTTTATTTGTGGTGGAGGCATGGCCATCAGGCGCGGGAGCGACGGTACGGCAGCAGTGCCAGGACGAGCAACCCCAGAAGTGGAATGAGGCCGAGCAATAAGGTAACGCCCATCGGGTAACCCTTCTCAACGCCGATGTACAACGTTCCAAGGGTGAATCCCAACAACATCGCCAGCAGCGCGCCTCCGGTCAGCAGGGCCGCGCTCGACGTGTGGAGTTGCAGTGCGGGCGCCATGCTGATGCATGCCGCAAACAGCGCCACCCCGCAGAACGCAATCCAGTAACCTTTACTCATGCTCGGAAGCCCGCCGACACAATCAATCCAGCTATCACCTGTCTTGTCTCCTGTTTCCCCATTTTAACATACAATTGCGATACTCCCGGCGTATTCATGCCAAACGTGTGGCACTCAGTCCGATAGCAACTGCCCAACCATTTCACCAAGACGGATCGCAGATTTCCCGTTCGTCCATAATTAGCGCGACAATGGTGTGATAAGCACTGCCAGGCAATTGGCGGAGTCCGCCGCGCGGAACCGACAATTCCCTTGAAATTGTAAACAGTTGCAAGAGAATCACTTCGGGGATGGGACATAACTTGCCGGATCGGTTAGAATTTGATCTCTTTATTTGACCCGGTCATTAAGAATGATGCGGTTCCCCAGGAGGGCCCATGCTCAAGAGAACGAGTTTTCTGCAATCGCAGACAGTTATACGGTCGCTGGAGTTTGCGCTGGCCAAAGGCGGTTTCGGCGGTGATGAAGAGCAGAAAAAAACCGCACAGGCGCTGCTCAAGGAAATGCGCAGTGCCCGTTCGCTTAGTGGTCGACACCAGCAGTTGTCGGCCTTGCTGAGGAAGGGCGCAAGCGTCGATGAAATGATCAAGGCGACGAGTTCCTCGCGGCGTACTGTTTTTCGCTACCTGAATCACTTGGAAGAGGCTGGTCTGGGTCTCGAACTTGCGGAAGGTAAATACAAGCTCACCTGATCGGCATGGGGGCGGTCATAATCGCCACGCTGGCCCTGACCATTCACACTGCGCCGCGGGCGTGCGACAATGACCCCCATGAGTTCCTCGCCGGACGCACTTTCGCTTTCGGCCGTCGGCAAAGGGCTGGAAGCGGATCAACCGACTGCATCAAGTGTCGTGCCATGGGTGTGGCACCCATGGTCCGTCACTGAACGATGCGCATTGCTGCTGATGCTGTCGATCGTTACGTTCGCCGCGGTTCCCCGCCTGCCGACGGGAATCTGTCACGCTGATTCAGGCGGATTCCAACTCGCCGCCGCCACGCTGGGTATCACTCATCCTCCGGGCTATGCGGGTTATGTGACATTGTGGCACCTGCTGACGCGCGTTTTCGGAGGCGATCCGGCCTATGTCGTGGCCGTGTCCTGCCTGGTTGCCGGGCTGGGTGTGCTGACACTCCTTACCATGTTTCAGGTCCGCTTGGGCGTGAACATCTGGATGGCGTGCGCGGTCAGCCTGCTCTTTACGGCGCATCCGCGCGTCTGGTCCAACTTTCTGGCGCCCGAAATCTACATGCTGTCGCTGCTATTTGTCATTTCGGCGGCCTATATGCTCTTACGGTATTCCCGGCTGGGACGTCGCACCGACCTGTTTATCGCGGCCTTCCTGTATGGCGTGGCCATCGCCAACCGTCTTCCCTACATCCTGCTCCTGCCGTTCATCCTGTCCGGATGGTGGATCGCGCGTCGCCGCTGGGAATCCGGCGTCTCTGCCGGAGTGAAGACTATCGCACTGTGTGCCTTGCTGGCCGTCATTCCGGTGGTCTACAACTTCGCCTACTTGTGGATTCTGGACACGCCCCGGACATCCTATAACTACCTGGAGCATTTCAACGCGGACACACGACTGCTCCCCCCATCTGCCGAAGGACCCGCAGCCAAATTGCGCCGAGTCCTCTGGCACCAGAGCGGGGAGCAATTCCGCGACCTGCTGATCTGGCACCCGCGCAACGACGTCGCCGAGAATACCTGGTCGTTCAAGCTACGGCAGATGTATGCCAAGACGCGCTGGATCGTCCAGGACACGCTGCCCGATTCGACCATGTCGCTAGGGATGTTGTGGATTTTCCTCGCCGTGGCCGCATCGGCGGTGCGGCGCCGCGCGCGTGCCATATCTCTGGCACTTACCGCAATTGCCCTGGTTGGCGCGACACTCTTCGGCGCAGCGCACCTGGTGCCGGCACTGGCCGATTCACCTTTGGCCTATTACCTGATCGCGAGCAAGTGGTTCGTCGATCTTCTGCTGATCGCCATCCTGTTCGCCGCGCTGCTGGTGACCACGGCGCGGCATTCCGTCGCTGGGCTCCTGTTGATCGGATTGGCATCAGGGGCGATTGTCTATGTCTGTATTTATCGCGTGCATGGTCTCGCTGCGGACATGCTGCCGCTGCTGTTTGTCGTTGCCGTGATGATCGGCGTGATCCTCTCGAGTGTGTTCCCACAACAAGGTTCAAGGGGACGGAATATGGCCGCATTCGCCATCATGCTTCTGCTTGCCGCGGTCACACTGGTCAACGCGCCCACCCGTCGCTCACTCGGGCGCGACGAAGACGCCGCCGAATTTTTAGCCGGCGTGGAATTGCCGACGCTTCCCGCGGACGCGGTGATCTGCACCACCTGGGGTATGGCCACGCCATTGTGGTATGCCGCGCTGGTGCAAACGCCACGGCCGGACATTCGCATCGTCAACGCGCCGCTTTCCGAATGGCAGCGCTTGACCACTGACCTGATGCACCGCCCCATGTATGTCACTGATGACTTAGCCGGAACCACATTCTGGCCGGGCACAGACTGGCAACCTGTTCGCAACATATGGCGGCTGAAGCGCAATTGACCAGGACCTCAATTTTCTTGCCAAACGGCCAATTTGGATGCTAGAATGAAGTTGCCATGATCAAAACAATGGAAGCGGTTTTTGAAGCCGGCGTCTTTCGACCTGTGGGTCCGATCGAATTGCCGGATGCGCAACGTGTCCGTTTAACCGTCGAGCCCATCGGGAACGGAATCGTCACTGATCGAGTCGCGGCGCTGGAGAAACTACGACGCGGCATCAAGGAAATGAACTTCCAGTCGGTCGGGCCCTATCCTTCACGTGAAAGCCTGCATGATCGCATTTGACACCAATGTCTTGATCTATGCGTGCGATCAGCGCGATCCTTTTCGTCAACAATAGGCACTTGAACTTGTCGGCGGAGCAGTTGGTGGTGTGTTACTTTGGCAAGTTGCATGCGAATTTGTGGCAGCCACTCGCAAACTCACGTCTCAAGGATTCACACCTGAAGAAGCATGGCGTCGGCTCAACGATTTTATGGACTTACTGCCGCTTGTGACGCCTACGCATTCCGTACTTCGAAAGTCGCAAGAACTGCACCTGGACTCCCGGCTTTCATTCTGGGATGCCGCGATTGTCGCAAGCGCCGTGGACGCGGGGGTAAGCCGTCTCTATTCTGAGGATCTTCTTGGGATTCAGTTTGCCGAATTGGAAATTGTCAATCCTTTTCAATGCGCAGACTCTATTGAATGATCAGTCACAAATAGGGATTTTGCTCGTAATTACCTGCGTACATCCAGCATGGCTTCGCGCTCAATGCGCTGCCAGATGGCGGTCATCAGCTCTCGCTCGATGACCGGTTCTTCATCGATCAATACTTTCATCCGTAATTGCGTCAGGCGCGGTCCGCGTGGTCGCAGCAGCAACGTCACTTTCCGCACTGAAGGCTTCGATCGACTGAACAGCGTCCGTCGTTTGTTAGTATGATCGCCCGCCTGCCCGCTGATCACGCCGGATTGCTTGTCGGAATGAATGATCTGCAGGCCCATGCTGAACATCCCATTTAGCGCGGCCTGATAGGCCTCCTGGTAAGGCAGCGTCATGTCGCGCGTTTCCAGGAACTTGATTTCCGATTGTGACAGGGTACGACAGCCCGTCAGCGGACCGATGGGCACAATCATCAAAAGCAATATGGGAACCCGTACGCGATGTGCCATGCACTCGTCACCGCTCAAAACTTGGTTTGCGAGAACTTGTAGTCGCGAACGAGGTCCCGTTCATCGTAATAGATGATCAGCATGGCCGTCGTCTCCGACCGCCGCGTCGAGAACAGCCCCCCGCCGAACAGGCCTCCGCCCCCACTGCCGCCCCCCAGTCCCGCCCCGCCGAGCGAACCACCGCGGTATTCGCTATGCGTCTTATCGTATACCCACATTTCGCCCTCGCTCTGCTGGGTGATGATGTTGGGCGGGCCGAACATCTCCACCACTTCGGCTTGGTTGGTGGTTCCGGGATGCAAATGCTTCTTCGCCATCCCCGGCGTGAGCGGCACCGGTCGCGCGGACGCACAGCCCACTGCGGACAGACCAATCGCCATGAGAATCAGGACCTTCCATCGCATGCTGAAAGATATCGACCGCATCTCGCCGAATTGATGAACCGCGAACCGGTCAACAAACCCGCGGCGGGCCCGCAATTGCCGATCCTCAGGCTCTTCAGCGATCCTTCGTGTATCGCCAGCCCAATGCACCGGCCACAACCAGCAATGGCAGCGGCGTGGTTGCCAGCACAGTCGCAGAGCTGATGGAATTCATGTCGGCCAAGGCCAGCAGAAGCATGCCCAACCCACCCCCTCCGACCGCCCAGTACGGCACAAAGCCCGGATCATGCAAAATCCGTTGGGCCATGCGGTGCATCAACGCGAGCGTAACACCCAGCACAAAAATCGGGCCGATCAACACCGCGAACGCAAGAAGGAGGTTGAGCAGTCCCAACGCCGGCCAGGACCAGACGAAATGTTCGAACAGAAGGTCGCGCACAGCATTTGCCGCGCGCATAAACGTCGGCAGCAGGACGAGCAGCATACCCGTCGTCAACAGGCAGGCCGCGAGCGCGATTCCGCGAAACGCCGCATCGCTGGCCGCTGAATCCACCGCGGTCACTGCTCGCCCGCTGCGCCCGCGCAAATCCGCCAGCCCCCGCCTGACATGCCGCGCCGCAATATTCACCAGATGTTTCGGGATGTGCACGCCGCAGGCCAGGGCAACAAGCCCGGCTCCGACACTTAGCGGAGGCGCAATGCTTCGATCGCCGGCGGCCACAGCAAGGTGACCGGACACTGTCATCGTCGTCACGCACGCCGCGCATCCGGCAAGAAGCGTTGCGCCCGCGATGCCCAGTTTTCCGAGGGGAATTACTTCCGCAGTTGTCCGAACGTCTTCCACGCGGTGTGTGGCGGTGCGTTCTTTGACCGGCGCTGGCCGATCCAAAGGGGAATTGCGGGCATGTCGCCGGTGGCGACGATGGTGCGCCACTGGCGCGTGCATGCCTTGCGAAATCCGTCTCGCATGTCGGGACATGAGCCACCCCGAATTCCGTTTGGTCGAAAGTACGCTTGAATCATCGCCGCAAGAATGATCGCGTCAAGCACTGCCTGTCGGAGTAAGTTTCGTGAATTGATACAAAGAAACTATCTGCACATCAAAATGACCGCCCATCCGAGTACGACCACGAGCAACAGCGCACCCACGACCGACCCGATGGGAAAGCGAAACCGATAGAGCCGCCACAAGTGTCGCAAGTAAAACCATTGCTCCCTGGCATTCAACTTGCTTCGACCCGCATGGCGAACCGCAAAACGAATTGGCACCTCCACGGGATGCCGGCAGCCACATTTCACATATAGCTCCAGGGCGATCTTATAACCGAGGGGATTCAGTGCGGCCGCCTTCTGCCAGGTCTCTCTACGCAGCGCAAAAAAACCGCTCATCGGATCTGAAAGGCGGGCCAGCGGCCGCGCCAGCAGTGTCGCCACCCGGCTCACCAACCGGCGGTGGGCGGGCCAGCGATCCTCCACCCCTGCCCCGGCGATGTACCGGCTCCCAAGCACGAAATCGGTGCCAGATTCATCCAGCCGGTGCAGTAACTCCGGTACTCTTTCCGGGGGATGTTGCAGGTCGGCATCCATAACCACGAACCGGTCCGCCCGCGACTCTGCCATGCCGCGCAGCACCGCCGAAGAAAGTCCACGTTCGCCCGTTCGCACGATCAGCCGAACAGGATAGGTATGCGCCAGGCGCTCGACGGTCTCCGTCGTCCCGTCCCGCGAGTCATCATCCACGACGATCATCTCCCCGGAAATGCCGGCCTCGTTTAATGCGACGAATAGTCGCTTCATCAGGATTTCCAGGTTGGCGGCTTCCCGAAAAGTGGGAACAATGACCGAAACGGTCGGCGGCGCGGGGGTCATGGTCCAAATCTTAACCTCTGTCCAATGTTTTGCATCTCCAAAGTGTGCATTTCGTTTGACAGTGCCCAAGCCGGTAGGTACATACGCGGACGCATCACGATGCCGACTTTGGACGCGGATGGGTTCGGCATCACATGGCACGCTAGCCTTGTTCCAGGTGAACTGACGGCCAATCGGGGGTAGGCACTGCCCTCGGTTTCCATTCGGCCGGGGACGTCATGCATGATCTCCGCAATCGGCGGTAAGACCATTGAATCACTGCTCGCCGTGGGGCAACTGGCCGCCTTCACCGGGCAGATGCTGCGCTGGCTCGCACTCGGCGTATTTCAATGGCGCACCTGGGTGCGCACCATGCCACTTTTCTACGAGGTTGGTAATCGCACCCTGCCGGTCATTTTGATCACCGGTACGTTTGTCGGACTGGTTCTTGCCAACCAGAGTTACGACCAGCTTCGCGCGGCCGGATTCGAACAACGCATGGGCGTGCTTGTTTCCATCACGCTCGTGCAGGAGCTTGGACCGGTTCTGGCGGGGGTCATGCTGGCCGGCCGGATTGGCGGCGCGCTCACCGCCGAACTGGGCACCATGCGCGTCACCGAACAGATCAGCGCGCTGACCGTCATGGGCGCGGACCCCGTGCGCCACCTGGTGGTGCCGCGATTTCTGGCGTGCCTGCTGCTGGCACCGCTGCTGACGTTCTTCTGCGATGTGGCCGGGTCGCTCGCCGGCTGGTTCGTTGCGGTCAAGCTGAAGGACGTTCCCAATGGACCCTATTGGTATTACATCCGCGACGCGCTTACGACCTGGGACCTTGGCGTCGGTCTCGTGAAGAGTATCGTTTTCGGCGCCATCATCGGTGTCATTGCCTGTTACAAGGGCTTCTATTGCCGCGCCGGCGCGGAGGGAGTCGGGCGCGCGTGCACCGAATCTTTCGTGGTCAGTTTCATCCTCATTCTCATGACCGATTTCTTCATCGGCACCTTCATGTCCGGTTTGTACCGTGGCATCTGGGGCTTCAAGTCCTTGGTGATGTGATGGCCAGCGCCGCTCCAAAGCCCGGTTTCGCGCAGCCGCCCGACGACGCCGTCGTGCGCATGGTGGATGTGCATAAGCGTTTCGGCGAACTCGTCGTCCTCAGTGGCATTAATGTGACGTTGCGCGCGGGACAGACCACCGTCATCATCGGAGAAAGCGGTTCCGGCAAGAGCGTCCTGCTCAAGCACATCGTGCGCCTGCTCAAGCCGGATCGGGGCGAAGTTTATTTTCACGACCAGCGCATCGACACCATGTCGGAGCGCGAGTTAAGCGTCATCCGTCCGCGCTTCGGTTTCCTTTTTCAACTGAGTGCGCTTTTTGACTCCATGACCGTCGCGGACAACATCGCCTTTCCCATTCAGGAGCACACGCGCATGTCCCGGCGCGAAATCGAGAAGGCGGTCGCGCACAAATTGTCGATGGTCGGACTGGACGGCATCCAGAACAAGTGGCCGGCCGAACTTTCCGGCGGACAGAAGAAGCGCGTGGCGCTGGCCCGCGCCATCGCCCTCGAACCCGAGTTAATACTCTATGATGAACCGACCACCGGGCTTGATCCGCCGCGTTCCGATGTCATCAATGAACTTATCATCAAACTCCAGCGCGAACTGCGTGTGACCAGCGTGGTGGTCACCCATGACATGACCAGCGCCACGAAAGTGGCCGACCGGATTTTGATGCTCTACCAGGGAAAGTTTATATTTGACGGCAGCCCCGACGATGTGCGGAACTCCGACAACCCACTGGTGCGGAGTTTTCTGGAAGGGCGCTGCACGCAGGAAATGCTGCAAACGCTGCAGCAAAAGGGCGAAGCATGAATGAATCGGTCCGCAACTTGAGCGTCGGTCTCTTCGTGGTGATCGCGTTTACCGCGCTGGGACTGCTGATGGTCTGGTTCGGCGAAGCGCCGCGCTGGCTGGGACAGGCCGAGTGGATGCTGCGCATTAACGACATCCGCGAGCTGCGCGGACTCGCGGAAGGCGCACCGGTCTACATGAACGGCGTGGAAATCGGGCGGGTCAGCGCGCTGGAGTTTGAGAATCCCGACCGACCGGACCTGGGCGCGGTGGTCGTCGCGCGCATCCGCAATCAGTTTTCGGTTCCGCGCAAGTGCTTCGCGCGTGTCTACGGCGCGACACTGGGATTGGGCACCGGGCGCATCGAACTGGTCATCATCGGCCTGCCCGGGGGAGAGGTCATGACCAGCAAGACGCCTCCCGAAACCGCGCACATCCAGGGTGAAATGCGCAGCATGTTCGCCGAGATCAT
>CAZKIN010000035.1:14405-22270 GCA_964552515.1 uncultured Phycisphaeraceae bacterium
AAGGGCGCGGCACGATCGGTCGACTCTCGCGCGATGAGCGGCTCTACGAATCGGCCGTCCTCGCCTTTGATCGCCTTGGCGAAGCGCTGGGTACGCTCAACCGAATCCTCGGCAAGGTCGAAGAGGACGGATACATCACCGTCGGCCAGGCGCCCAGCGGCGTACTGCGAAAAAACTTTGCGACGCCCGCGGGGGAACAGCAGCGACAATAACGCTCAACTTTCCAGCGGAATTACCTGGGTTGCGGCGCGCTGGCATAACCGTGCGGATGTGTGCGATGCCACTGCCAGGCGGTTGACACTGTTTCGCGAATGTCCGCATAGCGCGGCCGCCAGCCGAGTTCGCGGATAATCTTGGAGGGATCGGCATACAGTTCCGGCGGATCGCCTTCGCGGCGCGGCGCTTCGATCGCGGGAATCGGATGGCCGGTGACACGGCGTGACACTTCAATCAGTTCCTTTACGCTCACCCCACAACCCGTGCCCACGTTAAAAAAACGAAATTCCTTTTCCTGCTGCGATTCCACGGCGCGGCGATGCACCGCGGCAAGGTCCTCCACGTGGATGTAATCGCGCACGCAAGTGCCGTCCGGCGTGGGATAATCCGTGCCGAATATTTTGATGTGGTCGCGCTGGCCGAGCGCCACCTGCAGGACCAGCGGAATCAGGTGATATTCCGGCGTGCGGTCCTCGCCGAGCGTGCCATCGGCCGACGCACCGGATGCGTTGAAGTAGCGCAGGGCGGTTGCGCCCAATCCCCACGAATCGGCCGCATCGCGTAGCGCCCATTCCACCACCAGCTTGGTTCGGCCGTAGGGACTGATCGGCTGCTGCGGCATGTCCTCGGTGATCGGCGCTTTCGGCGGGACGCCATAGGTCGCGCAGGTGGAACTGAACACAAATTTCTTCACGCCGTGGCGGTGCATGGTTTCGAGCAGTGACACGGTGTAGGCAATATTGTTGCGATAATACTTGAGCGGTTCGCGGACCGATTCGTTCACGTCGAGCAGGGCCGCAAAATGCATCACCGCGTCGAAACGGTGCGCGGCAAAAGCGCGATCCACCGCGGCCGCATCGGCCAGATCGGCCACGAGCAACGTGGCCCGCGGATCGACGGCCTCGCGATGGCCGCCGCTGGTCAGGTTGTCGAGGACGACCACGCGATGACCGGCCGCACACAGTTCGCGAACGGTGTGACTGCCAACATATCCCGCTCCGCCGGTGACGAGTAGGTTCATGGCACCAGTGTAGCATCCGCAGCGCGTCCTTCCATACCTGGGCATTCGCAAGCGTTTCGATTTGGCGCTCGGTAGTTTCCGAGAAAACGCTCAGCGCAGCGCTCGGGAAACCACGGACCTGGCATTCGACTTCGTTTTTTCCTGAACAGTGACACTTATGTGACACTTTGTGCATATTGCGGCCGGCGCCGATTTGGCAAGTCGGATTCGCGGCGGGGAGTTTTCCTATCGGCGGGCGGGTGGTTTTCGGGTTTTGACGATCGAACATTTCCGTTCTCCTCTGGACAGAACACATCTCACACACCCTATTAGACACCAGGGGTGGTTGCGGAGGCGCGCCACCCGAATGCAAGTGGCTGGGAAATAAGGAGTTAGGCAAATATATGGGTGAAACGGGGCGTCAAAATGGGCGGTTTTGAAGGGTGCGGGATGGGGAGGGAATGGTTGTGCGTGGGGTGCCGGATACGTGGCACAGCCGATGGGGCTCATGGTGACTGATAACGCACACTCTCTGCGCGACGGCCGATCGAGTTGCGCGCATTATGACGGACAAGAGACAGTTCGAGGGGCCCTGGGTCACGAGCTTTCCGGCGACCAGGGAGACTCGACGAGGTGCCGCAACCGAAAATGTCGTCCGGAAAACCATTGAGTTACAGGTCGAACTTTGTTAGAATGGCTGCAAGGTCGGGACGTCGCCAGTTCGTCAGGTGATGGGCCAGAGGGAGGTTGCACATGCCAGCAAGAACCAGATTCAAAGTCGGTGTGGCGGTTTGCATTTTCGGAAGTGCGGTGGCCGCGCTGCGCGCGCAGGTTCAGAACAAACCCGTGTTCTCGATCTGGGCGACGGAAGTTACTGACGGCATGGGCGGGCCGAACAAGTGTACGAGTTGTCCGACCCAGAACGTGCCGCAGAACCAGGTGGACCCGGGCGATGTGATTCGGGTAGAGCTGTTCGTCAGTGGTTGGGATGCTGAGCCGGAGCAAGGCCATTGCGACGGTGATCCGCTCCTGAACCAGAACGGCGCATGCGGAGGTGCAATCGGCTGTCCGGGAATGCACTGTGCGAACAATGGAAGTAGTTGTACGAGCAACCAGAACTGTTCCGGTTCGGTTTGTGTTTTGAATCAATGCCAAGTAACCCCCCGACTTTCCGCCTACACCGTTACGGTTACCGGAGACAGCCTGGCATCCGGGGCGGCGGGAGTCCTGGCCCCTTATCGGATCTCATGTGATCCAGTCGATTGCGAGGTCCTTAGTGACGGGACATGTCCGTGCGCGCACTTCTATCAACAGCAGTCTGAGTGCAGCTGTGCCAGCGCGTTTAACGCAAGGTGTGATGCGGCCACCAACTTATGCGGTATCGGCGCATCCGGATTCATCGAACCTGGGCGGGCGGACTTCCTGTTCGCCGGGAGCAGTTCGGAAGAAGCCGTAGGTTTCGCGGCGGAAGGCAGCATCGATTTCACGGCATTCCTGTTCAACTCCCTGTTTGACGCGGTGGTTGATGATGGCACGAAGCGACTGCTGGGTTCAATGCTACTGGAAGCGTCGGGTGATACGGATGGCGTGTTTACGGTGTCGTTTTTCAAAAATGATGGCGCGACCTTTGTCGTGGATGCCCACTTCCGGCTGCTCGATGGTTTTGTTTACGAAGATTTGAGAATCGATCTTTCGGCGGTCCCGGACTTTGACCAAGATTCGGTAAACAACGGAGCGGACAATTGCCCGAACCTGGCCAACGCCGATCAAGCGGATTGTGACGGGAATGGTGTCGGCGACGTATGCGATCAGTTGTGCGCCGGGCAGATTGCATGGACGACCTTTCCCGCGGACGGGGCGGTTGATGCGCGGGAGGAGGTGGATGCTGAGAGCGGACTGCCCGCAGGACTTGGGCAGATTGATGTTTCGTTTGCGTGCTTCGTGGGTATAGCGCCGGCAGGTGATCCGCCGGGGCCTGCGGATTTTCAGGTGGCGGACACGAGCGGCGAAGAGCTGATGGTGACTGCGGTGACATCGTCGGATGACTGCCTGCTCGCCTATATGGTCATGACGGCGGACCTGTTACGGCTAGGGGAGTGGACGACCATATCGACGAACGTGGAGGAATTGCCGGCCGGCGGCATGGCGCCGGTTTCGGCGCTGCTGATTTCCGATGTGGGATTCCTGCCGGGGGATGTGGACGGCAATGGGGTATCGAATGCGGGCGATGTGGCGGCCCTGCGGAACAGCCTTTCGCAAGGCGGCGCGATGACTTCCACACTGGCGATTTCGGCGGATATTGATCGCAGCGGTGCGCTGACGACGTTTGACCTGATCCGCGAAGTGGATTTGCTGAACGGGGCGAATACGACGCGGGCGTGGAACGGAGAGACGCTGCCGGCGAAGCCGAATTGAAGGGGAGAGGAAGAAGGCACGAAGGCACGGAGTGAAAGGAAATGCACCACAGAGACACTGAGAACACAGAGCCATGACGAATTGCAAATAAGGGAAAGCATGGAATGGGGACGAGGCGTATGCCGAACGGCACAACCGAAAGGTATACAAAAGAATTGTACCACGAAGGACACTAGGGCCAGAAGTGGTCCGCTGAAGCGTACCCTACATGCTGAATAGGTTTCGGCATCCGTGGGAGTGACCGAATTACCCCAACAAGTGGTCCTGTAAGGAGGAGATTGTCATGAGCGTGCAAGCAGTGGCCGCGAGGTTTATGGAATTGTGCAACCAGGGGAAACACTTCGAGGTCATGCGCACGATGTATGCGCCGGAGATGGTCTCGGTCGAAGGGGATGGCAAAGAGACCGTCGGGAAGGAGGCGGTCATCCACAAGTCCGAAGTCTTTCAGGGCAACAACGCCATCACAGGCCAGGACCTGCGCGGGCCGTTCTTTTGCGGGGACGCCAAGGCCGGCTCCGGACGGTTTGCCGTATACACGTCGATCACTTTCACTCCCAAAGCCGGTGGCAAGCAACAGACACATGAGGAAGTCGGACTCTACACGGTCAAGAACGATATCATTACGCGCGAGGAATTCTTTTACGAGGGGTCATTCATTTAGCGGGTGACCAGTGCGAGTGGATTGGCACCCGGCGAACGTTCGAATCGGAAAGGAGAATTCGATGCCACTATCGAGAAGTGCAATGTTTTTCGTCATGTTGCTGGCAGCGGTCAGCAAAGGGCAAAGTCCTCCTTCTGCCACGCCTGCGAGCGACTCGCGTCCAGCGAACCGAAGCGGCGCCGCGCAAGGTGACGGCATCCGGCCTTATCAGTTCAAAGCGGCGGAGGAGGATCTCACCGACCTTCGCCGACGCGTCGCGGCAACGCGGTGGCCGGAGAAAGAACCGGTGGCAGACCATTCGCAGGGGGTGCCGCTCGCGACGGTTCAGAAGCTCGCGCGCTATTGGGAGAAGGAGTACGACTGGCGCAAGGTCGAGGCGAAGCTGAACGCCGTACCGAATTTTATTACGGAGATTGATGGGCTGGACATTCATTTCATTCACGTTCGTTCGAAACATGAGAACGCACTGCCGATCATCATCACGCACGGATGGCCGGGCTCGATCATCGAACAACTGAAGATCATCGGCCCACTCACCGATCCGACGGCCCACGGCGGAAAGGTGGAAGACGCTTTTCACGTCGTGATACCTTCGATGCCGGGTTACGGGTTTTCAGGCAAGCCGTCTTCCACGGGCTGGGGACCCGAGCGCATCGCACATGCCTGGATAACCTTGATGAAGCGACTTGGATACAACAAGTTTTTCGCACAAGGCGGCGATTGGGGGGCACTCGTCACTGATTTTATTGCGGTGCACGCACCAGAAAGCGTTCTGGGTATACATACCAACATGCCTGGTGCAATACCCGCCGACATTGACAAGGCGGCCTTATCCGGTGCGCCGGTGCCGGCCGGACTTTCCGCTGATGAAAAACATGCGTACGAGCAGTTGGCGTCCTTTTACAAAGACGTCTACTACGCATTCTTCATGGGGACCCGCCCGCAAACGCTGACGGCATTGGCGGACTCACCAATCGGACTTGCCACCTTCATGATCGATCACGACGCACGCAGCCTTGAGCTCATCGCGCGTAGCTTCGATGGAGAGACGGAAGGCCTCACGCGGGACGACGTGCTCGACAACATCACGCTGTTCTGGCTGACGAACACCGGCGTTTCTGCGGCCCGCCTGTACTGGGAAAACAAAAGCGCCTTTTTTGCTCCGAAGGGCGTCAAGGTTCCGGTGGCCGCGAGCGCGTTTCCGGACGAACTCTATCAGACACCGCGAAGCTGGGCGGAAAAGGCGTATCCCAAGTTGGTCTATTACAAGCGGCACGACAAGGGCGGCCACTTCGCGGCGTGGGAACAGCCGGAGCTGCTGGTCGCCGACATTCGCGCGGGGTTCAAATCGCTGCGCTAAGTTGTGACTTCTCGCTCGAACGGAAATAGAAATTTTGGCATCTGGATGATCGGATTGCCGTCACAAATGGTCCTCTACGAACGCGCCCTGCGTGATGAATCGATGAAACGAAAAGCGAGTACCATTCTGGTTACTGGTGCGCCGGGCCGCGTAGGCGGTGTAGGTCGCACCGTTGCGGAACTGCTGTTGAAGCAGGGCAAACCGGTGCGCGGGTATCATCGCATGAGCACGCACGCGCGGAGTATGACATGAACCATCGGGAGGCGGGGGAATTCTGGAACGCCAATGCGGACGCGTGGACCAGGCTGGCGCGGGCGGGGTGCGACATTTACCGCGACGGTCTGAATACGCCGGCCTTTTTGGAGATGTTGCCGGATGTTGCGGGGCGGCGCGGGATCGACATTGGTTGCGGGGAAGGGCACAACACGCGGCTGCTGGCCAAGCGGCGCGCGCGGATGACCGGCATCGACATAGCGGAGAAGTTCATCGGGCATGCGCAGGAATTCGAGACACGGGAGCCATTGGGCATCGAATATCGAGTGGCCAGTGCGGTGGAGTTACCGTTTCCAGATGAGACCTTCGCTTTTGCAACGGCGTTCATGAGCCTGATGGACATTCCGGAGACGCGCGCCGCGCTTGCGGAAGCTCACCGAGTACTGCGGCCAGGGGGGTTCCTGCAATTTTCCATATGTCACCCATGCTTTGATACGCCGCACCGCCGGAATCTGCGTGGCGCGAATGGTCTGACGTATGCGATTGAAGTGGGCGATTACTATCGGCAAATCGATGGACGAATTGACGAGTGGATTTTCTCCGGTGCGTCGCCGAAAGACCGCATGAATCTGCCCAGGTTCAAGGTGCCACGCTTCACGCGCACGCTCAGCGAATGGCTGAACCTGCTGATCGAGACGGGCTTTCGGCTGGAGCAGGTCGCCGAGCCGAGGCCGAGCGATGAGGCGGTGCGTCGGTATCCGGGCTTGCAGGACGCGCAGGTGGTTGCCTATTTCCTGCACGTTCGGGCGCGGAAGAGCAGGAGGTGCACGACCTCGCATTAGTATGAACAGCACCGGTCGCTGACGCGGGTGGTTCTGTCTGGCGCTGCGATGCAGTTATGCGCCAGCAGGCGGACGATGTCCACGGTACGCCGCTGGAGTTCCGGGCAAAGCGAAGGCGGGGGCGTGCCACGCGCCGGTCACTGTATGATGGTGTTACTGCCGGTTCCGCCGTCGAGGACATCGACTCCCGGGCCGCCGATAAGCACGTCGTCCCCGTTTCCGCCGAGGAGCGTGTCCGGGCCGTCGCTGCCGGTGATGATGTCGTCGTCATCGCCGCCGTCGCAGGTGAACTGGGTGACGCCCGCGGGGAGGCCGGATGCATCGAGGACATCGTCGCCGGCCAGCAGGTTGACAGTCAGGCGATCAAAAGCGACCTCACTGAGCCTGATGTCCACGTTGGCCGCCAATCCGGTTACCTCGGTGATGCTGAAGGCCGAGCTTACGAACATCACATCGTCTCCCGTCGTGGCGTTAATCACGACGGCATCGGGCTGAGCGTCGCCGACCGCGCCGCCGGGTGCGGCAAGTTCGATTTTTACGTCGACGACGTCGGTTGCGGCGAGATCGTTTACGGTGATGGTGTCCGCGCCGCCCAGCGCGAACATGTTGACCTGCTCCAGATCATCGCAGTCCATGATGATGTTGCCGAGGTTGCGGGTGAAGCGGAGGCGGCCGCCGTTGGCGGAGAAATCAAAGATTTCGCTGCCCGCGCTGCCGTTGAACAGCAGCACATCCATGCCGGCCTGCCCTTCGACGGTGTCGCTGCCGTCACCGGGGTCCCATTGGAAGACGTCGTCGCCGGCACCACCGAGTATCAGGTCGTTGCCCTGCTGGCCGTCGATGAAGTCGTTGTCGTCGCCGCCGACGAGCGTGTCGATGCCGTTGCTGCCGAACAGGGTGTCGTCATTGCGGCCGCCGTCGGCGATGACCTTGATGAGTGTGGAAAGGTTGCCGGTGCAAGAGACGGCGTCGTTTCCGCCATTGGCATTGAGGACCAGGTTGTCGCAGTCACCAATGTCGAGAGAAAACGGCGCCGGGTTGAGGCGGTCGAAACGAACGCGCGCGCCGTTGGCGGTTATGGTGAACACTTCCGGGTTGTTGCTGCCGTTAACTTCGACGGTGTCGGTGCCGGTCTGACCTTCGATGAGGTCGGTGTCA
>CAZKIN010000036.1:0-9762 GCA_964552515.1 uncultured Phycisphaeraceae bacterium
GCGAGTTCCATGATCAACAGTCGTTTGCCTTGATGTTCTTCGAAGCCATAAATTGCGGCGATGTAGGGATGATTGAGGCTGGCGAGAGCCTTGGCTTCGCGTTCAAAGCGGAGGATGCGCTCCTGGTCCCTGGCGAGCGCCTCGGGGATCACCTTGATGGCCACGTCGCGATCGAGGCGCGTATCACGCGCGCGGTAGACCTCGCCCATGCCGCCCGCACCGAGGGGGGCCAGGATCTCATAGGGGCCCAGATGGGTTCCCGCGCTGAGAGTCACTTACTTTTGAGCTCCTCTGTCCAGTTGACGATCAACGAAATCGTCGCGGGAGTCGTCTCGGCCACGGGAGCGAAGACCAGAAATCGCTGTCCATCTTTGGACACATCATAGCGAATCGCGGCGCCTGGCAACCACACCTCGCGCGCTTGGAACAAGGGTACAACCTTGCCGACATCAAAGGCGCTCCCGCCCATAGTGATTTCGACGGCCATCAGGCGGTTGTCGCGAGCAAAATAGTAGAGCTCTTTTCCGTCGGCGCGCCAGCGCGGCTCAGTGCCGCCTGTGGTGGAGACTTGGATCTTGCTACCGGGCCCTGGAAAGGCAGCAACATAGACTTCATATTGGCCTGACTCGTTGGAGTCGTAGGCAATCCACTTGCCATCCGGTGAAAAGCGGCCGTTCCCCTCATCGTGTTTCGTTTGAGTCAGTTCTCGAGGAGTATGGTCGCCACCAAGGGGAATAAGGAGAAGATCGCCGGATTTCCCCGCGGACAGCGCCGTACAAAGCACCGACTCGCCATCCGGTGACCAACTTGACGAGTACATGTGTTTGCCCGCACTGTGGAAGAGTGTCTCGGCGTCTCCCGGAAAGACCGTTGATTTCTTGGCCAGATCTGTCTTTATGCCCAGCGCACTAGTCACGTAAATGAGATGTGTTCCGTCGGGCGACCAAATGCCGTCCGAGTCATCTTCGGGACCGATTGTAAACTTGGTTCGGATGTTACGCTCCAAGTCCAACAACCAGATGTCCGACGTACCTGTGGAATCGAGGATACCGACCGCGGCACGATTGCCCGCCGGTGACAGTTCAACGTGTCTGGGGTAATAGGGTTCCGGTTCACCAACGTTCCCGATTCGCTTCCCTGTTCGGTCGAACCAGGCCAATTGAATTTGGGTCTGTTCCTTTCCGGTCTGAAACGCGAGAACGCCGTTCTGCGAAACAGAAAAAACGCCCAGGCTGAATCGCTCGTCGAGCAACAGGTCCTGTACCAACGGATATGCTTCGCCTTCAACTTCGAGGCGATCCAAATCAAAACGTTGCGCCACCAGCGTTCCCTCGCGTACATAAAGCAGATGATTCGAAGCAAAGGCGACGTTGGACGCGGCGTGCACGACGATCTTGCTCTCAGTGGAATCCAATGAGCCGACCTTGATCACAGGCTCCGCGCCGCCCCCCGCACCAGATTTGCGCGCTAGGAACAAGAAATGCCGCCCGTCTGGGAGAAAGCAGGGGTATCGGTGTGTGTTTTCGTTGCCGTCCGCATCGAGCTGGGTGACCGGTTTCGGAGTGCCTCCCGATGCCGAGATGGCGTATAGCGGTCCAATGAAGTGCGGAGCATATACGATGACACCGTCCCGATTCCAAGTTCCACCACGGGATTCGGGCGTGTCCGCAAGGCTGAGAATGGGGCCGCCGTCAACCGGTACCCTGCGTAGTTTTCCTTCCGTCGTGAAATACCCGAGATGACGGCTGTCCGGAGACCAGAACGGTCGTGTGGCTCCCTCCGTTCCATCCAACATACGAACTGCGAACGACCGCATGGGGCGTACCCAGAGCATTGTGCGACCTTCGCCTTGGCGGGCGGTGAAGGCGACTTGAGTGCCATCCGGTGAAACGGCGACCGGACCTGCGAAGATCGAGGTCGAGACCAGCGTTGCTCCTTCGGGGGGCAGAATCGTTGTGCGCGTTTGGATGGCTGGAGTTTCCACTTTCAGAATATTTGCGGCAAAGAACGCCAGCGCGGCGCATGCCGCCACCAGCAGGGCAAGGCCGGCCGCACGCTTCCGGCCGCGGCGCCGTGCGGGGATGGGGATCGCCGCCCCGAATTGTGAACCTCCATCGGCTATCCAGCGTATTTCATCCGCAATGTCGGCCGCGCTTTGCCAGCGACTTTCGGGATCCTTGGCCAGGCACTTGCGTATCAGCCTATCGAGCGCCGGCGGCGTCATGGGCTGCAGTTCGCTGATCGGTCGCGGCTGCGAAGACATGATGGATGCGATGAGACTTGCCCGGCTGGCCCCATCAAATGCGCGCTTGCCCGTGGCCATTTCGTAGAGCACCGCGCCGAACGCGAAGATATCGGTGCGTGCGTCCGCCTCGGCACCTTCCAGCTGCTCCGGGGCCATGTACTGAAACGTTCCAACGATGGTGCCCTTGCTGGTCAATGGCTGAGTCATGGTTACGGCACTCGGGCTGCTGTCCAACACCGGTGACGACTTGGCCAACCCGAAGTCAAGCATCTTCGCGCCCGATTTGGTCAGCATGATGTTGCCGGGTTTGAGGTCGCGGTGAATGATTCCCTTGCGATGGGCGGCATCCAATGCCGAAGCAATTTCCACGCCGTATCTGAACACTTGTTCTAACGGCAACGCGCCCTTCGTCTGTCGCTGCGCCAGAGTTTCCCCTTCCAAAAGCTCCATGACCAGGTAGTCGGTTCCGTTGTGATGACCGACATCAAACAGCGTGCAGATGTGCGGATGAGCGAGCTGCGAAATCGACTTGGCCTCACGTTCGAAACGCTGCTTGAACTCCGGGCTCTTCGTCAAGTTGGCAGGCAGCACCTTGATTGCCACGTCGCGATCGAGGCGCGTATCACGCGCGCGGTAGACCTCGCCCATGCCGCCCGCACCGAGGGGCGAGAGGATTTCGTAAGGGCCGAGTTTTGAGCCGGGTTGCAGGGTCATATGATTGAACGACGACGAGTTCTCATTCAGATTTCGAACAATGCCCGAAGTAACCACACGACGACGTGTTTTCTCCGAGAAAGGGCTTTGTACCGGCGCGCCGAGGAGATGTCATCCTCCCGGTTGCATTTCTGGCTTGTTGCCGGGAACGATGATCTTCGCCCGCCACTTCTCGGCGGAGGCGGTGTCTCCGATGGCGGCATAGGCAATTCTTCCAGTGGTTATTCAAGTTCGGGGGTGTCCCGCATTTCAGCGTACAGAAAAGCGCGGGCGTAGGCCCAATAGCGATCACCGGTGGTGGTCGAGATGCCCAGGAATTCCGCCGCTTCGCGAATGGACATGCCACCAAAGAAACGCAACTTGACCAATTCGGCTTTGGTCGGGTCTTCCGCGGCGAGCTTCTGGAGAGCCGCTTCCAAGTCGAGGATTTCATCCGGTACCGCGTCAACAGTCAGTACGACCGATGAGAGGTCGAATCGTCTGCGATGACCGCTGCGTTTCTGGCGATTCTTAGCGCGGGCGCGGTCGATGAGGATGCGGCGCATGGCTTCCGCGGCGGCAGCAAAAAAGTGCGCTCGGCCGTCCCACCGCACAGCGCTCGGACCCACCAATCGCAAGTAAGCTTCATGCACCAGCGCGGTTGCCTGCAGCGTCTGGCCGGGCGCCTCGGAAGAAATTCGTTTGGCGGCCATGGCGCGGAGCTGATCGTAGACGATGGGGAGAAGCTGCGCGGAGGCATGCGCATCGCCGCTTTCGATCGCGTGGAGTATCGTGGTCAGTTGCGGGTCCACCGTGCGGATCATCATCGAGCCCGTGGTGTTCGGCAAGGCGATCACATCGAAGGGTGCAACAAGGTGTATTACCTGACAGGTGATTTCAATAAGCCATGTTGAAGGTTGAAGAGGACCAAGTTGGATGCAGCGGCGTTTCAGTTCCTTTGGGCGCCTTCATTCAAGAAACATGCTCCGATAATCACCGGCCGACTCGTGGGTTGCCTAAACAAATTCGTGCCGTTCCCGTGCCTATGATTGGGCAGGGAGAGGAGCACGAGGATGCACGAAAAACCTGCTGCGCCGGCGCTGCGCCTGATCAGCGACTGTGATGAGAACGTTGGAGAGTTTTGCGGTGAGCGGCCCATCTATCAGCCGACGATGCACATTGATGATATTTTTCGTGAGTTGATCCGCGCGGAAATTCGTCATGGACGGCTTAGCACATGGCGGCGTCGGCGGATCGTGCAATATGCTGCGCAGCTCAAGTTGTCGGCGGTGGAGGCAGGGCGCATGATCGAGGAATGCCGGGATGAGCTGCTGACGGATGACGATCCGGTGGCGGCGGAACATGCTTTTGTATTAGTTACAGAACCGGGAAAAAGCTATTCATTTCTGTGGAATATCGCGTTCATTCTCGCGGGATTGGCGATGATAATCGTGGCGGTTGCGCGGGTGTAAGTTCACATTTCTGATTGCCAATTTCCGCGTCGCGATCTAATCTATCCGCATCTGGGAAACCACCGTTGTGTCGGAGGCGGAGATGGCTGCGCAAGCAAATACGCCCAAAGTGCTCGATGTCGGACAATGCGACTTCGATCATGGGAACATTTCGCGGATTTTGAGCGGACGATTCGGTGCGGCGGTGGAGCGCTGTCATGGGTCTGAGGAAGCACTGCGGGCCGTGGCCCAGGGTGATTACGACCTAGTGCTGGTCAATCGTATTTTTGATCGTGGCGGGGAAGAGGGTCTGAAGTTGATCGCACGCCTGCACTCAAGTGAAACGGCCGGAGAGCGACGACCACCCGTCATGCTGGTCAGCAATTTTGCCGACGCCCAGGAGCAGGCGGTGAAAGCCGGAGCGGTCAAAGGGTTTGGGAAAGCGGTACTGGAGTCGGAAGGTACGATGCGTCTGCTGGAGGAGTTTCTGGGCGCTAGTCGGCAGCCGAGGCAAGCCAAATCCGGTTAGAATTGATAGAACATCTTGCGACGAAGTGATTGAATTATCCGGGAGGAATATGATGAACTCAGTTTTTCGTTCTGGTGTCGGTGCCGTGATGACGTTGGTGTTTTGCTGCGCGGCGATTGCCGACTGGCCCAGTTTTCGCGGACCGAAACACGACGGAATCAGTAGCGAGACCGGGTTCAAGAAGGAATGGAAGGACAAGATTCCGCAAGTCTGGGAGCGGACACTCGGGTCGGGGTTCAGTTCGTTCGCGGTGGTGGGTGAACGTCTGTATACCGCGGGAACGAAGGACAAGAAGCAGATCATTTACGCGTTGAATGCCAAGACCGGCGAGGTCATCTGGGAGAAGGCATTCGAAGCGGAGTATCCGGAACGGCAGGGGGGGGATGGTCCGCGAGCTACGCCGACGATTGACGGTGACTACCTGTACATGCTGGGCGCCAAGGGAAAACTGGTTTGCCTCAAGACGGCAGACGGCAGCGAGGTATGGTCCGCGGAATACGGGCACATGCCCACATGGGGGTACAGCGGGTCGGTTCTGATTGAAGGGAACATGGCGGTCAGTTCGGGCGGTGACGATAATGGGTCACTGATTGCGTATGACAAAGTCACGGGCAAGGTCATGTGGCGGACCGGGGAAGATCCGGCCGGCTATGCGACACCTTATCCATTTACGTTTGAGGGAACGCGATACATTCTCGGGTTCAACGGCAATTCGGCGATGATTGTGGAGGCGGCCAGCGGCAAGCTCGTCTGGCGCCAGGAATGGATCACCGATTACGCGGTGAATGCGGCCGCGCCCATATTCTATGAGGGGCATTTGTTTCTAGGATCCGGCTATCAGACCGGGGCGGCGCTGTACAAACTGAGCAAGGACGGCGAGAAGCTGAAGGGATCGGAAGTTTGGAAGAGCAAGGTGCTGATGAACAAGTTTCAATCGGCGGTGCTTCATGACGGTCACTTGTACGCGAGCGACCAGAAGGACCTGAAGTGCGTGAATTTCATGAGCGGCGAGGAAGTCTGGAAAGAGAAGCGCGTTCCCAACGGGACCGTACTGCTGGCCGATGGTCACTTGATCGTGCTCACGGAGAAGGGGGAATTGCAGATTGCGCCTGCCACTCCCAAGGGGTACGTACCGACGACCAACGTAAAGATTCTGGATGGTCGCTGCTGGACGCTGCCGGTGCTGCACCAAGGCAAGCTGTATGCGCGAGATCTGGAGCGCATGGTTTGCCTGGATGTGAAATAAAGGCAACAGGCAACAGGCAACAGGATTGTATCTTTCTGGATAGCGATTGGATGAGTGTTCCCATGAAGAATCACGTGGCTATTGGAGTTGTGGCGCCGGGATTATTAATCTGCATGAGCTTCATAGCCGCGGCGCAAGATCCCTCGCCAGCTAAACCGGCAACGAAGGAATCGCCAGCGCCTGTGGCGGGTACGATGGCACCGGCCGATCCCAAGACGCGCCGAACGGAGTTGGAGCGACAGTTTTCGGAAATGCTTACGGGGGCGACGCTACGCGGGATGTGGCAGATGACGGGCGAGGGTGGCTTGACCGGTAACGAGGCGCTGACGGAACCGAAATCGGAAGCGTATCACATCGTCAGCGCGGCGAAATTGTCGGATGATTTCTGGATGATCTCCGCGCGGATTGAGGTGGGCGAGAAGAACGTGACGGTTCCGGTGCCCGTGCGGGTGGAGTGGGCCGGGGATACGCCAGTCATTACACTCGATGATATTCCGATTCCGACCATGGGAACCTACTCGGCGCGGGTCATGTTTTTCCGTGGTTTTTACAGCGGAACTTGGCTGTCAAATGCGAAGAATTATGGCGGCATCATGGCCGGCAGGATTGTGAAGGGTGAACCGGACAAGTCCGACACTGCGAAAGATGCTGAGGTGCCGGTTGAAGGAAAACCGGCATCGCCCACGCCGGCCAAGCCTTAAGGGAGGCGAGTGGACCGGCAAACCGCCAATTTTTTTTGGTGGAACACTTGGCAAGTCGGGCCAATCAATTCACAATGGTCCTTTGGCGCGTCGGATCATGCATTCTTGCCATGTGGCGAAGCACTTCCGCCGTCGGAAAGGAACACCTTGATGGCCGAGAATATCGAGCAGATGGCGGAGTTGGTCGGAGTGCTTTCCACCAAGCATGGTGAGATTCGTTTCCGCCTCTTTCCAAAGGAGGCACCGCTTACGGTGCTCAACTTCGTTAATCTATCCCGCCGCGGTTACTATGACGGCTTGACGTTTCATCGGGTCATTGCCGATTTCATGATTCAAGGTGGTGACCCTACGGGCAGCGGCAGCGGCGGACCGGGCTATAAATTTCGTGATGAATGCTGCAAGACACTCCGGCACGATACTGCGGGCACCTTCTCGATGGCCAACTCCGGTCCGGATACCAACGGCAGCCAGTTCTTTATTACCCATGAAGCGACGCCGTGGCTGGACGATCGGCACACGGTGTTCGGCAAAGTGGTCACCGGACAGGATGCGGTGAACGCCATTCAGCGCGGTGACGTGATCAAGTCACTTACGATTGAAGGTGATGTCGCGCCGCTGTTCCGAACGCATGAGAAACAATTGGAGCGCTGGAACAAGACGCTGGATGAGTCATTTCCGGCGAAACGCGCGGCGGCTTCCGCGCGCGGATGACGGTACTACTCTCTATCAACATTAAGTCGGTCGCATCAAGTTCCCGTTGAAACACCCGGAGGTTGGCTGGTGTCCGGCGGCAGCTTTGCGCGGAACGCGGCCGCCATTTCGGGCTTGGGCCATTTTTCGTACAAGGCGATGATTTTCCGGATGATCGTTTGTGTTTCCTTGTGATCGTCGCCGAGGGCTTTTCGGACCTGGTCGTAACCGGTCAGCAAGTTCTTCTCCGCCTCCTCAAATCGATTCAGGGCAGCGAGGCAGCGGCCCAAGTTGCCGCGGAATCCTCCCACGGCCCAATGTTCGGCCGGTAGTTTTCGGTTGAGAATGTCGAGCGATTTCTCCATGAGGGGGAGCGCTTCTTCGGCGCGCTGGGTAGCGACGAGCAGGCTGGAAAGGTTGTTCAGTTTGATCGCGTAATCGATGGAATCGGCGCCGTGCACCTTTTCCGACGCGGCAGCGCTCGCGCGGGCCAGGGACTCGGCCTCCACATAGGCCTTGCTGGTCAGCAGGAGCATGGCGAGGTTGTTCATGGACAAAATGGTGTCCGGGTGTTCATCGCCGAGAGTGCGTCGACGGACCTCAAGGACTCTGCGATACAGCGGCTCGGCATCGGGCAGGCGTCCGGTGCGCTCGAGCATGTTGGCGAGGTTGTTAACAGCGATGAGCGTCGAAGGATGATCTTCGCCTTTTTCCTCACCCCATATTTTCATGTTGTTGCGCATGAGCGCCTCGACTTCGAGCGGTCGGCCACGGTCGTCGACAATTCGCGCATAATTATTGGCAGCGGTCAGAGTTTCGTCGTGACGCTCGCCGAGCATGGACCGGAATAGTTCCCATGCTTCGAGGTAAAGTGGTTCGGCTTCGGCGAGTCGACCGGACGTGTGGTAGATCGAGGCGAGGTTGTTGAGCAGGGAGACGGTAGTCATGTGACGTTCACCGAGGATGGTGCGGGCGCGGCCCAGGGTAGCCCGGGTCATTTCCTCGGCTTGGGTCAACTCGTCCTGCTTACTGAGCATCAAGGCCAGATTTCCGGCAGCGGCGATCGCGGCATGTGAGTCGGCACCCGTCTTGTTCTCAACCAAAGCCAGCGCGTCACGCAGCATCTGCACCGCTTCTGGAATCTTGCCTTGCAGTTTGAAAAGCGTGGCCAATTCGTTCATCGTCTGGAGGGTTTCGACGTGCGTGGTGCCGAGTACGCTTTTCCGGGCGTCGAAATTGTCATGCAGTACCGGTTCGGCGTCAGCCAGTCGCGTCTGCTCACGCAAAAGTCGTCCCCAGAGAAGTTGTGCACGCAGCGTTTCCGGATGTCGCGGACCGAGGGCTTTGCGGCAGTCGGAAAGCGCCAGTTCGATATCCAGTGCCGCATCTTTGACGTTACTCTGATCCAGCAATAGAGAGTTCCACGCGTTTCGTGAAGCCAGCGTGTCCGGGTGCACATCGCCCAACATTGTGCGCCTGGTGTCCAGGGCGGTGCGGAGGTGCTGTGCGGCGGGCGAGAAAAGGGCGAGGCTGACATATGTCACGCCGATCGTATGGTGCAGTGCCGCCGACACGTTCGGTTGGTCGGGCAATTCGGTGTCGATGCGCCGCGCGGCGTTATCGAGAACTTCGCGCAGGACAGTGACATCCCGACCCATGGCGGTAGCAGGGTCCACAGAGGCCAGCATGTCCTGGAGGAACTGACCGATTTGCAGGGACTGGGCGGCCGAGGTTTCCGCGGCAAGTCGGGCGGCGCGTTCGGCATCGCGCGCGGTTCGCGTGGTGTCATACATGTAGGCCATGACGATGCCAAATCCGAGGGCGAAGATAGCCAGTGCCGCGGCAAGGATTGCGGTGGTTTTGTGACGTTTCACTGTCTTGCGCAGGACGTACCAGGTGCTGTCGCGTCGCGCTTCGATGGGTTCACCCGCGAGGTGTCGGCGGAGGTCGCGAGCGAGTTCGCCCGCAGACTGGTAGCGCCGGGCGGGGTCCTTGGCAAGGCACTTGAGCACGATGGTGTCAAGATCGGAGTCCAGCGCAGAGGTAATGGTTCCGGGTCGGGCCGGTTCGTCGCGCAGGATGTGGTCAAGGACATCGCGCATGGCGCCCGTCACCGTGTAGGGGAATCGCCCGGTTAGAGTCTGGTAGAGCATGACACCGAGCGAATAGACATCCGTGCGGACATCGAGGGCGTCCAATTTTCCGTC
>CAZKIN010000036.1:9862-13099 GCA_964552515.1 uncultured Phycisphaeraceae bacterium
AATTCGTCGAGCGGCTGTCCGTCAATGAACTCCATGACGAGGAAAAGGCGATCGTCGGATGTCACGCCGCTGTCATATACGCGCACGATGTGGGGATGCTGAAGACCGGCGACGAGATCGATTTCGCGTTCGAAGCGTCGCCGGGCGGATCGGGATGCAAAAGCGCCATCGAGCAGGACTTTTATTGCCACCCGTCGTCGTGTGGAGCGCTGAATCGCGGCATAAACGACTCCCTGACCGCCGCGAAACAGTTCCTTCAAATCGTCATAACCGGCAATGGAGGGGATGACCTGCGAGCGACCGGCTCCGCGGCGCAACTCTTCGAGGAGAGTGGTAGGGTCACTGAACCAGTGGCTTGGCGTATTCATGGGAAGTTACAGCCCGCACCAATCCAACCCCAGATTCGGGAAGGTGTCTTCTGCGACGACATTCAACACCGAAGGTGTAGCACTAAGAACTATCCCTCTTCGGCAATCTGCTGTTCGACCAATTCACCCAGTCGGCGCACAATTCGCGATTTCGCCTGATAAACCTGATCCACGTTTTGTCCGAGCGATTCGGCCGCCTCAGCGGCACTGCGGCCCTCCACGGCGTAGTATTGAAACGCCCGTCGATCGGCGTCATTAAATTCCACGCCAATGGTCTTCATGGCGAGGCGCAGATGATACTGTCGCCATTCGCTCTCCCACTGGTGGTCGACGTCCGGGTCCGCGCCGGCCGTACGGCTGATCTCGTCCAACTCCTCTAGTGATACTTCTCCCTTGCTCTGAAACGATTTGCGATAAATGGCATGGATGACGGCCGTCTTCAGATAGGAGCGGAACTTTCCTTTTGAGGGGTCGTACTGGAAGTTGGGCATGGAGCGGGTCAATGCCAACAGAACGTCCTGGACGATGTCGTCGCAATCGATGGGTCTGACGTTCTGGCGAACAGCGAATCCCCGGATCAGGTCTCCGTAACGGTCCACAAACTCGCGCCACGCGGATGGTTCGCCGCCGTGGGCCAGCTTCGCAAGGAGCGTGGCATGGGTGGTGGTTTGCGCAAACATGACTCCCCGTAGTATATGCGGAAGCGAATGTCTATTCTCGCCTGCGAAGAGGCGTCAGGCGGCTCATAAGTAAGGTATTCAGCCCCTTCTCCTTGACACCCACTGACGAATCCAGACAATCCGCGTGGAATATCGGAACTTGCCGGTATATAACGGGGTGAATGCGGGGCAATCGGGGGTATCTCCCCGCCGGGAGTGGGCGAGTTCAACCTTTCCGCCCTTTTGACTGCGGTGGCGTTTTGGTCGTCCCATGGGTGGCGCGACGGTTTATTCCGGGTCGCATGACGTGGGACCAAACGAACGGAACACGAGCGATGGCCAAGATTCAGCAGGTTGGTGCAATCACGGTTTGGATGATCATTTTCGTGGGCCTCTGGCTCCTGTCCACGGTTTTCCTGGTGATTCTCTACACCGGACAGGAAGAGCTGCGCACTGCGACCAAGCAGGCCATAGATGCCAAGAGTCGTGCAATCAGTGATGATGAAGAGGGCAAGATCAAGCTGATGGCGGAAGCCCGACCGGAAGGTCCGACCGTGGTGGGATTGCTGGAGCAGGCCCGGGCGACGACGGCCGAACTGGCTACCGGTCAGGCCGCGGATGACGCGGCGACCGTCAAGACCAAGCGCGACCAACTGTTGTCGCGCATTGCCGGCGACCCGGCATTGGCCAAGAAGATAGATGCCAAAGATGCGTCACTGCACGGGGCGCTGTCCTCGCTGTACGAAGCCTATCGTTCAGAGCATACGCTGCTTGCCGCGGAACAGGAACGGGCCAACAAGGCCGAGGCGCAGGTGAAGGAATTGATCGGGCAAACCGAGGCGCAGAAAAAGGAATTCACGGCACGGGCGGACGATTTCTCCGCCAAACTGGCGGAATCCGAATCGGGTCGAAAACAGTACCGTGAAGATCGAGACGGCTTTGTCGCCAAGCTCGAGAAGGAGTTTGAGGCGTCGCTGGCTGACAGTACCGCGACACTCACGCAGGAACGGCAGCGACTGGCCGGCCTGGAAAAGGAAAACGCGGAACTGCGGCGGAAGCTTGTGGATATGCAGGAGCGGTTCGGCGATGCCATGATGGGTTCACGCGAACTTGCCACCGTGCGCCAGCCCGACGGCATGATCCTGCTCGCCGTTCCGGGAGATGACGTGGTGTATATCAACCTGGGCGAGAAAGACCGGGTGCTGTTGGGGCTGCAGTTCAACGTCTATTCCGCGGAGACGGGGATTCCCGTGGACGGTCGGGGCAAAGCCGTCATCGAAGTGGTGTCCATTGGTGCGACCTCGTCCGAATGCAAGGTGGTGCGACTGGCCGGAAACGAAGTTATTGTGCAGGACGATTTGATTGGAAATCCGGTATTTGACCGCGCGCGTCCGCTGAATTTCATGACGATTGGCGAATTTGACCTCAATCACGATGGTCAGGCTGATCCGGACGGGGTGGCCGAAATCGAAGCGATAATTACCACGTGGGGAGGAACGATCACAACTGACCTGTCGGCGGTCACCGATTTTGTGGTCCTGGGAATGGCGCCGCGTAGGCCCCGCGCCTCAGGCGAAGCAACAGGTGAACTGGCGGAACGTCAGGTCGCGGTCCAGGAGAAATGGGAAGCTTACAACAAGCGACTGGCAGAATCTCAAAGCCTCGCCGTTCCGGTCCTGCCACAAGACGTGTTCCTCGATTTCATGGGTTATCGGTCGGGTGCGCCGCGTCGCTAACGGTCGGCAAAAGCTGCCTTAACTTCGGTTGTTGCAAAACGTTAACACGTTTGACGGAACAGGTGGTCTGGTGTATACTTACCGGACTCGGTTTCCAACGCGGACTTAGTCGTAAGCTGTGATCGCCCCACGCGAAATGTTATTGCGTTTTTCGGCGAGCTTCTGCATTTTTTGATTTGCTTGTTCCGAACCGATGGCGGGGACTTCCTTGCGTAATTTCGACTCGGACAAACAGCGAATTCTCGATCGTGTATCCCTGGTCGATGTCGTTTCGCAACATGTGGCATTGCGTCGTGTAGGTCGCAGAATGGTCGGGCTCTGCCCGTTTCACTCCGAAAAATCTCCCTCATTTTCCGTGAATCCGGACTTGGGATTGTTCAAGTGTTTTGGTTGCGGCAAGGGTGGCGATTTGTTCACCTTTGTGCAGCTACGTGAAAACGTGCCGTTCATGGATGCGATGGAGATGCTGGCGGA
>CAZKIN010000036.1:13199-16095 GCA_964552515.1 uncultured Phycisphaeraceae bacterium
CCCATTCGTGACGCCACCGGTCGAATTATTGGATTCGGTGGCCGGACATTGGGGGACGATCGCGCGAAGTATCTAAATACCCGGCAAACCGCATTATTCGACAAGAGTCGAGTCCTTTTCGGGCTGGAACTCGCACGCGAAGCAATAGTGAGCAAGAAGCGTGCCATACTGGTTGAGGGATATTTTGACTGTATTGCCGCGCACCAGGGCGGGTTTCCGGAGACTGTAGCGACGCTTGGTACTGCGTTGACGGAATTCCACATTGATTTATTGCGCAGGTACACCGAAGAAGTCGTTATCCTCTTTGATTCTGACCGTGCGGGTGAGGCGGCAGCCGAACGGGCGATTTCCGTGGCGCTGCCGCGATGCCTGAGGGTTCGTCTCGCGCGAATTCCGGACGGTAAGGACCCCAGTGATTTTTTTCAGACCGGTACCGCGGAGGCGTTCTCGGACATGTTGAACCGGGCGGTCGACGCGCTAGAATTCAAGTGGTCGGCGACGCTGGCCCGTTTCAATGGTGATGCATCCGATGCCGCCAGACGGGAGTCGATTCACGATTTTCTGCAGGTCGTTGCGGCCGCGTGCGATGGTGGTTCGGTGGATGTGATACAGCGCGGCCTGATGGTGAATCAGGTATCGCACGTGCTGCGCATGGGCCGTGCCGAAGTAGATCGATTGTTGGCGGGCATCCGCGGCAAAGTTAGATCGGCCGCGCCGATCGGCACTATTTCGGCCAAGGTTGGATTGCCTGTTCGTCCTCAGGACACCGAGCAGGCGGCGTGGGAGGTATTGCTGGAGACCGCGCTGGCGGAACCGGCGGCCATAGTGCCAGCACATTGGCCCGAGATAACGCGGATCAATGATCCGCTGAACTTGAAGATTGCGGCGGTTTGCCTGGAACTTTCCGCAACGCTGGGAGAGTTTTCGCTTTCCGATGTCTTGGTGCGGCTTGAGGGCGATGACTTGACCCGCCGCGCCAGCGAACTGACGGAACGTGGTCTCGCCCGGGGTAGTGTGGAAGCCACCATGGCGGCGGCTTTGGAGAAACTGCGCGACGCAGGACGCACGCGTGAGTTGGACAAGAGTAAGGAACGATTGCAACAAGGCGGAACGACGGACGATCGAGTCGAGTTGGCGACGCTGCATAGCGGGATGCGCGAGCGAAGAGGTTTTGCTCCGCGTCGTTTCGCAGGCTCCGGACCGACCGACGTTATTTCCGCACCTTCGGCGAAACCAATATGAACGATGGAGTCATGATGAACAGCCCGGTGGTACATTCTCAGATTTCGATCGAGAGCGCGATCAATCTGCTGCTTGAACTGGGTAAGAAGCGGGGCTTCGTTACCTGGGACGAGATGAACCAGATCCTCCCCGACGATGCGGTAGATCCAACTCAATTGGAACTCATCCTGCTTCGACTTGAAGAGGAAGTGATCGAGACCATCGATGACATCGAAGCACGCAAACGTGAGAGTAAAAGGAAAGTCGTCGTTCCGACCTTTAAGCGGGAGCTGCCGCCGGAACCGGCCACGCCGGACCTGGCCGTCGACGAGGTGGAAATCGACGCCGATGTAGAGACGATTATCGAAGAAGAGCTGGGCAGCAAGCGCATCGACGATCCGGTGCGCATGTACCTCACTCAAATGGGCGAAATTCCGCTGCTCACGCGGGAAGAAGAAATCCGTCTTGCCAAGAAGATTGAACTGACGCGCATGGCCTTCCGCCAGAAGGTACTGGAGAGCGACTATTGTGCCGGGCTTGCCGTGGAATTGCTGCAGCAGGTGCATGATGGTCGGCTTCCCTTTGATCGAACGATGAAAATCTCCACCAGCGAGCATGCCGCGAAGACGCGGATCAGCGCGCGTATTCCGGTGAACCTGGTCACGGTTCGCGCGCTCATGCAGAAGAATGAAGAGGCCTGGCTGGAACTCAATGGCGGTCGTATGCCCGCCGCGCAACGGAAAGAGATAGAGCGCGGACTTCGCGACCGTCGCCGAAAGTTTTCCAAGTTGCTTGAAGAGTTGTCGCTGCGCACCAGCCGTATTCAACCGCTGATGAAGAAACTGCGTGGCTTGCATCGCAAGATGAAAGAGTTGGAAGCGCGCATTGAATCGCAGAAAAAGCGGCGCACCGTTTCCGAAGAAGATTTTCAGACCATGGTGGAGGAACTCGCCGGGATTGAAAACCTCTGCCTGGAGCGATCGGATGCGCTTGGCAATCGGTTGCGTTCCATCCAGCGGGTCTTTTGCGAGTATGAAGACGCCAAGCGCAAGCTCTCCGGCGGTAATCTGCGTCTCGTGGTGAGTATTGCCAAGAAGTATCGTAACCGCGGGCTGTCGTTCCTGGATATTATCCAGGAAGGCAATACCGGTCTGATGCGCGCCGTGGATAAATATGAGTATAAGCGGGGATATAAGTTCAGCACCTATGCGACATGGTGGATTCGGCAGGCGATTACGCGGGCCATTGCGGACCATGCACGCACGATTCGCATTCCGGTACACATGATCGAAACGATGAGCCGGTTGCGCAACATCAGCAAGGAACTGCTGCAGGATCTCGGGCGCGAGCCGACGATTGAGGAAATTGCCCGTCGCGCCAAGATGCCGGTCTCCGAGGCGCGTCGAGTGCTAAAGATCTCGCGGCATCCCATTTCGCTGGATCGACCGGTCGGCGAAAGCGAGGACTCGTATTTCGGTGACTTCATTGAAGATGACTCCGCCGAGTCACCCATCAGCAGCGCGGGCGGTGAGATGCTGAAGGATCGAGTGGAAGAGGTTCTCAAGACGTTGACGTATCGTGAACGCGAGATCATCAAGCTCCGCTACGGTATCGGCGACGGCTATACGTATACGCTCGAGGAAGTCGGCAAGATATTCAAGGTGACGCGCGAGCG
>CAZKIN010000036.1:16195-22060 GCA_964552515.1 uncultured Phycisphaeraceae bacterium
TAGCGCCGAAGTGGCGCCCTTTCACACCATGTTCCCCTGGTCGCTGGAATCGCCAGTACACAGCCAGCGAACGCCAATGACAGCATGGCAATCGTAGTGGGCAAGGTCAGCGGGTATGCCAGTCGCAGGAATCGCTGATTCAT
Source organism: uncultured Phycisphaeraceae bacterium (assembly GCA_964552515.1). GTDB lineage: Bacteria > Planctomycetota > Phycisphaerae > UBA1845 > UBA1845 > JACQXM01. Next base: position 16,339 of record CAZKIN010000036.1, read on the forward strand.
CATTCCGGTCATGGCGTCGGCAAGCAAATAGCAGCCGGGTACACTTGGCTCCACACCTGTCGGATACGCAACGGGATGCCGATCCGCCACAAAGTTCACGCTGGGAGTACGTATGTCCCCAAAGATGAGCACTTGGCCGTTTGTTGCGGCGTGCAGCTCCGCGTCTGTCATAGTCAAAACGTTTTCATAAGCGATTGTGCGTGACTGCCAGAAATCGATGGGGGCCAGGGAAAAGTCGATGCACCCCAGCAAATCGCCCTCGCGTACGGCGGGGTCGTTCGAGGATGCGGGCACAGCACGCGTTAATTGCATGCGATCGCGCTGGCGCAGGTAGCTACCCGGGCTCACTTCATACAACAAGTCGATGGATTTCTGATCCCCGTACCAGGTGGTCTCAAGCCTGGTGCCTGGACGAGCCATCGCGGCGAGCGCCACCAATGTGACACTCGGAAGTACGCTATCGTCCAGTCTCCTTACCACTGCGACGAATTCGCCGGTTCGGCGCACCATGTCCCGGGCGAGAATCGCTCCGAAGCGGCCGAGATCACCCAGTTCGGCAAGAATGGTGGGGCTGACGTCAGGATGGCCAGAAGCGTCAAATGTTCGTGCCGCGAGTACGACAGGTACGCCCGCCGACTCCAGCATGCGAACACCCGCCGCAAATGTTCTGTCATCCGGCTGAGGGGTACGAAAGTAGTAATCCCAGATTACGGCGGCCGGGCGCGCCCGGGCCAGCCTCGTCAAAAGCATTCCGTGCACAATTCTCCATGACACGGCACTTGCGGTAACTGTGGAAAGTCCGTGTGCCGCGGCGAATGCTTGGATTTGTTCGGGGGATTCGTCTCCAATTCCAATGATGCGTACTTTGGGGCCCAGAGGTTCGGATTCTCCGGCCGTTGAAGTCGTTACTGAGGTCGGGAAAGGATTTCCAACGACACGCCAGCCCGCGCCGCTGAGCAAGGTAATTGCGGAGATCCCCGCAATCGCTGCGGCTACAAAGACGGCATAGAAGGGGGCGCGGGAACGCGTGGCCGCACCCACCACTACGCGCCGAGTTCGGTACCAACGGCCATGAGGTTGGGTATGAACGGGCTGGTCGGCAATAAAACGAGCCAGATCGTCCGCGAGAACTTGGGCGGAGGAAAGCCTCCGCTGCGGCTCCCATGTCAGGCAACGTTCGATGAGGATTTCAAGGTCACGTCCATGTTTGATGTGACAGAGGTTTGGCATCTTAGGAACTTCCTTGCGGATTCGTTCCAGGAGGGCCTCTGGAGCCGGCTTTTCACGGGTAGACTTCAACGCGTATGGGTAATCGCCGTCCGTCGCAATTTCGTACAGCATGATGCCGAGCGCCCACATGTCGGTCGCCTGGCCCACCTGTTCCGCTACACCGCCTCCCCATGCCTGCTCCGGCGACATGTATTTCAGGGTGCCGATAATGTCTCCCGGGAGGGTGATCGTTCCGTCGGCCCAACTCGTCCAATCGACGCCCGACACGCTGCAAATGCCAAAATCAAGGATATGAGGTTGGCCATTACCTTCGACCAGGATATTTCGTGGTTTCAAATCGCGGTGAACGACTCCGGCCGTGTGCGCATCGGCAACCGCAAGGCAAACGCGGCGCAGTACGGCCAACCGATCCTTGAGATCCAATTCTGACTTCCGCAAATACTCGTCCAAATGTGTGCCCGCGACGTAGTCCATGATGAAATAGCGGGAATCTCCATTTCCTCCGGACGCTCGGCATCGGACAATTCCCGGCGATTCAAGATGGGACAGCACGCTGATTTCGCGATCAAAACGGTGTTTTTCCATTTCGCCAAAGCTATGGAGCAGTTTCAACGCGACGATTTCGGGCTGGTCTTTCAGCCACCATGCTTTGTAAACCACGCCGAAACGACCGCGTCCGATTTCGCCTACAATTTGGCATTGGGGGATTCGAGGGGTGTACGGCTTTTGAATGAGTCCAAAGTAGGCATCGCGGCATTCCGGGCAGGCCAGCAGGTGGCCGTCCAACTCGGAATCGGGACGGTCCGCGCCTGCAAGAGAGTAGGACTCCCATGACGAAAAAGATGGGCATGCTTGGGCCGAAAATTCCATTCCAAGAAAGAACATCGGTCCTATCAAATAGATTCGATGACCTGTCTATCATAGGAAGGCGGAATCTGAAGTTGGGTAAGGCAAACTTAACGAATGTGTCTTGGAAGCATGAGTAGGATCGTTCGATCACTTTGCGATCGGCTTCGAATGGAAAGTGCCGGTTTAACGGCGAGTTCGATGAGTGCCGACAGTGCGATCCGGCAAAAATGGCATCACTTGGTATAAATTATTTACTAACAAAGATTTAACGACAGATTTCAGCAGGCTCACGCCATTAATTCGGGCTGCCGCCAGGCACCAAAATCGTTGACTGCAGGCCGTTATAAGGTAAACTAGCGAGATGGCTCATCCAAGTGAGATTTGACTGCCTGGGAATGACCTTAGGGCAGTCGTTGATGCGTTGGAATCAGGTTGCAGGGAATGAGTGCAAAACCGGTTCCTTATCAGAAAACGCCAAGATTGGGATAGCCACGGAAGGGTAAAGGAGCGCCCGTGCAGTTGGAAGTTCACAAGCAGGACATCGCTACGCCTATGCGCGAGGTTGCCCGAAAGCGCAACGGCGCAGACGTTGTCATACTCGCAGGTTCGGTGGGACTCGAAGACGGGTGGACGCATGGGCTATCGCGCGCTTTGCTTCCATTGCCATGTAAGACCATCATTGGTGACTTGCTGGCGAAACTTCAGGCTTCACTTGACGGTAACTGTGTCGTTTGCGTGAATGGACCTTCGGACGCTTACAAGGACCATTTGCTCAAACCCGATCAACCAGCGACGAGCTTACATTTCATCGAGGACAAACTTCCGCGCGGCACAGCCGGCTGTGTCAAAGGGTCTGAACACCTTTTGAGCGGTAAAGACATTTTGGTCATTGGTGGGTCAATCTGGCTTGAGGACGATCCGAGTTGGATGGTTGATGAACATCGTCGTCAAGGAAACGCGCTTACGATTTATTGTATTCCGCATCAGGTGATGTCCAGTGGCGGGACCGATACCCGCTTGCGACCGGCCGGGATCTTTTGCTGCAAACCCGATGTGCTCAAATATATTCAGTCGCAAGGGTACCAGGACGTCAAAGAGCAGCTTGTTCCCGCACTTTCTCGTGATGGGTTGCGAGTGGGCGCGGTGTCGCTCAAACACCAGACGCATCAGGTTACGGATTGGGCCACTTATCTGCATGCGGTTACTCGTTCATTGGCGTCCGACCGTTTTCAAACAGGTGCACATGAGCAACTTGCTCCCGCCGTATGGCGTGGCGAGCAGGTGGTGATTGCCGAAGACGCACGAATCGTTGGACCTGTCGTGGTCGGCCACGGCTGCAGGATCGGCTCGGGTGCGGTGTTAATCGGGCCAGCCATCCTGGGAGAGAATTCCGAAGTTAGCGCAGGTGCATGGGTAGTGCGATGTGTGGTTCCCCCGGGCACAAGCATTGGGGAGCAGGTTACAATCTCTGATTATTTTTCCCCGACGGCCGTGCGGATTGAAGATGACGGTTTCGGAATCAGTTCGACGGTTGCTAACGCGTCGCGGTCGGCGGGTACCATCGGAAACGAAGAGCCGAGAGCGAGTCTTCAATCCGTGCTTTCCAGCCCGGCCGCGCCATCCATGGTCGTCGGATGTGTTGGCCTGCTCGCGGCATTCGCATGGGCGTTCTGGCCAACTGTGGTGCAGCTTTGGGATGTCTGGCAGCGCGACCCGGATTACAGTGCCGGCCAACTGGTGCCCTTTGCGGCACTTTACATGGTCGGAACAAAGTTGCGCGATCTGCAAGGCATTCGCGTCGGATTAGCACCATTGGGACTGGTGCTCTTTGGTGTTGGTTTCCTGATGGATGTTGGAGGAGCCTATTACCTGTTTGCTTCAGCATCAAACTACGGCATGGTCGTCGCCTTCATCGGGCTGATTACTGCCATGGTCGGAACAGAAGGGCTTAAAAAGCTTTGGTTTCCACTTTTGTTCTTATTTTTGATGCTGCCATTGCCGGGTAGGATTCACGACGCAGTCATGCTGCCCTTGCAAGAGGCCAGCGCGGCATTTTCCGGATCGATCCTTGAAGTGTTTGGGATTCCGGTCGAGCGGTTTGGAAATGTTCTGGAAATCAGTGGTCAGCGAATCGCAGTTGCAGAAGCCTGCAATGGACTACGGATGGCGATGGCGTTCTTGATTGTTACCGGACTGGTCGCTTATGTCATTCGGCGTCCCTTGTGGCAACGAATTGTGGTCCTTTCTTCAAGTGTGCCGATTGCACTGGCATGTAATATCATTCGTATCGTGGTGACTGCGGCGTTGTACCACGCCGGACATGCCTGGCTGGCTCAGGGGATCTTTCACGATGGCGCCGGATTGTTGATGATGCCGCTTGCCTTGTCGATGATTCTGCTGGAGCTTTGGTTCCTGTCCACGTTATATGCTCCGACGATGCCCCGCGCTGCGTACGCACGAGGCATGGATCGGACGACGCCTTTGTCCGCCCGCTAGAGGGCGGTCGTACCTCCCTTATGGGTACGTCCTTGAAATCTTGGCAAATTGCAGCCTTGTTGTGCGTGTTGCTCATCGGCGCGGGCACCATTACCCGCAAGGTGCGCGCTTCGCGCGCCACATATGCGAGTACGGTAACGCCCCCGGCCATGCCGTTAGCGGAAATTCCCATTGCCCTTGGACCTTATGTGGGCCGGGATATTCCCTTGGACAGTGATGTGTTACGCGCTGCAAATGTGGATTCGTTTGTTCATCGCGAGTATCGCGACCCGATCTCGGGGCGAAGTCTCCTCCTCTATGTGGGCTATTGGGGGAGGGAGAATGTGGGAATGGGACACGGTCCTGAAGTCTGTTATCCCGCAGCGGGTTGGCATGTAGATACAGGCATGCGCGAGCTTCCGTTTTCTTTCAATTCTGGGGGAGAAGAGATTTCTCCTCGATTAGCAATGCATCGTTTTATGCGGACTGAAGCGATGGGTATCCATCGCTGCGCGGTTGGGTTCCTTGCCGCCGCACGAGGCGAGTTCTTTGCGAGTTCGCGGGGCATGTTTTGGCACGCGCCGGGCCATCACAGTCCCGAAGGCGGACATTATCTGGCACAGATTCATGTATCGGCCTATCCATCCTCGGATGGGTGGGACGAGGCGGAAGCGGAGATTCAGGTGTTCTTGAAAATGATGATGCCTTATGTGACCCAATGTATGCCGGGCAATTCGACCTCAGAAAGCCGAAAAGAATAAGGGGTAGCGCGACGCGTTGCACGAATTGAGTCCTGGTCGATTTTTACGCAATAGATTGGCAAGCCGGGTATGACGCAATCGCATGACATCGTGGTTTCTGAAAGAGGTGGCGCGCTGGGTCCGCCCATGCCCCACGGCGGACACGCACCCGGTTCGGACAGCGAAGGGTCTCTGGCCAGCGCTCTTAAAGAACGAAAATGGACTGTTATTCTTGTATCCACCATTTGTGCGGTGGCGTCCGTTTCTCCAATCGTCTTGTTGATGCAACCCAAGTATGAAGTGAAAGCGACGATCCTCGTCAAGTCTGTTGTCAAGCCGATCATGTCGAGTGACGGCGAAACAGACATTTCGCGCAACTATCAAACCTATATGGCCACGCAGCGCGGCATCATCATGACGCCCGACCT
>CAZKIN010000037.1:0-3040 GCA_964552515.1 uncultured Phycisphaeraceae bacterium
TTCGGCAGAGGTAGCCCACAGCGCCCAACTACCAGTCGCGGAGGATTTCACGAGTACGCACTACAATTTGCAAAGCGAACGGCGCGGGTGCGGTGCGATGGTTTTTCGCGCTGATTCAACTAACCCATCCGATGGGAAACCTGCTTCATCATGCGGCGAAAACGCGTACCGGAATTGATGGACGATCCGACGCTGAACGGCGCAGCGCATGCGCACGCGCTGCGGAGTTTGAATCGTGTCGACCGCTGGCTGGGCATGCACCGTGCGCAGAGTCGCTCCATTTCGCAAGTCAGTCCGGGCGGGGATTCAGTTTTGGACCTGGGGTGCGGGGGCTGCGGGTTCCTGAATTATCTGGCGGAGCGAGGAGATGCTACTCTCAACGGACCGCCGGTGCTGATCGGGTTGGATTATTCCCTGTTCGCATTGCAATTTTCCAAAACACAGAGTGATAAGGGGCTACACCGAGTGGTCGCGGATGCGCGGGCACTGCCTTTCGCAGACGAGAGTGTCGACGTGGTGACATGTTCTTTATTTTTGCATCATTTTGATCCGGCGGATGTAGTAACCATATTGCGGGAAGCGGCGCGGGTAGCACGGCAGGGAATAGTGGTGAGTGACCTTTCACGGTCATCGACGGCTTGGGCATTGACCACCGTTTTCGCGCGACTGGCCAGTCGATCACGTGTTTTTCATGTTGACGGTCCCCGGTCCGTGCGCGCGGCGTACCGTGCGGCGGAACTTGCGGAAATGGCGGGCAAGGCCGGACTGGCCGGTGCGACCGTGCGGCGGCAGATTCCGTTTCGCATCATGCTCCAGTGGAAGAAGCGAGGAGCCGCGCGTGACATGTAGGGGCACAGATTATGACGCAATTGTCGTCGGCGCCGGACCCGCCGGAAGCGCCGCGGCCATTGAGTTGGCGCGCAGCGGACGGTCCGTACTCGTCGTGGAAAAGCGTTTGTTTCCGCGCCCCAAAGTGTGCGGCGGATGCCTTTCTGCACCGGCGGCCCAACGTGCGCGCGAGCTTCTAGGATCGCGCGGCGCATTGCCGGGAACGGCGACTATGCGGATCACGCTGGCCCTGGGACGGTATCGAGTTGCATGTCGACCGCGCGGCATGGCGTGGATGACAGCGCGCGGCGCATTCGATGCGCGCCTGGCGGAGGCGGCGCGCGCGGCCGGTGCGGAGATGCGGTTCGGGGAGGCGGCGCGGGTGGAGCCTGGAGAAATACATTGCGAAATTTGCGTGGGGAGGGAGCGGATTCGAGGGCGATATATTCTCCTGGCATCCGGACTGGCGGCGATTCCAGAGGACCTTGCCGTTCGGCAGTGCGGTCCGGCGCCGGATATGGTGGCGCAGCAATGGGTACAGCCGGTGACGGCGGGGCTACCAGCGTTGGGCGAGGTGGAATTGCACTGGCTGCGCGGCGGGTATGTCGGGCTGGCCACGCCGGAGGCCAATCAATGTGTCGTTGCCTTGGCAGTAAAGACCAAGGACCTGGCCGGACGAAGCCCGTTCGACATGCTGCGACGACTCAATCCCCGCGCCCCCCTTTGGGAGCTGATCGCGCCGGACGCCCCGCGTAAGTTCTCGGCAAAAGGAACCGCGTACTTTCCGTGGATGCCGGATCGCGTGGGCGTGAAGAATGTTTTGTTGGTCGGCGATGCGGCGGGATACGCGGAGCCTTTTTCCGGCACGGGCATACATCAGGCACTGGCGAGCGCTCAGATGGCGGTACGCGCCATTGTTGAGGGTGGAGACGATGCGCCGGCGCGCTATGAGGTGTCCATGCGCCGGCATCGCCGTGCCCTGAGGCGTACCCGCATGGTGAGTACCCTGCTACGATCCGTTGCGGGGTGTCTACCCGAACGCGTGGGCCTGCCATTTGTGGAGACGGGGCTGGCGTGGGGATTGGAGCGCGTTCACGTACGAGGTGCCTTATGAGCGGAACGGGTAAGACGTCATGGTTTATTCACGGCATCGGAACGGCGGTTCCGGAGCAATCGGTAAATGCAGCGCAAAGCGCGCTGATGCTCGAACCCACGTGCAAGAATCAGCGCAGCGCGCGGCTGTTGCAACGGATTGCACCGCTGACGGGCATTGAGAAGCGTCACGTCGTGGCACTGGATTTTCAGCATTCAAAGGATGGCAACGAGCCGCTTTACCGCCCTGCGGTCGAACAACCGCAGGGGCCGGGAATGAGCCTGCGAAATGCCTTGTTTCAAAAGGCTTCCGTACCGCTCATTACCAAGGCGATGTCGACATTTACTCCGCACCAATTATCCAGCGTGGATGCGTTGATTACGGCCACGTGCACACATGCGTCCGCACCCGGCCTGGAGCAGCCGATTCTCGCGCATACCCCGGTTCCGGCATCGGCCCAACGATGGAATCTGGGATTCATGGGTTGTTCGGCAGGACTGGCCGGCATGCGACTTGTGCACCGAACGGGAGGACCGGGACTTCCCGCGCTCATTGTTGCCTGCGAGTTGTCCTCGCTGCATTTTCAGTATACCGACGAACTCGACCAGATGACGGCGAACCTGCTCTTCGCGGACGGCGCGGCGGCGATGCTGCTGTCTGGAGAGCCGTCGCGGCTGGAGATTAAAGATGGTCGGTGCCTGACCATTCCCGGTTTCGCTCACCAAATGCAGTGGCTGGCTGCCGACCATGGGTTGCAATTGCGACTCTCGGCCGAGTTACCGGAAACCATTGGTCAGCATCTGCCAAAAATCGTGGCGGATTTTCTGCGGACGCATGAATTGTCGGTGCGGGACGTGGATCATTGGGTGGTGCATCCGGGCGGTCCGCAGATTCTGGATTGCGTGGAGCGATCGCTGGCCCTGCCGGCGGACGCGCTGCAATTATCGCGATCGATCCTTCGCCGGTTTGGGAACATGTCTTCCCCGACGATCTTTTTCATTATGAAGGAACTGTTTGAGACGAATGCTTGCGGGACGTGCATGGCGGTAGCCTTTGGTCCGGGGCTGACGATTGAACTCGTGTTGATGCAGATTCACGCGGCCGGAACGCGGCACGCCG
>CAZKIN010000037.1:3140-22004 GCA_964552515.1 uncultured Phycisphaeraceae bacterium
CTGACGATTGAACTCGTGTTGATGCAGATTCACGCGGCCGGAACGCGGCACGCCGAGAATGAATGATGAAAGTCACGCCGACACGGGCAAACAGGTTTGCCCCCGCGCACCCGATCGAGTGCGGGTTTATTCGTCGGCCGGTGCGGATTTGGTTTGCTCACCCAATATGCGGAGTGCCATTTCCAGCTGGCGATCTCTCGCGATTTCCTGCTGCACGCCGAGTTTACCAGCTTCAGACTGCGGGTTTGCGTGGTCAAGCGCGTGGCGGGACTTCTGCACCGCGGCCTGCTCTTCCTTGCTCAAGGCGATCACCACTTCCGGACGGATGCCCCAGGACTGGGCGCGCAAGTTCTCCGCATTGCGATGGATGATTCGTCCGCCGGGCAACCGATACAGCGCGATGGTCAGCTTGATGGCGGCCGCATTGGTTTGCAGGTGCACCAGATGCTGCACGCTGCCTTTCCCGAAAGTGCGCTCTCCGATCACTACCGCGCGCTCATGATCCTGCAGCGCACCGGCCACGATCTCCGATGCACTGGCGGAGCCGCCGTTGACCAGCACGACCACCTTCCAGTCAAGATCGGACGGCTGCGCGCCGGCATGGTACTCCTTCACCGCGAGCCGGCGTGTGACGGTGGAGACAATCAGACCGGAAGACAGGAAACAATCGGAGACCGCCACGGCCTGTTCCAATCGCCCTCCAGGATTGAAACGCAAATCCAGGATCAGCGCCTGCGCGCCGAGCGAACGCAGCTCCTGAAGCGCTTCCGTCAACGCGGCGGACGTGTTTTCGTAGAAGCTGCTGATCCGGACATAGCCGATGCGGTTTGCCGGATCGATCAAATAGTCCCAGCGTCCCTGGTCGGTCCGACGAAATCCGCGCACGGTCTGGATGTTCACCGGTCCGGGTGTAATGATGACTTCGCGGGTCTCATGACTGTCCGCATGCTGGACGCGCATCCGGACAGACGACTGATCGTCACCGCTGAGACGGCGCTTCAAGTCAAAGACCGAGAGGTTTTCCACGTCGTGACCTTCGACTCCCACGATGGCGTCGCCGGCCAGCACTCCCGCGCGGGCGGCGGGCGAACCTTCCACGGGGGCAATGACCACGGGACGACCATCGACCACGCCGATTTCGATGCCGAGGCCGACGTAATCTCCCGCGCTGCGGCGTTCAAATTCGGGTAATTCTTCGGCGGTGATGTATCCGCTGTAGGGATCGAGCTGCAACATCATGCCGCGAATCGCGCCGTCGACCAGCCGGTCGTCGGTGATGGGCTCGACATATTGCTGACGGGCGAGAGCGTCGACTTCCACCAGGGTGCGGTAAGTTCCGAGAACCGTTTCCTGCTTGGCGACCATGGGCGGCAGGCGCACGAACATCAGCGCGACGAGGGCCAGTACAAAGACCCAGTAGAACCCCTCCTTGTGTGATGATCGTTCCATGTGATTGACGGTCGTTCCCCCCGGATGACGCAGCGCGCGCAGCGTCCGCCTATAAGTCATCGACGGCTTATGCTTCTTAATGGACATGAGCGACAGATTACGCTGGTGGTTTCGATACGTGGTAAGTATTGCGCAGGGAGTGACGCAATTATCGGAGACTGCAGGGGCATGGGGAAGGGAAAAAACAAAGGGCCTGACGATCGATATCGCAGGCCCCTTGCAAACGTCCGAACGGCGTAACCGTTGATGCCGATGGGAAGTAAACGACAGAACCCTGAATGCAAAGTGGGTGGCTCGCTAAAGCTCGGACCGCCAACCTCAAAAGGGGTCGGTACGTCGTTTAGCTTCGAAGTCGAGCCTCCGCGGGTTCTCTCATCGGTTCGGTCAATTAAGATCCCTGTCGGTCACCTCAGTCACTCCGATCAGACATCGACAGTATAGCACAAATTCGACAAAAGACAAAACAAACTTTGCATAAACATGGCGTGAACCGGAATGGCCTGGTTGAAAATTCAGCGTTTTTTTCTTGACAGAACACCAAGAGCGCATTCAACCGTAACCAACGAAGATGACGATAGTTGCCGGAGTCGGCGCGGGATGCGCGGGCATGCGCGCCGTGAAATTCCGTGCCATGTTTGCCTCGCACGGCGAGTCCATTAGAATTTCCCGCATCCGATTCACCGGTGTGTCATACAACGGATGTCGGCGAAGAATTTCGACGTGCCATGCGAAAGTGACCACGAATAATGAGCAGCGGCCAGCAACGGCATCAGAGTTCCGATTGGATTGAACACAGCGGCATGCTGCAGATTTTTCGCGTGCTCGGTCTGACCGTGCATCCCGCGAAACTGTCGCTGGCCTTTCTGGCCATCGTGTTAACGTTCCTGCTCGGGACGATGCTGGACTGGGTGTGGTCGGTGCGTGGGGGCGTGGACGAAGAGGCGATCCATCGGTTCATCACTTCCGTGCAGTTGAAACAACCCTACGATGCGAAAGCGGGGAACTTTGGCATCTATGAAGTTCTGCGCGAGCACATGCAGGATTGCATCTTCGGATTCATGGGTTCGACCGTGCCCGCGGGATCGGTGGCCGCGGGAACGCAAGTGGGTGTCTATGTGGATACGCATCGGCAGTTCGGGCCGCTGCGGAACCTCGGGTCACTGGGACTGGGCTTCTGGTGGTTGTGCCGCGAACATTTTGTTTATTTTGTGCTGTTTTCACTGGGGGCGCTGTTTATCTGGGCGGTGTGCGGCGGCGCCATCTGCCGGATTGCGGCGGTGCAATTCGCACGCGATGAGAAGCTGACGGCGATGCAGGCGCTGCGCTATTCGCGGGACCACCTTTTCGACGGGTTCGTGCTGGCGCCATTCATTCCCATTGCCTTCGCGGCGGCGGCGGCTTTGCTGCTCGTGCTGTATGGCGTGGTGCTGCGCATTCCGCTGCTGGGTGATCTGATCGGCGGCGTGCTATTTGTGCTCGCACTGGTCGGGGGGTTTGCGATTGCCCTGCTGCTGGTGGGACTCTTCGGCGGCGGAAGCCTGCTGTGGCCGGCCATCGCGGCGGAAGGACAGGATGCGTATGACGCGTTCGCGCGCAGCATCAGCTATACGTTTTCGAAGCCTTGGAAGACCATTCTCTACGTGGTGATTGCGACCATCTTTGCGAGCCTTTGCTGGGTCTTTGTCAATCTGTTTGTTTATTTCGCGTTGATCATCACGCGGGATGTCGTGGGTTTTGGTACGTCGCCCTTCGGCTGGTGGACGCGCGGCACACCCGAGAATCCGGTGAACAAACTGGAGTTGATCTGGCCGCTGACCAGCCCGAGCTCGCTCTATGCGACGCCCGACTGGTCACAACTCAGTTGGAATGAGTGCTTTTCGGCGCTCCTGATCGGCATCTATGTCATGCTGGTTGTGGCGATGATGTTCTCGTTCCTCGCGTCGTTTTATTATTGTGCGAGCACCGTGCTCTACTTCCTGCTGCGCCGGGATGTGGATCGGACCGATATGGGAGATGTGGACATGGAGGATGCCGTCGGGGACTTCGAGGCGGTAGGCGCGAAAGTGCCACCGCCGAGTCGCTCTGCGGGATCCGGCGGTTCGGTGTCCCTTCCGGTTATCGGAAACGGACCGCAGGGCGGATAATCTTTTCGGATCATGTGCTGGAGGAGCTATCCATGGGATTTCTCACTGCCAAGTCTCTGTTGCTACTTATTCCTGCTGGTGGAATTTACCTCCGCACCGCCTTCTGCTGAGGTCACCCGCTTTCATTGCTCGGTACGGGCATGGTGATCGCCGGCATTCCCATCGTTATCAGTCTGTTCAAACGTCCGCCCACACCCTGAGGACACCCGCCAGGGCCGGAAATGGTGAAGGGATGCGGACGGTCCGCACATTCGCCCCGCATATCGTAGACTTGTTGGGGACATAGCGTCCGCGCGCAGCACAGGGTCCGCGCCTTTTGGACGCATCGCGGCTTCATTTGAGGCCCGTGCGATCCAAGACGAAAGCTGTTCCCACAGGTATACCCCCATGCAAAACCTCCTCCAATGGTGGCGACTGAAATCGCTGAAATCGGAAAACATCGAGACACGCCTGCGCGCGGTGGATAAGCTGGCCGGCAAGCGCGGCAAAGGGGCATCCACTTTGCTCATCGATGCGCTGGACGATCCGGTTGCTGATGTGCGCACCAGGGCGGCCGACGCTCTGGCCCGGTGCGGAGATCCACGTGCGGCCCGCCAACTGGTCGACCTTGCGGTGCGCGAACGGGAGATCGATGCCGCCGATCAAATCACGCGCAGCCTGACCTCGCTCGATCAACAGCAGACCATTCCCGCGCTTTGTGAGGCGTTATATGGCGACGATGAGCGCGCGCGGCAATGCGCGGCGACGGCGCTACGGCGGGTGGCTTGGAAAGAACTTCCTGACGGGGTCAAGGCCGAAGTAGCCATCATTCAGGACGATTGGAACACCGTCGCTTCGCTCGGCGCGGCGGCGGTAAATCCACTGCATGAGATTCTGCTGACCGGCACGCCCCAGGAAAAACGCAATGCCGTGGAAGCCTTCGGCCGGATTGCGTCCAACGATGCGTTTCGCGTGCTGATGAGCGTGTTTGAAGATGAGGGCGTTGATGAGGCCACGCGCAAAGTCGCGGGCTGGGGTTTGCGGAGCAGCTTCTGGAAACGGATCGGGCCGGCGCATGTGGCGCGAATCGCCATCATGCACGAAGAATGGTCGGCCGCCGCCAAGTGCGGGCCGCCGGCGGTGACGCCGCTCGTGGAAGTACTGAACCATGGGTCACTCGTCGGCCGACGCGCGGCGGCGCGCGCCTTGGGAGAAATGCGCTGCCCGGCGGCGATGGACGCACTCGCGGCCACGCTAGCGGACGCAAATCAGGACCACCGCATTCATGAGGCGATCACCGAGGCGCTGGAATGCGCTACGCCGGCGCGCGATACCGCGTCGCTGGTGCAGAGTTTGAGTGACCCCCATTGGTCCATCCGGACTGCGGCCGCCAAGGCATTGGAAACGCGGGAATGGAAGCCGACCACCGGAGCAGAGCGTGCGGCATTGGCCATCGCCAACAAACGCTGGGCAGAAGCGGCGGCGCTAGGTAGCGACGGCATTGCTCCGCTCATTGGAGCGCTCAACTTCGCATCGGTTGCCATTGATGCGGCCAAGACGCTGCTGGGGATGGGTGACGAGGCGGTCGATCGTCTTCTGATGGCCGTCAATGCGCCGGAGACGAACGCTTCGACGCGGGAACTGGTGGCCACGATTCTTGCCGAATCGCGGCATCCACGGGCCCTGGAACCGCTGACCGCGATGCTGAAAGACCCGGATTTCACCATTCGGCTTTCGGCGGTTTGGCAACTGGAACAGGTCGGTTGGAAGCCAACGAACGATTCCGAACGCGCCCTGCACGCCCTCGCCCATGAAGACTGGACCGGCGTACGCAAGTGTGGGCCGGGTGCGGTGGAACCGCTCATGCGGATGATTGAAAGCGGAACCATGCTGGAACAAACGGTCCCCGCGCTTCAGGCGGTGGTCGAGGCGGGTGCCGCACGGCTCCCGATCGCGCACCTGCGTAAGCTCAGCGCGCTGTCGCCGGGTGGTGATGACGTGGTCGTGACACCATCCGCCGCCACGGCCGCCTCACCAACGGATCTCTCCAAGATCAAGCGACTGGCCAAAACGGAGATGAGCCGGCGCGGATTGCTTAAGTAACGTCCGCGAAACCGGCTGTCCGGAAAAACGGCAAGTCCGCTGACATCACTGTCGATTCCCTGGCACCAGAATCATCTATATCGGACGGCGCGGGAAGCGCGGAAATACCCCATTTTGACCGGGCTTTCCCTGAATCGTACATCCTATCTGGTAGTTCTAATTCGCCGGGGGGGGAACTTGCAGCAGCACCGCTACATCACTGGGCATCGCCGACTGGCCACTTTGGCCAGGCGTCCCAACCATGAATGCACTCCGGCCGTCAATTGCCTGGATCAAGCCTTACCATCGTGCGAAGTCGCAGCGCCGACTCCGCGTTTCGTCCACGAAGTGAACCGGTTCGGGGAGAGGTTCCATGCGGCACCATACCACATTCCGCGGTTGGTACAGTCTGGCAGTTGCGACGTTTACGGTCTTGGGAAGTTGTAGCGGCGGAGGTGGCGGCGGCCTCGGGGGCGGCGGACTGGGGTCTAATGTCATTGATGACGGCCGTGAATGGGGTGGTGACGCACAATCGACATCTCCCTATCGTGAGACGCTGACCTCCGACGAAGCCTATCACCTCATGCGGCGCGCGGCCTTCGGCGCCACACCGGAAAAAGTGGCTGAAGTCGTATCGAGCGGCCTGACGGTGACCGTTGACGGCCTGCTCGAAGTTGTCGACACACCGGCCGCGCTTGAAACGCTTACCGAGTCCTTCGAAGACAATCTTTCGAAAAAATGGCTTGTGCATCTGATGGAAGGGCCCAATCCGCTGCACGAGAACATCGTCCTATTCTGGCATGACCGCTTCGCCACGTCGCGCCGCGTCCTCGATGGTCGGGACTCCGGATTGGCCGAACTGCACTGGCAGATGATTCGCAACAACGCGCTGGGCAATTATCGAACGTTTCTGCAGGAACTGACCATCGATCCACTCATGCTGATCTGGCTGGACGGGGCGAACAGCCCCAAGCAGGCGCCCAATGAGAACTATGCCCGCGAGTTCTGGGAACTGTTTACTCTCGGCCGCGATGTCCTGTATACCGAAGACGATATCCGTGAAGGCGCTCGCGCCTTTACCGGCATCACGCTGCTTCGGGAGAGTGACCTCGACGCCCGCCCGATTTATGACCTGCTCAATCACGACGAAACGCCCAAGGACATTTTTCCGGGACGGGCGGAACCTGGGAACTATAACTACCTGAGTGCCATTGACCTGACGCTGGAGCAGTTCGAAGCGGCCGAGTACGTCGCACGGAATCTTTTCGTGTACTTCGTTCACGATCATCCGTCCGAGGCGACGATTGTCGATCTGGCCACTTTCTTCGCGGACAACGATTTCGAGATTGCGCCGCTGGTACGCCGCATTCTGCGCTCCCAGGCCATGTTTTCGGAAGAAGCCCGCGGCGTGCAAATCAGTTCACCGGTACAGCATATTGTCGGCGTTGCGCGCACGCTCGACATGCACGCCTATAGCGAAGATTCACAAGGCTACATTCTCGACCGCCTGGTCGACGACCTGCGCGGCGCGGGACACGAACTGCTTAATCCACCCGGCGTGCAGGGCTGGGGCGAAGACGCCTTCTGGCTGCAGGATCAATGGATCATCAGCCGCGCCTATGCCCTCGGTCGCAATATGGAATATGGTCCGGAACACACGGCCGAGCTGCCCTATCACATCCTTCCGCCGACCAGTCGCTGGACGGAGCGCGAAGTCCGCGACGAAATCGTTGATGCGATTGCCGGGGCGTTCCATATTCCCGTGTCCGAGGAAGAACGCGTGGTGTACATCGAAGTCCTCGACCAGAACGGCTGGCTGGCGTTCCACCTGGAAAACCCCGATTACCAGCCGCGTCAGGTCTACGAACTCATCCGCCTGATGGCCATGGATGAGCGGGTCATCGGACGTTAATGCCAATCGTGTGTCATAACCAGTGTTCAACACTCCCGCCCGACGCGCGGGAATCAGTCGCCGGATAATACAGGCTGCCTTTTCTTGTCAGGAGATGCTCGATGAACGGCTGCAATGAGTGCCAGCAACTTTCACGTCGTGGATTTCTCAAGTCGACCGGCGCCGGACTCGGCGCGCTGGCCATGGCCGACCCCGTGCTCGACATGGTTGCGTCGACCTACGCGCAGTCGTCCGGAGGAACCGGTAATCTGCTCGTGCTTTGCCAGTTGAATGGCGGGCTCGATGCGCTCAGTTTCCTCGCGCCGTATCGCAATGCCGCCTATCGCGCTGCGCGACCGGTGCTCGCGCTCGGCGAAGATCAGGTAACTCCGCTGACCGACAACAATGAATATGGCATTAACAATCTCTTTCCGTTTTTCAGCGAACTCTATCGCCAGGGACAACTGGCCGTCGTGCAGCAGGTGGCCTATCCGGAAGGCAACGGTTCGCACTTTGAAAGCCAGGAAATCTACGAGTTCGGCGTCCGCAATCTGGCCAACGCCGGCGCGGGAAACACATGGTACCAGCGGCTGAAATCCACCTACTTCAACCAGCCGTTCAGCGTACTCGATACCCAAACCGTTGGAGACCCGCAGCGTTATGGCTACCCGGATCAGTCCTATCGCCAGGCCGCTCAGGATGCGTTCGGTCGCCTCGCACGTTTGAAGACCGATCGCAAGCCGATGCAACAGGCCGTGCTCAACGCGTACCAGACCATCGACGAACTCGGCGAGGAAATCCGCAACAAGACCGAAGACTTTGAATCCACCGGCGACGCGCGGGGCGAGTTCTTCCGCGCGGCCATGCTCGCCTCGGCCGGTCTGGGCACGCGCATCTTGCGGTTGTCCTATGGCGGCTTTGACACGCACGGGTCACAGGACGAGGCGAATCAGGAACTCTTCCCGCGCATCAACGATCACTTCCAGCAATTCGTCACCGACCTCGATTCACGCGGGCTGTGGGAAAACACCTGCGTGTGTTTCTACTCCGAATTCGGCCGCCGCAATTATGAGAACGGCAGCCCCGGCACCGACCACGGCCACGGAGGACATATGATCCTCGCCGGTCCGCGCGTCAACGGCGGCCTGCACGGCCAGGAAGTAACCAGCAACGACATGATGCAGGATTCACTGCCCTATTATGTCGATTTTCGCGCCGTGTTCAGCTCGTGCATCCGCGACTGGCTGGGTTTCGACCCGCAGCCAATCTTCCAGATTGGCGGCGAAACGTACGACGAAACGATCGGCTCGGAACTGTTCGTCTAACCCACGACCATGCGTACGTGCGCGGAAGTCCGCGCGCACTCATTCGCTGAAAAGCCAGGAGCCGATCTATAATCGGCAGGGGAGCAACATCCATGCATCGCAAAACCGCTGCCGGCCTGTTCGCTGTAACTGTCAATCTCATGACAATTGCTCCGTTGTTCGCCCAGTCCGACACTCCGGCGGGATTTGAAGTCTCCACTGTGGCCACCGGACTATCCGAACCGATCGCGCTCGCGGCTGCGTCGGATGGCCGGGTCTTCATCGGCGAGCGTGGCGGTACGATACGTGTCCTGCAAGACGGCGCCCTGCGCGACGAGCCCTTCGCCGAGATACCGGTGTTCACGGGCGGTGAATGCGGATTGCTCGGTTTCGCGCTGGATCCGGACTTCGAGAGCAATGGACATCTGTTCATGTTTGTCTCGGTGTCGTCCAACGAACAACAGATCATGCGCATCACCGACGTTGACGGCGTCGGGACAAACCTGGTGACCATTCGCGGCAATCTGCCGACCGTCGGCGCGAATCACAACGGCGGAGCCATCGCCTTCGGGCCGGACGGACACATTTATTTCGCCATCGGCGACAATGGACAGCCGCCGCTGAGTGCCGACCTGACGTCATTGGCCGGCAAGGTGTGCCGCATCACCCGCGATGGCGACACGCCGGACGATAATCCGTTTACCACGCCGACTGGCAGCCCGCGGGCCATCTTTGCGTTGGGATTCCGCAACCCCTTCCGCATGTGCTTCGATGCTGCAGGCCGACTGTTCGTCGTGGATGTCGGCTCGAGCGACGAAGCCCGGCGCGAGGAAGTCAATCTTGTCACCGCGGGCGGCGATCACGGCTGGCCAACCCTTGAAGGAGTCGGCGGCACAGCGCAAGGCTTTGTCGATCCCATTGTCGCGTATCACGATGAAGGCGCTTCCATCACCGGCATCGTTTCGTATTCCGGCGACCAGTTTCCGGAGGAGTTTCGCGGCAATTTGTTTCACCTTGATTATGTCAGCAACGGCCTCTTCCGGACGGTGCTCGACGGCGACCTCGCGGCAAGTCATGACATCTTCCTGACCTTCGACAGTGCCCCGGTGGAACTCGTCGCATCGCCCGATGGCAGTCTCTATGCTTCGCTCATTTTCGCCGGCGAACTTAAGCGCATTCGCTATACCCTGGGCGCCAGTGTCGATGATCCGGTTGATGATCCGGACGATGGCAACACGGATGATGGCTCCGGGGTAGTTGCGCCGCCGCCGGGCGGACCGCTCTGCGGATTGGGACTCATCCCCGTGCTGCTGATTGCGCCGCTGCTGTGTGTACAGCGGAAACTTCGCCGCCGGAAGTAGGACCCGTTGAAGCGGACCTTCCGAATCACTTTTCCAAAACGCGACTGCTCCGCGCCCGCGCGCCCAGCGTGGTAATCATGATGACGCCGGCCAGGATCACGATCATCGCGATGATCATGCGCCGGGAGACCGGCTCGCTGCGAAACAGCCAACCCAGCAACACCGCGACCACGGGATTGACGTAGGCATAGGTGGCCACGCGACTCGGCGTACTGACGCGCAGCAGCCACATGTAGGCCGTGAAGGCCACCACCGACCCGAAGAAGAGCAGATAGAGAAAGGCCAGCACCGACTCGAGCGACAACTTTGCCATGGCAAACTGGCCCCAATCGCCATGGATTCCGGCCGCGATGGTCAGCAGCACGCCACCGCAGAGCATTTCCATGCCGACCGAGACAAACGGCGATTTTGGCCTTTGCACCTGGTGCGCGAAGATCGTGCCGAAGGACCAGGAGAGCGATCCGAGTGCCAGAACCATGACACCGATGCGATCCACCTTGCCCACGGATTCGACGGCCGTCGGATCGATCAGCGTAAGCAGTCCGATGAAGCCCAGCGTTACGCCGACCACATCGGCCCAGGCCGGTCGGATGCCGCGCGGACGCAGCCAGTTGATCAGCACCACCCAGATGGGCACCGTGGCCACGATGATGGCCGCGACGCCCGACGCGACGCGCTGTTCCGACCACACCACGCCGCCGTTACCGCCGAGCAGCATCAGCCCGCCGATGATCAGCGCACTGCGCCACTGTACCGCGGTCGGCCGTTCGGCCTTCATGCCCAGCCTTGCCCAGGCATAAACGATGCCCCCGGCAATCAGGAAGCGCACGCCGGCCATCAGGAACGGCGGAATGGTTTCGATTGCGACGGCGATGGCGAGATAAGTGGAACCCCAAATGAGGTAAATGGCCGCAAACGCAGCGCAGACCAGCAGCAACGATGGTGATTTTGTGGAGCCGCTTTCCCGCATGGATTTCCGCGCCCGTACCTATTCCTAACTGCACCGGACGGGAGTGTATTCCCGAGGGCGGGGTGGCCGCAAGGATGCATGCGTTGGATGTGGATGGGCAAAAGCGCGACATCCGTATGTAATTCGTAACCTTATTGCTTTCAATAACTTACATGACTATTTATCGACCCTTCCTTTCTTGAATCCACGCGGTCCCGGCCGGGTATAACCTCACGCGGGGACGTTGCGCAACCCCCGCGCGCGCCGATCGGATGCGGCCGCCAGGTGTCGCCAGGGATAACCACCGTGAGCTTGGGCGAAGTCCTTTTACAGCGTAAGAAAATCAGCGCCGTTCAGCTTGAACAGGCCATGCAGACCCGCAAACCCAACGAGCGGGTGGAGCATTGCCTCGCGCGCTTAGGCTTTATCACCGAGCGCGATTACCTGGAGATTTACGGCGAGCAGCTCTCCATCCCGGTCGTGGACCTTTCCGAAATTTCCATCGACACCGAACTGCTCAAGCAGGCGCCGTCCAAGGTCGTCCACCGCGACCGCGTGATCCCCATCGACCGGCACAATGGCACCATCCGTGTCGCCACAAACAACCCCTTCAACGTCTACGCGTTTGATGAGCTGCGCATGCTCATGGGCGCGAAGATCGAAACCGTGCTCGCCACCGGCGAGGAAATCTCGCGCATCATCAAGCAGCATTACGGCGTCGGCGGTCACACCGTCGAGTCGATGATGGGCGAGAAGGACATGGAGATCATCTCCGATGTCGATCACGACAACGCCGATCTCATCGAACAGGCGCAGGAAGCCACCGTCGTCAAACTGGTCAATGAAATTCTGCTCGAGGCGATTCGCGACCGCGCCAGCGACGTGCACATCGAACCTTATGAGAATGACTTGAAGATCCGTTACCGCATCGACGGCGTACTGCACACCACCAATGTTCCGCCCGAGATCCGCCGCTTCCATGCCGCCATCGTGAGCCGCATCAAGATTCTTTCGAATCTCAACATCGCTGAAAAGCGCCTGCCGCAGGACGGCGGCTTCAAGATCAAGGCGCAGAACCGCGACATCGACCTGCGCGTCAGCATCATTCCCACCGCATTCGGCAGCGCGGTGGTCATGCGTATTCTCGACAAGCAGTCGGTCCTGCTGTCGCTCGACCAGCTCGGCCTGATGGACGAGGCGCTCGACGGGATGAAGAAACTGATCTCCCAGCCGTACGGCATCATCCTGGTCACCGGCCCGACCGGCTCCGGTAAGACGACCACGCTCTATGCCGCGCTGAACACCATCCGCAGCGACGACATCAAGATTCTGACCATTGAAGACCCGATCGAGTACTACCTCGACGGCATCCAGCAGGTGCAGATCAAGCCGCACATCAGCTTGACCTTCGCCTCGGGACTCCGCGCGTTCCTGCGGCATGACCCCGACGTCATCCTGGTCGGTGAAATTCGCGATCTGGAGACCGCCGAAGTGGCCATCAATGCGTCACTTACCGGTCACTTGGTGTTCAGCACGCTGCACACCAATGACGCGGTTACCGCGACGACCCGACTGCTCGACATGGGGGTGGAACCGTTCCTCGTGTCTAGCGCGATCAGCGGCGTCATCGGTCAGCGACTGGTCCGCAAGATCTGCAAGCATTGCCGCACGGAATATCTGCCGGACCCGGTCGAAGTGCCGCCCGATTTCAAGCTCAAGCCCGGCCAGAAAATTTTTAAGGGCAAGGGCTGCCGCGAATGCCGCAACTCCGGCTATCGCGGCCGGCTCGGCATCTATGAGCTGCTGCTTATCACCGACGAACTTCGGGAGATGATCGTGCACCGCCGCTCGGCCGGCGATATGCTCCGCCTCGCGCGCGGCAAGGGACTCAAACTCATGCGTGAAGACGGCTGGAAGAAAGTGGAGTCGGGCATTACCACCATTGAGGAGATCGTCCGTACCACCAAGGTGGATGCGATGGCGGCGGGGACATAATACTCAGTGACAACATAGCGACACCATGGGCGGGGCCGCTTCCGGCCGATGAACGTGGCGGGAGGCCTCTTTGGTGAAAGGGGAGGCGCATGTTCCAGCAGGCCATTGCGGTTTTTCACGTGAGCAGTTCCCTGGCTGCCGAAGAGTTTTATTGCCGGGGCCTGGGCTTCTGTTTGGAATCGGTCAACCGTGATCCGCAGTCGCCCGACCCATGCTACCTTGGTCTCGTGCGCGACGGCGCGCGGCTCCATCTTTCGTCCTTTCGTGACGACGGCGTTCCCGGCAGTCTCGTGTATCTTCAGGTCGACGATGTGGACGCGCTCTATGCGGAGTTTCAAGCACGGCACGTGCCCATCGACCTGCCGCCGACCGACCAGACGTGGGGCAACCGCGAAATGTTCGTCCGCGATCCCGACCGCAACAAGATCGTCTTCGTTACTCCCATCGCCGGGTAGCGCGCTCGGTAGGGCGTGTCATCCATCAGCCAGTCACCCAGCGGTTATCGGACCAACTCTGGCATTGCCGTGAACCTACCCTTTATTTTCTGATTAGCCGTGCCCGGCAACCGTACGGTGATATCCGAACGGAACGGAGTTCCGCGCTTGAGGTGCGCCCGGGTGGCGGGCAGGTGTCGGGTGGCGGCGCCGGGGGTGGTGAAAAATGGGGCGTTTCACGCGCCACGATCTGGCACTTGAAGGGATAAACGCAAAAAAACAGGCGGGTTCCGTGTGCCGGAACCCGCCCGCTCTAACGAAGGAATTTCTAACTAAAGGTGGTGATCACGGTCCGCCGTTTTCGACGCAACCTTCGTACGACGGTCGGCCGCTGCCGCCGCCCCACGTAAGCTTGGTCTCGATGTAGGGATTCGGTTGGCAGTCCTTCTGCCAGCCCGGACCACGCACGATGATGCATCGATAGGATTCATTTAGATCCGGATCTTCATGCACATCTTCCTTGCGATAGTGCAGGGAATAGCCCATCGCATCTTCGGTGCCTTCAATGAGCACTTTCTGTGTTTCCGCGTGCGCATCGACGAAGGAACGGTTGTACGTCCAGTCGCGACCATGCCAGCCGCGGACGACCTTGGTCGGACCCGGGTCAATACCCGGCTGAATGAAATCGCACTGCTCGCGACGAACCGACCAAGCGAAACGCCCGATGTTTTCCTCATAATAGAGCGTACGCGACGGCGTCGGCACGCGCGAAATAGGCCGCAAATAAGGCGAATTGCTGTACATCGCACCGCCACCCTGGAAGCTGGTCATGAACACGTTGGCCGCATAGCTGTTGCCGAAGTGGTCATACGAAGTACGCTCGCTGTTATTCAGCCAGTCCTGGCAGTGCGCACCGCGCGGCGGACCATCATCGCCCGGGCAGCGGAACAGGTCGAGCTTGAGCGTGGTGTCCTGCGTCGCTCCGGTACGATCGAAGCGCGGCTTGTTATTGTCCTTGAAGCCGCCGGGATAAAGAATGTCGTTCATCGGTCGCGATGCCGGACCGAAGCCCGCCTTCGTACCGAATTTGCTGGTTAGATACTCAAAGCCCGCGCCGCCGCCCGTCACGAAACCGGTATTACCAATGCCAGCCTTGCCGCCCCATTCATAGGCACCAATAAAGGTCGGGTTGTTCGGATCCTGCTGGAACATCAACGGGTGGGCGGGAATACCCCAGCCGTTCGGATCGTCCGTCTCGTATACGCGGCTGCTGGTCGCAATTGCCTTCACGTTGGCCAAACAGGCCGACAGTTTCGACTGCTTCCGCGCTGATTCCAGCGACGGCAGCAAAATCGAGATGAGCAGGGCGATGATCGCAATCACCACCAGCAGCTCAATAAGCGTGAAGCCGAAGTGCTTTCTGCTCAGCTTCTGAAGACTCGTCATTCCTCGTTTCATAGCCATTTTCGCTCCAAAATCCGTCCTTTGGGTTCCCACTTTGGGTAATATAGCGGCATGGACGCCCCCCAACGTCCACGCACTTTATCACATTTTTTCGGAATTTCCAGCCTGCACACCCGTTTTTGGCGGATAGCCGCGCCGGACTCCTCAATCTTCTAAACACCGAATCCGGCCGCGCGGCGGGTGAAAAATGGAAAATCTATCACATTTTTTTCCGCCGACGGTCTTATTTCGGGGTTAAGATGCTTGGAAGGGACCTTTTTGCTTCGGTATGGGCGACCACGCATGACTCCGATCGCGACAACCTCGGCTACGACTCAAAGTTGCAATTTAAGCGAGCAGGAATTGTGGAGCGGTTTGGACCGTGAAGCTCCGGAGATCCTGGACCACATCGCGCACTGCCCGTTGTGCCGCGAAAAGGCGGCCGGTCTGACTCAGACCATTGGGACGATCGCGGCCGCGTCGGTGCCGCCTACGGCGCCGCTTCCGGAACGAATTGGGGTGTATGCAATCCACCGTCGTCTCGGCGAAGGGGGGATGGGCATTGTCTACGAGGGCGAGCAGCAGACCCCGCGTCGGCGGGTTGCGCTCAAGGTGGTGCGCGGCGGACAATTTGTAGATGAGTACCGATTGAAGTTGTTTCAGCGTGAAGTGCAGACGCTGGCGCGCTTGAAACATCCGGCGATTGCCGCGATTTACGAATCGGGTCGGACGGATGACGGTCAGCATTATTTCGCGATGGAGCTGGTGCAGGGCGAGCGGCTGAATGATTATGTTCGGGCACACAAGATTTCGCGACGCGCGCGGCTGGAGCTGTTTCGAAAGATTTGTGATGCCATCAACTATGCGCATCAGCGCGGCGTGATTCATCGTGATCTCAAACCGAGCAACATCCTGGTGGAGGAAAACGGTAATCCAAAAATTCTCGATTTCGGTCTAGCGCGAATCAATGACCCGGACATGCCGACGATCGCGACGGCGACTCTTGCCGGGCGGATCATGGGGACGCTGGCGTACATGAGTCCGGAGGAAGCGCGGGGGAATCCGGATGAGATTGACGTGCGCAGCGACGTGTATGCGCTGGGGGTGATTCTCTACGAGCTGCTCACCGATCAGTTGCCTTATGTAGTGCACCGCGCGGCGCTGCATGAAGCGGTGCGGACGATCTGCGAGGATCCGCCGCGTCGGCCGACTTCCATTGACCCGACGCTGCGCGGAGATCTGGAGACCATTGCGCTGAAGGCGCTGGAAAAGGAGCGAGGCCGGCGCTATCAGAGCGCCGCGGCGCTGTCCGATGATGTTCACCGCTATCTGACCGACCAGCCGATTCTGGCGCGGCGTGCCAACCTGCTCTATCAATTTCGCAAGTTTCTCATGCGGCACAAATTTGTTCTGGTTTTCACCCTTGCTCTTATTGGGGTGATGGTGGCTTCGTCCATCTGGGTGCGGCGCGGTGAGAGCATCATGCAGGAGTCATTCGACCAGCTTCGCCGAATGGAGGACACCGAAAACGCAAAGTTGCGTGCGCAATTTGCTGATGCCATGCGCGATGAGGACAAGGACAAGGCGTTGCAATTCTATCGCGAGGCGTTGCGCGAGTTCGAGCGACTTGGTCGTTCGGACATAACCGAAGCCAAGATCATGAATTCCATTTCGCAAGTCTTGTGCGAGAAGTCGCCGCCTGACTATGTCGGAGCGGAACGCTTTGCGACCGATGCCATCGCCATCCTCCTTCGTCTGCAACCAAATGGCGGTGTTCGCAAGGAATTGGTCCGCGCCTTGGAAACGCTCTTGCGTGTATATGCGCCCGACGGGCTGAATAGCGAACAGCGAGTGATGGAAATCGCCGCCGAATTGGAGCGCGTCCGCCTGGAAATCGAGAAAGCAAAGTCAAACGAGGGCGCCGTGGAGCCGCCGACACCGGCAAGTTGATCGCCTGATTGTTCGCTATTGACCGCGTCGCAAGAGTTGCTTGAATTGTCCCGCGATACCCATGACCGACACGATGCCCGAACCCGCCAAGCAGTTCGACCCTGAAACAGCACAATTGCTGGTGCAACGATTGCGCGCCGGTCATGCGGATGCGCCGGTCATGCTCAATCAACTGTACCGCGCCGCCTTGCTGCGCTTCTGCTGGGGATATCTCGGCGACATGGGCGAAGCGGAGGACGCGATCCAGGAGATTTCCTACAAGATTATTACGGCCACGGAAATTCCGGACCACTTTCGGCCATGGCTGTATCGAGTCGCCCGCAATCATTGCCTGAATCGTCTGCGTGAACGTCAGCATCGGCCGAATGAGGCCGCTATGCCGCATCCTTCGGGGATCGGAGAATCGCTCACCGGGCACCTGACGCGGTTGGTACGTGATGAGATGAAGGAAAAGGTGGTGGAACTGGTGCGGCGTCTGCCGGAGGGGATGCGCGAGGTGCTGCGGCTGCGTTATGTCGAAGGACTGTCACGAACCGAGATTGCACAAGTGCTGGATGTAAATGAAGGCGTCGTCAAGACCAGGCTCTTCGAGGGACTTAAGAGACTCAAGGATTTGGCGGGGGGATTGGCGGATTCGGATATTCGTGGATGATTGGAAAAATGAAGTACCGAATTGAAATCCCGTTGGCCGTGTTCATTGGCTCCGCGCTTGTCACTGCCTGTCGTACGACTGTGCCGCGCGCGCCGTCGCAACCCGTCTCCATGGAACAGTCCGCAAAATCCGAGGAGGCGACGCATACGCTGCACAATGTCATTCCCGTCACTGAAAAATTGATCAGCGGTTCACTCCCCGAGGACGAAGTCAGTTTTGACGAACTCAAATCGATGGGTGTTCGGACGGTCATTTCCGTGGACGGCGCACCGCCCGATGTACAGCTCGCCCATTCGAAAGGCATGCGGTATGTGCACCTGCCGATCGGGTATCACGGACTGACCTCGGAACGGCAACTGGAACTGGCCCGCGCGGTTCGTGATCTGCCCGGTCCGATTTACCTGCATTGCCATCATGGCAAACATCGCGGCCCTGCGGCGGCGGCGTCGGCGGCGGTGGTGCTGGGGGTGATGACGCCGGAGGAAGGCACTGCACTATTGAAGAAGGCGGGAACGTCGCCGGACTACAAGGGGCTGTATCGGTGCGTGGCCGAGGCGAAAGCCGCTGACTCAGTCATGGTGGATTCGGCATCCAGTGTATTTCCGGAAGTTGCGCCGATGCCGGGCTTTGTCACGGCAATGGCCGAAGCGCAGGACGCCTATGACCATCTGGCGGAGATTAAGAATGCCGGCTGGGTCGCACCGGCCAGACATCCTGACCTGGTGCCGCTGACAGAAGCGGGACGGTTGGAAAATCTCATGCGGGCCATGCTTACTGATCCCGAGAACGCCAAGTACGACACGGAGTTCAGCGGGTACATGCGCGCCTCACACGATGCGACGGTTGCGTTTGAGGCTGCCCTGCGGGCGCAGCGGCCGGGCGCGGAGTTGCAGCAACTTTTGTCTGCCATCAATGCCTCGTGCAAGTCATGTCACGTGCGTTACCGCGACACGCGTTGATCACGGACCGACGCGAATTTTAAAAATATTTTTCTTGCGCCTCCGCGATCGGCAGGGTGTGTGTTGCGCGGTTTCGAGTCCGAATGCAGCGGAGGCGCTGCGCACATCGACCGTGAAAATCGGCCTTGGGAGGCGAATACGCGCGATTTTGAATCAGGTTGTGCTCCAACGCTGTCCGGGAGGTCCGCATCTCGTTCGCGATTCGATGCTTTGAAGTAGCGGCGCAACGCCCCATATTTTTTGGATTTGTCGGCGCACTTCTCAAGGCGCGA
>CAZKIN010000038.1:0-3289 GCA_964552515.1 uncultured Phycisphaeraceae bacterium
TCATCCTCGGCACCATTCTCGCAGCGATCTCGACGCTTTGGTATGTGTTCGCGCCCAACATCATTAGCTGCGGCTCCGCTTTTGTCTCGTTCAAGGTAACAGCCAGCGACGAGCTATCCCAAGCACCACTCGCAAATGCAACCGTTGAACTTGTGCTGCGACGGAAGGACGAATTGCTCTTTACGTCCGATCCGAGTTGTCTCCGTAAACCGATGGCCACCGCAAAAACGGACCAGTCAGGCATTGTGGAAATGGGATGTCTTTGCGGTATTGAGAGTTCGTTGGGATTCTTTGGCCGGACGGAGCGGGTGGATTACTCCGACCTTTGGTTGCTGGTAACCGCCCAAGGGTACAGTCCAAATCACTTACCCATAAGTCAATTCACCGGGGAAAAAGCATCCATCCGCCGAAGGCGACAAACGGACATCAACGTCAAGCTCACTCCAGTGAAGAACGGGACGTAGTAGGCTTTGGCACCGCGCGGAAGGCATGTGTTTTAGAGGGCATATCGCCGCGCGCAATTGCCTGTGGCCGGACAAACTACATGACTTGTCGACGCAGCATTTCCGCGACGGTGGCATTGGAGGACAGGCCGGGAGTGAGGTGCGGGATCTTGGAGAGTGCCACCCAGCGGCACTCGGCGACTTCCGCGGGGGCGGGGACGATGAGGCCGTCCACATGATCGACCATCCAGGCGGCGAGGATGTGGCGGGAGGTGAGGATGCGGAGGGAGCCTATGCGCAGGCGCGGGCGCACTTCGATACCCAGTTCCTCGCGCATTTCGCGGATGACGGCCATGCGCGGTGTTTCGCCGGGTTCGACGTGACCACCGGGAAAGCACCAGCAGCCTGGCCGGGCGACGCCTTCCGCGCGGCGGACGACGAGGTATTCAGAGCCGCGGGTGATGATCCCGATGACGCCGCGGCGAACTGCGGGAATGTCGTTGGCCATGGGCACACTGTCAGAAAAGAGCCTGCCAATTAGTTACTCAAAGTGACCGGTTTTCATAATGGGCATATTTATGATCGTTCATCGACCGCTTCTTCTACCCGCAAACGCGGTCTAAACATTCGTCCGCCCTACGGGCGAAAAACAAAAAAGTGAGGCAATCCAGGGACTGAAGTCCCCTGGCAACGATCGTACGCCCTACGGGCGAAATCAATACGGGTGTATGAAAACCGATCACCTTGAGTAAATTGGACAAATGAAAATCAAATTTGGCAATCCAACGATCAGCGAATGCACTTGAATCCGAACGTCCGCCCAAGCTAGAGCAAGCTCTATTTGTATGTAGCGGTGAATCCTTCACTATTCCCGTAAGTTTCTCACTGTTGAACGCTGCACGAGTACGTTACGTGCTATAAAGCGTGCGGCTCGCCAACGAGAATTAAGGATACCCAAAAAACGCGGCGGACCCACGTGGTTACGTGAATCCGCCGCGCTAAGAAGACTAACCAGACTTCGGAATCAAATTACGGATAGATCAGCGAATCGGTCGCCGAGTAATCCGTCAGCTTGTTGCCGAAGGCATTCTGACCGGGGAACGGAGGCGGCGTCTGCTCGCCGGGAAGTTCGCCGTGAATGCGGTTCTTCGCTTCCACGTCGCCCCAGTTGGTGTTGGTCATGACGGTGTAGATGTTGTCACTGTCGATGCCGACCGACGGGGTGCGTTCGAAGTTGGCGTGGCCGTCACCGAAGAGGCAGTTCTGACCTTCGCCGTTCTGCGCGCCGCCGTGGTTGTTGGAGTTATACGCCTTCCAGGACTTCGGCGAATCGGAGAGAAGCACCGGACCGCCGTTCTGACCCGACTGCCAGTTGTTCGGCACCTTGGCGACCGAATACCACGGGCTCTTGTCCGCGGAGATGATCTGGCGATTGTCCATGCCTTCGCGCGGACGGGTGTCTGCCGGACCAAACGGAACCTGATAGCCGTAGCTGATGTTGGCGTATTCGGTGAAGTCATAGTAGAGCTCGAGGTTTTCGGTCGGATCATCATCGTCGGTGCTGCTGGGGCAGATGAACTGCTTGACGGTGATGTCGCCGCTGCGGACGAGCATCCAGTAGGCCCGGCTGACCGAAAGCTGCGTGCTCGCACCCGGATTGATCGAGAAGCTGCGACGCTCGCGACGGAAGCCAACCGGCGTGGTGGAGGAGAAATAGTCCACGCTCTTGTTGTTGGCGGCGGTGTTCAGGGTTTTGTCGAACGGCGGCACCGGCCACTTTTCGCCATTCTCATTCGCGTAGATCTTGCAGGACGTGCCAAGACCTTTCACGTTCGACTGGCACACCAGTCGCTTGCTCAATTCACGTGCCCGCGACAAGCTGGGCAACAGAATCGAGATCAAGAGCGCGATGATCGCAATGACCACCAGCAGCTCGATGAGGGTGAAGCCCTTCCATTTGAGCTTCAAGGACTTTTGCAACTGTCTCATCTGCATCTCCCTTCGTTAAAAGAATGAATAAGACCACCGTGCGCATCGGCGAACCGAACCGTCCGATAACCGTCAATCACCCTAAACCAAGTCTAAGGTCGGTCATCGCCCACTCCGGCCTGCTTTCGCGCGTTTACAACCGAGCATTGGTCAAGTACGTGGCGTTTGTACAACCAAACGCGCGCGTAGATGTCCTTACGCGAAATCCAGAACACTATTCAGATGTCTGAATGGATCCAAGCGGATGGAACAATCGCCCAAGAGCTTGGACAACCCGGCCAGAGTGCTGTGCCGCGATACGGTCAGCGGGACAACCTTGGCTCCTCGGTGTGGTGGGAAGAGGAGAGCAAATACGGATGAAGGCGAAACTACACAAATCGAAATATATTATGATAACGACGAATTTATTGGATCAATTAACCGACCCCCAATGTCGGCTTGACCCCTTTCCACTAACACCACCTAATAATGTAATCGGACCAACTCGACTTGTCAAACAGTTTCTTACGCAAAACAGGTCAAATTGGTTCATTTTTTTTTGAGGAGACGATCAAACGATCCCGCTACAGGTCAATCCGGTCCACCTGGATACCCGACGTTATGGCGATTCCCAAGCCCAGTGCGTGAGCATGCGCCAAATAGGGAAGCTGCGCGGGGTTGGTGGCGATGGCCTCGATACCACGGTCCTGGCGGATTTCGTTGAGAATCTGCAATCCGACACTGTCACAGGCCACGGGGTCCGTGGCCGCCAGAACCGAGTATTCGTCGGTGATGGCATCCCGGGCCCCTTCCGGTCCGCCGCGAAAGACCACCCGCAGCGCGTTGACCAGCGTCAACCGGAGCTTGCCGCGGATTTG
>CAZKIN010000038.1:3389-19249 GCA_964552515.1 uncultured Phycisphaeraceae bacterium
GACGGCGCCTCAATCAGGATGATGCGTTGCGGGCTGATGTCGGCGCGCTTCATGCAGGCGATCAGCGCTTCGCCGAAGGCATTGCTGGTGGCGAGCGCCTCGGCGCCGGAACGATTGAACTTGATGCCGATGGTGTCGTCCGATCGCAGCAGGCTGCCCCAGGCAGTGGCGAGGTCTTCTTCTTGGGTGAGCGCGATGAGGGCAGATTCGATCATCGCGCACAGGGCCTTACCGTTTACGGTTGTTCCACTGTTGACGCGAGCATGCGACACCCACGCCACCTTGGACGGCGTGGCGCCATGCGGCATGACCAATCGATCCACGGGCTGTGCGAGCGCATGATGCGGCAGAGCCAGTCCGGTGCCAATGACGGCCGCGGAACCCAAGAGGAAATTTCGCCGACCGATATCGGTTTGCGTAACGCCATTTGGCCGCGGTGATGTGTGAGGGTCATGGGAGCGCATCTCTGGTATTTATCGTCGCCGGCCGGCGAATGATGCAGCGATGACGGAGCTGAAGCGTCGAGAAAATGCGGATATATCGAAAAAAAGCCGTCCCCGAATACTCTCGGGGACGGCTCATTGTCATAAATTGATTGCTTGAAGGCTACCGCGTGGGCGTCTTACGCGTTTCGATCTCGAAAATGGACTGCGTCTTGAGCAGCGTCATTTCCTCGGGATAGGCATGAAACGCATGCACGTGGAACTCGGAATCGCGCGCGTCGAAATCGACAAACGTGAATGGCGCCAAGCCATCGTGCGACCAATCCTCAAAGGTTTCAAACATGCCACGGTTCTGCGCGTAGTGCACGTAGTCACGGTGGGTGGCCGGGAACAACTGTGGCGTCAGCTTTTCAACCTGCGTTGAAAGGATATATCGGACGTCGTTGCCGAAGGATTGCATGTGATCGCGTTCCCCGCGAAAGCGGAAGGTCGTCGCCAACCCCGCCTTGGGAAGCAGTTCCGTATCCTCGGCGATCAATTCGGTAAGCACCTGGTCGCCAAACTGCACCATCACCACGTGCGTGAGGCCCACGATCCAGATGTCCGCCGAATAGCGCGCCTGCTGCACGCGCTTCACGCGGTGAATGTGAAATAGCTCCGGGTGCAGTGCCCGTTGGTACAGGCAAAAGTGGAGATCATCTACCCTTTGTTTTGTTTGTCCTCGTTCCACAGCTTCCTCTTCCATAGGTACGTTTTTTGCATCCTTATGCCCGATTATAGGGGCTGGGAAAGCTAAATCCACGATTTTCTTCCAAACCGGCAATAATTCCCCTATTGGCGCAATTCCTGACTTTCCATCTGCAATTTCGGCAAAATTATAGGACTTGGCGATGTAACTTTATGTAAGCTAGGGAGATAGGGGATTGAAGGCAGGTTTTGGCATTTCAAAATCACGAGACCGGCCTGATATTCCCGGACCGTCGGGCGAGGATGTTGCCCGCAGACGATTCGGAGGATAGGCTTGGCCACCATGAGATCTCGCCTGTTTGGATGGCTGATTGCGATTCTGGTCCCCGGCGTTGGTGCGTTTGCGCTACCAGCCCAGGCGGCCTATGAACGTGCGACGGCGAAAGAACGGCGGGAGAAACAAAAGGCAATCACGACGAGTGATTCCAGGGATAGTGGTACCGACAGCGAGCCGTCATCGCCCCCTACTCCCCCACTGCTTCTGGCCGCACGACATTGGACGGTTGAAAAAGTTTCGCGGCTGTGCGAAACGCCGGATGTCGAACTGCGGGTTGCGCTGATACAGCCCGACGCACTGCACGCCACATCATCATGGCTGCTGGCGCGGCTCGATCGCAGTGCCGCCTTCCTGCCACGCATTCAAACAGCTGAAGCCATCAGGGTGCACCTTATCGGCGCGCATGCGCCGCCAATCGCTTAAATTGCGTACTTGCGCTGCGCGATGGCCACATCGGGAACCTCTGGAGTTCCAGTATTCAGGTCATCGCCGGCGCGACCGGCGCAAACCGCCGGAGCGGATCGGCCCGCATCGGGCCGCGCAGTTTACGATCCGCAGTCGCGTAAGTTGATCTGAAACAACGTTCTACTTAGTGCCATTAATTTGACACTGCCGCCCGGACGCCGCCGAACAAGGCGACGACCTGCGAAAGAATACTTCCCCCCGAACAACGGGGGGCCCGGACCAATGGAAGGACCTGCTGCGTCGCGGACGCAAGCTACTGGAGAGAAATGCCATGAATGACCCGAATCGTACACTGAAATGGATCCTGCTCATCGCGCTGGTCGTGATGGCGATCATGTCGATCTTCCCGCCATCGCAGAAGCTGAAGGGCGGCATCGACCTGGTCGGCGGCACGAGTTTGCTGTTCGAAGTGGATACCGCCGGTCTGACCGCGGATCAGCAGCGCGGCCTGTCCACCAAGGTGATGGGCATCCTGAAAGACCGCGTCGATCCCAAGCAGCAAATGAACCTGGAATGGCGTCCGGTCGGCAATACGCGACTGGAAATCCGCATGCCGCGTCCGCCGGCAGAGGCGGTCGCGCGGCGCGAGGCATACAACGAAGCACAGGAAAAGCTGGCCGCGCTGAACATCAGCCGGTTTGACGTGGAAACGGCATTGTCCGCCAACGGCGCGGCGCGCGAGGCGTCGCTGAAGGCGCTGCAGCGCGGCATCGTGGAGCGTGATTCACTGATCACGGAAGTTGCGAAGAAATATGACGATTATCTGGCAGCGGAAGCGGCGGCCGACGCAACCACGGTGGCGGCCGCATCGGCGGCCTATGAACAGGCGATGACTGCGCTGCAGGCGACGAATCTTCCGGTGGCCCGCCTGACCGACGTGCTGGCCCTTCCCAAGGGTCCGAAGCGCGAGGAGGAACTGCAGAAGATCAAGACGAAGTATCCGTCGTTTGACGCAGGCGGTCCGACGGGCGGCGCGGTCACGACGGTGGTGCGTGCGTATGAACAGTGGGCGGTGAACAAGGCCGACCTGGAGGACCCGTCCGACCTGAAGCGGCGCATCAAAGGTGCGGGCGTGCTGGAGTTTCGCATCCTGGCGGACCGCAACGCCGGATCCCCGGGGATGACGGCGGCGCCGATGGAGCCGATCGGCAAGTACACGGAACAGCTTTCGCAGATCGGCCCGCGCGCCAAGGCGGGCGACAAGTATCGCTGGTATCCGATCGACGACATCACGCGCTTCGCCAACGTTAAGAATATGGAGGAATTCGAGCGGATCAAGGATCTGCCGACCCAGCCGATCACGGCGGAATACACCGGGCAATACTATGTCCTGATGCACAACGATCCGGAGTTTTACATGCTGCCCGGCTCAACACCGAGCAAGGCATGGAAACTGACGCAGGCGCATCCGGATCAGAATCCGATGACCGGCGAGAACGTGGTGTCGTTCACGCTGGACGCGCGCGGCGGTCGGCTGTTTGGAGATTTGACTGGCGCAAATGTCAACCGACAGTTAACGATTATCCTGGACAGCAAGGCCGTTTCGCATGCGACGATCAACGAGCGCATCACCGAGCGCTGCCAGATCAGCGGACGATTCTCTCCCGAGAAAGTTTCCGACCTGGTGCGCATTCTCGAAGCCGGATCGCTGCCCGCACGTTTGAAGGAGACTCCGCTCGCGGAGAAGACCATCGGTCCGAGCCTTGGCGAAACGAATCGCGCCAAGGGTATTCGCGCGGCGGTCATCGGATGCGTGACGGTACTCGTATTGATGGTGGTGTACTACGGCGTGGCGGGCGGCGGCATGGCTGACATCGCGCTGGCACTGAACCTGCTGTTTACACTGGCGATGATGTCGCTGATGGGTGCGACGTTCACGCTGCCCGGCATTGCCGGTTTGCTGCTGTCGATTGGTATGTCAATCGACGCGAACGTGCTGATCTTTGAGCGCATTCGCGAAGAGCGCGATCGCGGCGTGCCGTTCCGCAAGGCATTGAACGCCGGATATGACAAGGCGTTCTCCGCCATTTTCGACGGCAACCTCACGGCGTTTCTCACCTGCGTCATTCTTGGATTCGTCGGCAGCGAGGAAGTCAAAGGATTCGCCATCACGCTGGGCATCGGTATCGCCACCAGTATGTTCACCGCACTGAGCGTGACGCGCCTGGTGTTCAACACGCTGGTTGCCAAGGGAATTCTGACGGACTTCCAGATGGGAAGCTGGATCAAGTTCCCGAAGGTCGACTGGGTGGGCAAGCGCGGGCTGTTCTGGCCGTTGTCCGCGTTCGCGGCCTCGGGCGGCATGGCGCTGTTCCTGTGGATGGGCATCACGCAGCCGAAGGTGCTGTTTGATATTGAACTGATCGGCGGCACCAGCGTGCAGATCGATCTGAAGCCGACGGCGAAGCTCACCGACGAAGAAGTGCGCGTCGCCGTGACGGACATGGGCGCGGGGAAGCAATCCGCGGCGCAGTGGCTGGCCGATTCGGCCGACAAGCTGGTTGCCGGAAACATCGCGGCGGGCGAAACGCCCAGCCGCTTCGTCGTAAGTGCGGAAGGACTTTCTGGTGACCAGATTGTGTCACTGCTTCGCGGCCCGCTGGCTCAACATCTGGAAACGGGTGGTATCCGGACGGAGGAGAAGCTGGCCATTTTTGACGTAAAGGCCGGGCAGCTCGATCTTCCGGGCTTTAAGAATGCGATCAAGGATGCATCGGAATATCTGCGCGGCGCGGCCGATCGCGTACGCAATTCGCGCGTGCAGAGCGTGGGCGACGCCGCGGACGACAAGTCAGGCGGATCCTTTGAAATCGTGACGTCGGAAACCGACCGTGGCATGGTGCAGGAGGCGATCATCACCGCGCTCGGCGATAAGCTGAACGTGCAGCGCGGTCTGCGCTTCGCCCTGACCCATGACGAATCGGCCACACGCCAACCCTACTTCGTAGTCGAGACGGACGACCAGTATCTGTCGGACGTGCTGGAAACCGAAGCCCGGTTTGATGTGCGGCGTTTTCGTGGCGGCGTGGCGATCGAAGTCAAGCTGGAGGACAACGAGGCGCCGGTGACGCAGGCCGAAGTGGAGAAACGTCTGCGCGAGGTGGCACTGCAAACGCAGTACGAGCAGTATCACACCAAGGAGTCGGGGGTGTTCCCGCTGGGTGCCGCGGTGAAGGTCGATGGCGCGGACGCCTACAGGCATTTTGCCATCACCGCGGTCGACGAAAACCTGCTGTATGACGACGACCGGACGCGCTGGGAGATCGAAGTGGCCCAGCCCAAGGTGGCCCAAGTTGAAGGCGCGCTCGGTTCGGAAAAATCGCTCAGCAAGGTCATACAGTTCGCGCCCAGTGTGGCTGCCCAGGCCAAGAACAAGGCCATGCTCGGAATCGTGCTATCGCTGCTGGCGGTCGGCGCGTATGTCTGGCTGCGGTTCGGCAATCGGGAGTTTGGTCTCGCGGTGCTCGTCTGCATCGTGCATGACATCGGCGTGGTGCTCGGACTGGTGGCCCTCAGCCATTACCTGTTCGACACGTTCCTTGGCCGCATGCTCATGATCGATGACTTCAAGGTGGACCTCACGATGATCGCGGCGGTGCTGACCATCATTGGTTACACCATGAACGACACCATCGTCGTGTTCGACCGCTTACGCGAAATCCGCGGTAAGTCGGGATCGCTATCGGCGCAGGTGATCAACGACGGCATCAACCAGACCATGACGCGAAACATCGTGCTCGCGTTCCTGGTGTTCGTCACCGTCTTTACGCTTTATGTTTTCGGCGGCTCGGGCATTCACGGATTTGCCTTCGCCATGTTGATGGGTACGCTCGTTAACACCTACAGCACCGTCTGCCTGGCGGTGCCGCTGGTCTATAAGCCGAATACGTTGCGTGCGGTGTGGATCATCACCGCGACGCTGCTCGTGGCTGGCGTGATTTTCGCGCAGGATGTCAGCCTGGGCATCCGGTTCGTACTGGCCGGTTTGGCGATCGCGTTTGGTGCCTGGCGTTTGATGAAAGGCACGGCAATGGGCGGTCGCCCGGTGGGTGCTCCCGCCACCGCCTGAAAGTAACGATCGGGTCGGCCGTTCGCGACCCTTTAGTTTACCCTAACCACAACGTCCCTCCGGCCACTGTGTCCTAAAAGCACAGGCGTCGGAGGGACGCTTATTTGCGGCGCTGGCGGCAGGGTAAAGACGCGATCAAACACTCAAATCTTGTTGACTCGCGTACGCGCAATCTCTATCTTGTCGCAAATCACAAGTAGCCCGAATTGAAGGGTCATGGCCAATCTCGGAGAAACCAAATGAGTCAGCCGTTTGCCAATATTGTCAGCACCATCGGGCGCACGCCGCTGGTAAAGATCAACCGCATCATCAAGTCGGATGCGCACGTGTACGCCAAGCTGGAGTTCTTTAATCCGCTGTCCAGCGTGAAGGACCGCATCGGTCTTTCGATGATCGAAGCGGCCGAGCGCGATGGCCGGCTCAAGCCGGGTACGACGGTCATCGAGCCGACTTCGGGCAACACGGGTATTGGTCTCGCGTTTGTCTGCGCCGCCAAAGGTTACAAGCTTACGCTGACCATGCCGGAAAGCATGTCGATGGAACGTCGGCAGATTCTCAAGGCACTCGGCGCGTCGCTGGTTCTTTCGCCGGCGGCGGATGGAATGAAAGGCGCGATTGCCGCGGCGGACAAGCTGCTCGTGGAGACGCCCAATTCTTTCATGCCGCAGCAGTTTGCCAATCCGGCCAATCCCGAAGTGCACCGGCGCACCACGGCCGAGGAAATCTGGAAAGACACCGATGGCAAGATCGACTTCCTGGTGTCCGGCATCGGCACCGGCGGAACGATCACCGGCGTCGGCGAAGTCATCAAGTCGCGCAAGCCGTCATTCAAGTGCATCGCCATTGAACCGGAAGCATCGCCCGTCATTTCGCAGAAGATGGCCGGCAAGCCGCTGCAGCCGGGACGGCACATGATCCAGGGAATCGGCGCAGGTTTCGTTCCGGAGATCCTGAATCTGCAGGTGATCGACGAAGTGCAGCACATCACCAATGATGACGCGTTTGCCTGGGCGCGGCGTGCGTCGCGCGAAGAAGGCATCCTCTGCGGAATCTCGTCGGGTGCGGCGCTGTGTGTAGCGGATCGGATCGCCCGCCGTCCGGAAAACAAGGGCAAGGTCATCGTAGCCATCCTGCCCAGCGCCGGTGAACGATATCTGTCGACGCCGCTGTTCGCGGAACCGGCGCAGGCTTAACAAAGTAACCAGTCTCGGGGCACCCCACGCCCCGGAGTTTTGACGTATTCCAAGACCCGTCGCTGCGCAGCGACGGGTCTTTTGGTTTGATTGCCCGTCGGCCCGCATCGTGCTACTCTTCGGTAAATCATGGAATCCCTGCGAACAGGGTTTTCCCGCCGTAAGACGTGGATTTCGTGGGTATAGAAGCGAGGTTGCTGTATGAGTGCCACCGCCACTGCAGAGAGAGTCGCGCCGCCGAAGGTCGCCGATCAGAAATTGCTCATTGACGGTCAGTTGGTCGCCAGTGTCTCCGGCAAGACATTTGCCACGATCAACCCCGCCACAGGTGATATGATCTGCCAGGTCGCGGAAGCGGACAAGGCGGATATTGATCTGGCTGTGAAGGCGGCACGCAAGGCACTCGACGGCAAAGCCTGGGCGCGCATGGCCCCCGCGCAGCGCGGACGATTGCTCTACAAGCTCGCCGACCTGATCGAGGCGAATGTCAAGGAACTGGCCGGCCTTGAAACGCTCGACAACGGCAAGCCCTACACCGAATCGCTCAACTCCGACATTCCCGGCGCGGCCGCTATCTATCGCTACTACGCCGGCTGGGCCGACAAGATTCACGGCAAGACGATTCCCGTCGGCGGGCCTTTCATGTGCTACACGCGCCATGAACCGATTGGTGTCGTCGGCCAGATCATCCCGTGGAATTTCCCGGCGGTGATGCAGTCGTGGAAGCTCGCGCCCGCGCTGGCGGCCGGTTGCACGGTGGTGCTCAAACCCGCGGAGCAGACCCCCCTTACCGCGATTCGCATTGGACAGCTCGCGCTGGAGGCCGGGTTCCCGCCGGGCGTGGTAAATATTCTGCCTGGTTTCGGTCCGACGGCCGGTGCCGCTATTGCGTCACATCCGGGCATCGACAAGGTCGCCTTCACCGGTAGCACCGAAGTCGGCAAGATCATCATGAAGCTGGCGGCGGAATCGAACCTCAAGCGCGTCACGCTCGAACTCGGCGGCAAGAGCCCCAACATCATCTTCGCCGATGCCGACGTCGATATGGCGGCCAAGGTCTCTTACATGGCACTCTTCTACAACATGGGACAGTGCTGCACGGCCGGTTCGCGCCTGTTCGTGGAAGCGGGCGCGTACGATCAGGTCATGGACATCGTCGCGTCGCGTGCGAAGAAACAGGTGGTTGGCGATCCGTTCGATCCGACGACAACGCAGGGTCCGCAGGTGTCGAAGGAACAGATGGAGTCCATTCTGAGGCACATCGAATCCGGCAAGAAAGAAGGGGCGAATTGCGTCACCGGTGGCGCGAAGGCCGATCGTCCCGGCTTCTTTGTGCAGCCCACCGTCTTTGACGGCGTGAAAGATGAAATGACCATTGCCCGCGAAGAAATTTTCGGCCCGGTACTGAGCGTTTTGAAATTCAATGACATCGAGGAAGTCATCCAGCGCGGCAACAATACGAATTACGGATTGGCGGCGGCGGTATGGACGAAGGACATCAACAAGGCGAACAAGATGGCCGCAGCCCTGAAGGCGGGCACGATCTGGATCAATACGTATAACGTGGTGGACCCGGCCGCGCCGTTCGGCGGGTTCAAGATGAGCGGACTCGGTCGCGAGCTGGGCGAGTACGCCCTATCGAATTACACGGAAGTCAAGACGGTGTTCACGGCGCTGGGCAAATAAACGGTCAGGAAGCGCAGCATCGGAAATGACTGGACCGTGTCACGTTGCGACGTGTGGCAAGTTAATGTCACCGCGAATGGCTGTTCGGGCGATTAGCTCAATTGGTCAGAGCGTCCGCCTTACACGCGGAAGGTTACAGGTTCGAGTCCTGTATCGCCCATAGAACGTAAGTGGCTGAGTGCGGAAGTTGCGCATTCAAAAGTCTCCCTGACCTCCGTGCCAACCCCACGCCCGCGCTATCCGGATCGCCTTGGTCCGCCCACAGACACTTGGGTTCAAACTAATCTGCAAGTGACACTACTGAGCCCGAGAATTTGAAGCGTCCACGATACCGCATGCCTCGCAGTGGGCAGTCCTTCTCGTAGCTAGTTTCCGCGCGCTTGCGACGAACTGTCCGCCCTACTGTTCAACCAATACGGCCCATCTACGAGACCAGCTCCTTGGCGTTTAACTTTTCCGCTTATTGGGTACGATGCCATGTCGGTGGACGGTCGTCCGCTGGCGGGTCCCAAGTTTCATCGTAAACCAAATGGTTCTTCAAGGGTTGCCTATCATGCCCGATTCAACACACATACATGAAGTCGCCACCGGCACCGCATCCTCCGGCTTTCTGGACAACCTGTTCGAATCATTCATGCCGCGCCGACAATGCATGAATCTCGAAGCGGATGTTATTTGGTTGCACGTGATTTCCGACGCGCTCATCGCACTGGCTTATTACTCCATTCCGATCGCGTTGGTTTATTTTGTTCGCCGGCGCCGAGACCTGCAATTCAACTGGATGTTCCTGATGTTTGCGGCGTTCATCCTCGCCTGCGGAACCACGCACGTCTTTGGCATCTGGGCCATCTGGCAGCCCTTGTACCGCCTGGATGGAATGGTAAAGGCAGGCACGGCGATTATCTCGGTCTCTACGGCGATTCTGCTGTGGCCGCTCATCCCCAAGGCGCTCGCGCTTCCGAGTCCGGGTCAGCTGGCTGCGGCAAATGCGGAGTTGGAACGTGAGATTCAAGATCGTGAAAGCGCGCAAGAGAATCTCCGCATCGCCAATGAACAATTGGAACGGCGGGTCATCGAGCGTACGCAGGCGCTGGATGAACAGAACCTGGTTCTGCAGCATGAAATTCAAGAACGAATTCGCGTGGGGGAGGAGCGAAAGCAGTTGCTGCTCAGCGAGCGGCGCGCACGCAGCGATGCGGAGCGGGCAAACCGCCACAAGGATGAGTTTCTCGCGACACTTTCCCATGAACTGCGAACTCCGTTGAATGCCATCATGGGATGGGCGCATGTTATTGGTTCCGGAGTTGATGCGGCCACCATTCACAAGGGACTGGAGACCATTGAACGCAGCGTGCGCGTACAGACCAAACTGATAGAAGATCTCATCGACATGAGCCGCATCAACTCCGGAAAAATGCGCCTGCAAATCCAGCCCATCGATCTGGTGGATATTGTGGAGTCGGCCCTGGGGATTGTTCAATCCGCTGCCGAAGTGAAGAATGTTCGTCTGCACAAGTCGCTGCCCGAGACGGCGCCGATGAAAGGTGATCCCGACCGCCTGCAACAGGTAATCTGGAACCTACTGTCCAACGCCATCAAATTCACTCCCGCCGGCGGGGAAGTCTTCGTCCACCTGGAACAGCGTGACGGGCAATTGACATTGACGATCCGGGATACGGGACAGGGTATTCATAAGGACTTTCTGCCGTTTGTATTCGAACGGTTTCGCCAGGCGGACTCATCCACGACGCGCCGTTTTGGCGGGCTGGGCCTGGGACTATCGATCGCTAAGCACCTTGTCGATCTGCACGGGGGAACCATTGCCGTAAGCAGTGATGGTGAAGGAAAGGGCGCCAGCTTCGTGGTAACACTCTCGCCCCAGGCGGAGCTTTCCGATTCGACGCATCCTGACAACGGCGAAATCGACCTGCCAGGGGAACCGGGCAGCGCGGCCCCACCCGATCTTACGGGCGTGCGCGTACTGGTGATCGATGATGAGTCCGACGCACGCGAGTTCGTTCGGCATATTCTCGTTGAGCGGCATGCGGAAGTTGAACTCGCAGCGTCCGCTGTGGAGGGGTTGGATCGGCTGCTCGCCTCCAAGCCTGACCTGGTGATTTGCGATATCGGTATGCCTGACCAGGACGGCTATGGATTCATTACCGCCGTGCGCGCACTCTCGACCGAGATGGGCGGGGACGTGCTGGCCGTCGCCTTAACGTCGCTGGCTCAGGAAGATGATCGAATCCGCGCGCTGACTTCCGGGTTCCACAGGCATCTGACCAAGCCGGTGGAGCCGTACACGCTGGTTGCTTTGGTTTCCACGCTTCTTCAGGCTACGCGGAATCGCGAAGAAAAGTCTTGAGTACTTGGTTCCGACGTTGACTGCTGCCCTTCTTGCTGCGCCTTTCTGGATCCCCGTTTCCGGGAACTGCGCAGCCCGCATTATTCAATCAACTCGACTTGGCGCCGGCCGCCGATCTCGATGAAAATCTCTCCCAGCGCTGCACTGTATTCCTCGATGGTGCCCGACGCATGAAAGTGTTCCCCGTGCCCGATCTCCGCGATCTGTTCCATGAGTTCAAGGTCGGCACCGGCTCCCACGCTGATCGCGAAAATAGTGTACCCCTGGTCCAGGGCGGCCTGCGCCATATCCAGCGCATAGTCCGCGCCGGCGGATTCGCTGTTCTGGCCGGAGCTGCCGATGTTGGCAACGCCGTCCGTCAGCAAGACGATCACTTTTCGCGCGGTAGAGCGCGCACGATCGCTGCCGAGTTCGTCGAGTGCTTTTTGGATTCCCCCTCCGATGTTGGTCGATCCATCGTAATGGCCGGCCTGGATTTCCGTCAGTCGCTGCATCACACTGTTGAAGTCAGTCGAAAGGTCCCGTTCGTGGCGACCGCTCGTGGCAAAGATTTCCAGCGAAAGCTGGTCATAACTTTCGATGGCATCAAATTCTTCAACCAGATAGCCGACGGCGTCCTTGATTGCCTGCAACGGCTGGGCGGGCGTGCCGGCGAGTTCCGGTGTCTGCGCGTTGGTTCGTCGATTCGCCTGCAGATAGTCGACGAAAGTTTTTACGCCGAAACGATATCGATAGTTGCTGTCCGCCGAATTCATGGAGCTGTTGGATTTCGCCACATAATTGTTGATGTAATCCAGCCAGATGTCCCGCGACTGGTTGGCCGTTCGACCCATAATGGTTTCGTTCCAAACCAGTTCGGAACTTTCGACGTTATTGTCTCCGTCACCA
Organism: uncultured Phycisphaeraceae bacterium; assembly: GCA_964552515.1. Classification (GTDB taxonomy): domain Bacteria; phylum Planctomycetota; class Phycisphaerae; order UBA1845; family UBA1845; genus JACQXM01. Next base: position 15,523 of record CAZKIN010000038.1, read on the forward strand.
CCACTGCCAAACCCGTGCGTGGAGGCCATGCCACCGGACTTTCCGCTCTTCCACACCGCCAGCCCAAGGGCCACGGCCACGCGCTTGTCGTAAGAACCACTGGAGTCAAACGACCGGCTCATGATGGCATTGAGTTCTGAATTGGTGTAACCGCGCGCTGAAAGGTAGTTTCGAAGCTGCGTATTGCTCCAATCCTGGTTGTAGGTCAACTTGACCAACCCCGAGTCTGCGGTCGGGCTATAGCTCGGGTCAACCGTGTACGTGCCGAATCCGAGGTTTTTGAAGTAACCCCAGGCCGGACCCTGCGCCTGCCCTTGATCGGCCGGCACCTCGGATGCCAGCCACACCGAATCCACACCATCATCAAACCCACCGGGCAAGTAATCCCACACGTCGTAGATATTGACTTCCGTGAGTTCGGCATGTTGAAGCTGGCTGTCGAAGTTCGTGGAGCCCGACACGTCGACCACGATGGCCATGTCGCGCGGAGTCATCATGGCCGTCGCCCCCGCCTGTACTGAGGCGGAGTGCATTCCGAAAATACGCGCGAAATAGAGCGCCATGGGACCATTGGCTGATCCTTCGGATAATGCCACGCGTACGCGCACCGAATCGGGTACGTCGAGGTCTTCTGTGAAGGTCAGGACGCCATCATTCCAGCGCGCCCGGCCGAACGTAATGTCGTTATTGGGATCGACGGCCAGGCGGCCGCTGAATGCGGGATTTTCGGTGACATATTTCATCGCGGCTTGACGGGCCTGCTCGACGCGATCGGTGCCTGTAGTTTCACTGAGCGCAATGGCAGCCGCCAGGGCCGCGGCATCCGCGGCGTCCTGGAGGTCGGCCCGCTCGTTGTACATGGCGCCCAGGTCAAGAGTCAGGGCGGCAAAGCCCACCAGGACAAACAGAACGACCACTGTATACACGACAACCACGCCCCGTCGTCGAAAGCCTTGAGGATTTCTCTTAATTTGGAACATGGAACGTAGTTACTCCTGTCAAACAAAGAACTTGAGCATTCTCTTCCCACGGCTGTACCGCGGTCCGGCGCGGGAGAACGCAACCGTTCGCGTACCGAAGGGTACGCAATGCCCTGCACCCCATTCACTTCGTTGGGTTTACGTCCTGCGACACTGCGCTAAACCTACGATTGACTTCATCATGTGGCGAGCAAGTCGCCCCACGGTGCCGATTTACCGGACGATTCATCCTCAAAGATCCAGTGTTTCTTGGCATGTTGGATATCGATCCGCAATTTTTGCCGATGCAATTCTGCAGGGTCACGACACTGTCATCCGGCATTTTGTACACTTGATCGGGATTGCAACCAGTCAAATGGTCGGTTCGAGCCAGAGAGAGGACTTCGCATGGATACACAGGGTGTTCAGAACATGGATAGCAAACGCTCCACTCGACGCCGACAGTACATCGTCGATGCGGCGTTTCAATGGAAGTACACGCTGGTCATCGTCGTTGGCGTCTTCCTCCTGGCCAGCGCTATGGGGATTACCATGTTCGGCTACATGCACCAGCAGGCCCGCGAAAGCAACTTGCTCGGCCGCACCTACGATTCATGGCACAACACGAAAACGATCCTGCTCTTCGCGACCTTGTTTTCAACAGTCACGGTGGCCGGCCTTGTGGCGTGGGGCATTTTGCTTACGCACCGCGTCTGCGGACCATTGAACGTTCTTAAGAATCATCTGACCACGCTGCGCAAGGGGCAGTTCCCCCGATATCGGGCATTGCGCAAACGTGACGAGTTCAAAGAACTGCATTCTTCCTTCTTCGAAACGGTCGACGTGCTTCGCACGCGCGCGGAACAAGTCTTGAAAGGATTGGACGATGTCCTCTCGGATTTGAACCAATCCGCATCGCATGACGAAAAACAGCGCGCGCAGGCCATCGAGTCCGCCTGCAAGACCCTCACCTTGTTGCGGCACCGGGTGGCCGAGTCGCTGGAGCAGCCGCAAGCTGGTAATCCCGCGGCCTTATCGTCATCGCAAGCCCAGCGGGAACCGGCAACCGGCAGGGGATCGTCCCGCGGAGTGGCCGCTGCGGGTTCATAACACCATTCTCGCCTGAATACAGGTCAGGAAGAGAAGCGTGTGCCGAAGCGCCGCATGGTTTAATTGCCCTGCGTGCCGTTCCTTCGAATGCTCATAACCGGACGAATCTTTTCCTTACGGTCAGGCCGGATCGTCGGTCCTGGAAATGATGTACGCGCTGCGCCGGGAATCACGGCTCAAAACACGCTGTTTCTATAGCGATCTCATTTCGAATCGCCCGCAATCGTTCTCTTCGTAGAGGAGCCGTTCGACCAGGTTGAGGTCGTCATACTCGGATGCGGAAATGGTGTCCTCGCCAAAACAACTGCCCACGAAGCCGCTGAACAACGATCCCAGTGGACAACCTTGAAGCAGAATCGGTCCACCGCATCCCAAGACCACTACCTGAACCCATCGATGTTTACGCTTCGTGCCCATACTAAGTCCCCTTCTTATTGCTTCATCTCGCCGCACTGCCAGGATCTTTAGGTCAACGAGAGCGGGCGTCAACTCTGCGGCGCAATCCCGCGGACTTGGACGAACGATCGCCGCTCACCGCCTGAGGGCCGACGGTGGATTTGCATATGGACCATCGATCCAGCAATAAGTGCCATATAAATGGCACTACACCATCTGCCAACCAGGCAACGCACCCGGTCGGCGCTCCGAATCGTCCTTTTGTATGCCAATTAAACGTCACTTCTCTCGATCATCTCCACGGCATCCCCCTCCACCGGTTCGCGACGGCGCTACCCAGTACCCCAAAACCCCCGGCGACGCATTCCAAGCAACTCATACTCGCGAACCTAAGGTCCGATAACTGTCGACTCCGAACGTACATGGTCATTCTCGTTTTTGCAGCCTGCGGGGAGCTTGCGTTTGGCTGTTGGCCAGCGGCGCCGGAGGTGGTGAAAAACAATAGGCTCTTCTGGTCTTCTTGGTGCCACTCCGGAAGAAATTGACCAGTGAAACGAAGCGAGGTCATGATGCGTGGTGCATCGTCAGCGCTTGAATATCGCGAGCAATATTTGGCATCAGGCCGTGCGCCGCGCCTTGCGCGCAGCGGGAATCGAGGTCCGCTTACTCTTGGGCCGCGGAGTCCTGCCCGTTGATTTCACGGGACGATTCGCCGTCTTCGCCTTCACGGATGTGAACAGTGCCTGGTACACGTCTTCAATGTTCGTCACCGGAATGAAGCGCATGGCCGAACGAACTTCCGCGGGAAGTTCGTCGAGATCACGCTGGTTGCGATCCGGCAGGACAATGGCACGCAGTCCCGCGCGATGCCCGGCAAGCACTTTCTCGCGAATACCGCCTACCGGCAACACGCGTCCGCTGAGCGTGATTTCACCGGTCATGCCGATGGCGGGATCAACCGGTTTTCCGGTCAGCACGGAAGTCATCGCGGCGAGCATGGCCACACCGGCGGACGGGCCGTCCTTGGGGATAGCGCCGGCGGGAACGTGAATGTGCAGGTCGTGCTTACGCACATCCTCCGCGCTCACACGCCAGCGTCCGGTCTGACTGCGGATAATCGACAGTGCCGCACGAGCTGACTCCCTCATGACATCGCCAAGCTGACCGGTCAGGGTAAACTGACCGTTGCCCGGCATCTTGCGCGCCTCGATGAACAGAATGTCTCCGCCGACGGGCGTGAAGGCGAGACCCGTGACCACACC
>CAZKIN010000038.1:19349-21576 GCA_964552515.1 uncultured Phycisphaeraceae bacterium
AGCCGGCGAACCGCCAGGAATTCGATGATGCGGCGCTTGACCTTATCCAGACCGTAGTGGTCTTCGTCGAGGATTTGCTGCGCACGGGCGACGTCCAGGTTGTCTTCAGTCGACACCGACCAGGGCAATTCGACCAGCCATTCCACATAATCGAGCGACATGCTGTACTCGGGTGATGCCTGTGGAATTCCGGCCAGACGCTGGGCTTCGTGTAATGCTTCCTTCTCTACCGCGGGCGGCATTTTCGCCTTCGCGATTCGCGCCTTCAAATCATCAAGCACCTGCGAACGGCCATCGCCTTCACCCAACTCGGTCTGCATCGCTTTGATCTGTTCGCGCAGGTAATACTCGCGCTGTGACAGATCGACCTGATCCTTGACCTGGGTTTGAATCTTGTTGGACAATTCGAGCAAATCAAGCTGCGAGGCCACATGGACATTGACTTTGCGCAGTCGTGAAGTGACGTCAAAAGTTTCGAGGATTTCCTGCTTCTGGACCATGGTCAGTGCGATGTTGGCGGCGAGGAAATCGGCCATCGCACCGGGAGTTCGAATGCTGTTCAGAACCTGCCGGGCTTCTTCCGGAACGTTGGCTGAGAGTTGAATAATGCGATCCGCCGACTGCGTAAGCACGTGCATCTGCGCTTTTTGCTCTTCCGTAACTTCCGTCGGATCCTTGTGGGCCTGCACGGTCGCGGAAAGCAGGTCCTGCTCCTCCACAATATCCACCAACCCCACGCGCCGCAGACCGTGCACGATGATCGTATCGGCACCGTCGGAAGACTTCAGTTTCTTGAGAATCACACACGCGGTACCGACGCGGTACATTTCTTCCGGCTTCGGGTCTTCCGATTCGGGGACGCGCTGCGCGACAATCGCCACCAGTCGCGCACCGGTCAGCGCCAGGTCCAGCACCTTGCGCGACTTGGCTCGACCGACGCGGATCGGCATGATCGTGCCAGGAAATACCACTGCATCGCGCGTGGGCAAAATCGCCAACTTGGCGGGAATTTCCAGGGAATCAGACACATCGACGGGCTGCGCGTCCAGTTCAACGCTGATTTCTTCGCCCTCGTCCGCATCGTCCGGCGCGGACTCCGCATGCAGCAGCGAATCGTCGTCGATGTTCTTGGGAAAGTTCATGGTTCGGTCGGTTGCTCCCCGCGGCTCGCGCGCGGCAAAGTGATCCACAGATACCCGTGGCGATACGTGGCCGTAATTTTTTCGTGCACCGCGTCAGCGGGAAGCTGAACCTGGCGTTGAAACTGGCCCGAGTCTATTTCCATCAGGTGCACACACACATCGCCTGGCGGTTTCACAATGACAGGCCGGTCGCGCTCCCCACGGATGATGAGTAGGTTGTTATCAACGGTCACCTCTATCCGCTCACGGGACATACCGGCCAATTCGACGCAGACGACGAAGGCATCACGTGTTTCGTATAGGTTAAGTGCGGGTTTCCATACTTGCGGATGATGGGACTTAAAGAAGGAACCGCTTTGGACATCCTCCATCATGGCGCGCAGGTGATCGGCCATTTTGTCAAAGCCGCTTTCCCACGCGTGAACCCGGATGTGCATCGGCCCGCTCCCAATGGCCAGTATAGGACTGCAGTGACTTGAGACTTTACGAGGCACGCGGAATGCCGTCAAACGCGCAGTAGTGAAGTTTCCGAAGGTACAATCGCCATGTCGATGATATCCCGAATCCACAGTCTTTATGCGCCGGCCCGGTTGCCGAGTTCCCGCCTGAAGGTTAGATTTTGTATCAGGCGGTAGGCCGTATCTCCAATGGATGCATGGATTGAGTGGGGTATTCCGCATGAAATGGTCAGGGAAGATAACGACAGCAGTCACGGCAATCGCTTTTTGCGGGTGTGTTGCTCCACGGGGCGGCGACGATGCCCGCAAGCAGGAAGCGATGGACCTGCTCATGCCTTCCAGCGTAAATATCGTCGAGCCTTTCACGCGCGCCACGAGTTTTGACGGTGACGAACGCGCAGATGGCATCGAGCTTCTGTTGCAGGCTTCCAATGCGCTGGAGAGTCCCGGTCTGATGATCGCGGGCGGCTTGCGCGTCGAGTTGTATGAATTTCTTCCGGCTAGCGGCGAGCACAAGGGACGCCAACTCGATCAATGGACCATTGAGCTTGCGGGAAAAGAAGATCAGCGCCGTTACTGGAACCAAGTGACGCAGATGTACGAATTTCACCTCGGCGTCGATGTGCA
>CAZKIN010000039.1:0-21527 GCA_964552515.1 uncultured Phycisphaeraceae bacterium
GCGTTGGCAAAGGTGTTACGGCCGTGCGCTTCTGGATCGGAACTGAGGACGCCAAGGGATCGATCAAGGCCAAAGCAGACATAGAGGACGGTAAGTGGCACACCCACACGGAGGTTCCTTCGCCGATTCCCGCAGGGAGCAAGCTTTGGGTGGAAATTGAAGAGACCGGTGGCAAGAAGACGCTTGGATCATTCGACTTGAAGGCGTAAATCGTCGCGCCACGGCAATTCGGGTTGAGTCCTTTCTCGCCCAATGAATGCTTGTACCGAGATCCCGAGCATCGGCGAGCCACCTCGACCGTGTTTCAGAACCCCGAGCTGGCACAATTGGCTGCACAACATCGTGTTGGAGACCTGGTAAACGAAGCCACAGATACGCATTCATGCCGCCGAAGGAAACAACAATCACCGTCCTGGAACTCGACTGCGCGGCGGAGCAAGCAGTGCTTCAGAAACGCTTGGCGGCTCTGCCCGGCGTTTCTTCCGTCGAGTTCGATTTGATGAATCGCCGTTTGACGGTGATCCATGAACTCGCGGATGAAGCAGATTTGCACAAGGCCATCCGCTCTGTGGGCATGACGCCCGCAACGGTCTCGCGAGCTACCGATGCCACGGGGGACGATGATAGGATTCTTCAGCCAGCACCCGATACAAGCTCGGCATGGCGACAAAGAGTGTCGCTGGCGGTCTCTGGTGCGTTGGCATTGGGGTCTGAGATCGCAGCATGGACGAGCGGCACTGAGACGTCCAGGTGGGTCATTGTCATGGCCTCCGCGTCGATCGTCATCGGTGGACTTCCCACGCTTCGCAAAGGTCTTATTGCCCTACGAACCTTCACACTCAACATTAACTTTCTGATGAGTGTGGCGGTGATTGGTGCGGCTGCGATCGGAGAGTGGCCCGAAGCTGCGGTGGTGATCTTTCTCTTTGCCGTCGCAGAACACATCGAGGCTTTCTCACTCGACCGAGCCCGCAACGCAGTTCGGTCGCTCATGGCGCTCACACCGGACGTGGTCAGCGTCAAGCAAGCCGACGGCTCCTGGCAACAGGTTCCCGCCGCGAATGTTCCCGTCGGATCCGGCGTGCGTGTTAAACCTGGCGAGCGATTGGCACTTGATGGCGTCGTCGTTGCGGGTGAGTCTTCCGTTAATCAAGCGCCGATCACCGGCGAAAGCGTTCCCGTGGACAAGTCCGTCGGAGACTCCGTCTTTGCAGGGACCATTAACGGCAACGGCGTCCTGGAGTTCCGCACCACTGGAGGCAAGGACGAGACAACGCTCGCTCGCATCGTCCACACCGTGCAGGAGGCGCAATCACAACGAGCGCCCACACAGCGGTTCGTTGACACGTTCTCGCGAATCTATACTCCAGTTGTCGTAGTCCTCGCGGCGATGATTGCCATCGTACCGTCACTGGTCTTCTCCGAACCTTTCATGCCTTGGCTTTACAAGGCGCTTGTACTGCTGGTGATCGCCTGCCCTTGCGCTCTCGTTATCTCCACTCCCGTAACCGTCGTAAGTGGTCTGGCTGCGGCGGCTCGTCGTGGGATTCTCATCAAGGGGGGAGTTTACCTGGAAACTGGACGCAAGCTGCGAGTCGTCGCACTCGATAAGACCGGCACCGTAACCGAAGGGAAGCCGAGACTTGTCGATGTTCAACCCCTTAACGAACATAGCCGTGAGAAGGTGCTGCAAGTCGCGGCAAGTCTCGACGCGCTTTCAAGTCATCCGGTTGCACGCGCGGTTTGCGAAGGCTGGACCGGACCGCTCCTGCCGATCGAAGGGTTTGCGTCCATCACCGGTCGCGGCGTTGAGGGACGCATCGACGGAGTGGCCTACATCGTAGGGAATCATCGACTTGCCGAGGAACGAGGTGTTTGCTCACCGGCCGTCGAAGGTTTGCTGGAGAAATTGGAATCGCAAGGCAAGACGGCCGTCGTTGTGGCAACCTCACGGCAGGCGATTGGCGTTCTCGCCGTGGCCGACACACCCCGTGACATCAGCGTCGCTGCGATTCGCGAGCTGCACGACCTGAATGTGCGTACAGTCATGCTCTCCGGCGACAACCAGCGCACCGTCGAAGCCATCGCCAAGGTTGTTGGGATCGACGACGCCCGCGGCAACCTGCTTCCAGAAGAAAAGCTCGCCGCAATCGACGAGTTAAGAGCACGGTATGGCCCTGTCGGCATGGTAGGCGACGGCGTCAACGATGCCCCCGCGCTTGCCAAGGCCAACATTGGCTTCGCGATGGGCGCCGCCGGAACGGACACGGCCCTTGAAACCGCCGACGTGGCGCTCATGCGCGACGACCTGCGGAGCGTTCCCGAATTCATTCGATTGAGCAGGCGGACGGCGGGGGTTCTAGCTCAGAACATTACCTTTGCAATCATCACGAAGTCGACCTTTTTTCTATTGGCAGTTTTCGGGGTCGCAACGCTTTGGATGGCCGTATTGGCCGACACGGGCGCGAGCCTCATCGTGGTCGCGAACGGGCTCCGGTTGCTGCGAGGTGGTTCTTCCACGCAGCAAGACGTGCCGCGTACTTCGCGTGCCACAAAACACCCGTCCCAATCATGAAACGGCGCACCGAAAAGTGGATGACTTGGACCGCGGCGATTGTTCTGCTTTCGCAGGTCGCGATGGTCCTCGCCTTGTTTATTCATCGACCTCGCCATCACGACTTGTTCGAAAACGGCACTCTCAAGTTGGAGACCGAAGCGGCACCGGGAACTCGACTGCCGCACGCTCACGCCGAAGTACGCGGTGCTTCCTTGCGAGTGCACGGACGGATCAAACCTGCATCTGACACAGCGGTTTCCGAACAAAGTGGAACGATCGTGGTCGTGATCGTGTCACCGGACAAGAACGAATTAGGTCGTGTCACCGCTCCGTATCACCTTTCCGTGAAGCTTCCCAAGGACGGAGGCGGCTTCTCGGTGAACTTTCCCTCTATTCCGCCACTAGGCAGCCTAGTGAGGATCCGGTGGGAAGAAACGACTTCAGCGGGCCGGAACGCGGTTCAGGGTCCGATCGAGTTTTCGGGCGCATCCAGTGACGGGAACGGTTCTTGAAGCCGATAATGAAATTGACGAAGCCGTAGGGCCTCCGTATACTTTGAAAAGCGATGAGTAAGGGCGTATCATTTTTTCTTGTCTTTTGGATCAGCGCTGGCTGTCCGCTGGCATGCGGTCTTTGCGCGGCCGGCGTTGACGATTCCAAATCGTCTCGACGCTGTTGTTGTCCGAGCGAAAAAGAAAACGCGCCGTCGTTTCCTTCTCAGGCTCCCGATGACGACGCGGCATCGTGTTTCTGTTCCGGGCACGGTGTAGCGTATGAAACACCAAGCAAGTTCACTTCGCTCGAAATCGGCCCGCTCAGCCTCATCGCATTCGAGACGTTTTTGCTTGCCCCCACAAGCCTAGAAGCAACCCACTTTTATGCATTCCATAGATCGCCTCCTGACCTGCAACGGTTCACGCCTCTTCTTATCTGATTAGCTCGCAAGTCACTACCCAAGCGCTTCGCGTTCGCGCGAACGCGGCGTTGTCGCTTCGCGGACAGAAACGTTCATTGAGCTGCGTGAGACTTGCCAGGAGCCGAATCATGAACTCGCCCTTGTTGACGTTGGCGCGTCAAACTGAAGACGCTGTACCAACGGAAATTCCCCGACCGCCGTCGCGTTGGAAGACGCGCGTTCTGGTGCCTGCCACCATTGTTGTCGGCACGCTCGGACTTCTGGCCTACTCCGCGCGGGGGACGCTGCAAGCCGTGACCGAAGTCCAAGTTATTCCCGTAATCACGGATACGCTTGCTGGTGCAGGACCGAACGAAACAACGAACACGACTGTGGCTGCGCCTCGAATCGCAAGTGCACCCACAATGCTGGTTCAAGCTCCCGGGTGGATTGAACCCGCTCCGTATTCGACCTTCGTTCCTGCTCTTGCCGAAGGCGTTGTGCACGAGGTTCTTGTTCTTGAGGGAGACCGGGTTGACGCCGGTCAAGTGATAGCGCGCTTGATCGATAGGGATGCCCAGCTTGCCGTCGATTCAGCGGAAGCACAGCTTGCCGGCCTGCAAGCCGGCCAATCCAAGGCTGAAGCGGAGATTCGTGCTGCCGAGGCCCGGCTGGCCGATGTAGACGACCAACTCGCACGAACCCGCAAGCTTGCCGCAACCGGTGGTGCCCCCGAAAGCCAACTGGCAGGGCTACAGTTTCGCCGCACCGCTTTGCAGGAAGAATTGGCCGCCGCCAAAGCGATGCATCTTAGCGCCTTAGCCAACATTCGCACGCAAGAAGTCGCATGTACGGAAGCACGATTGAACCTGGAGCGAATGCAAATCGTTTCGCCGATTTCCGGCGTGGTCATGGCAAGGTTCGTCGAACCGGGAAGTCGAATCTCCATGAACAGTCGCAAAGGGTCTTCTGCCGCATCGGAGTCAATGGGCGGCGCCATTGCTCGACTCTACGACCCTCAAAGCCTGCAAGTGCGAGTCGATATTCCGTTGGCTGACTGCGCCAAGGTTCAAGTTGGTTCGGTCGCCGAAGTGGTGACGGAAGCCATGCCCGACAAGGTGTTTCGCGGCGCGGTGACCAGAATCGTCCATGAAGCGAACATCCAACGCAACACGGTTCAAGTGAAAGTCGCCATCGAAGATCCCGTGGAAACCCTGAAGCCGGAAATGCTCGCCCGCGTACGGTTCTACTCCAGTCCGGCCTCCACCAGTGCCTTGGGGCGCAGCCAAGATTCGGTTGCGGCGCACGGTAGCAACGACTCAGCGCAATCCAGTGGGTTTCAAGCGCAGTCCGGGCTGCGGTTGCTGATTCCGGAGCAAGTGGTTTTGGATCGAAGTGGAAACGCTGGACGGGTATGGGTTGTTGAGCATGAAACCAAGAACCAGACCACCATTGCCGCCGACCGCAAAATCGTTCTGGAAACCACCAATCGTACCGGGCTGTTGACCGTCACCGACGGATTGCGGCCCGGCGACAGGATGATCTTTGAGCCGCCACGCTCCCTACGACCGGGTATGCGAGTGCGAGTTTCAGGTGAAGCTCCGGATGGGACGGCAGGTCAACAAGGAGAGCAAAAATGACACTGATTGAATGCCGAGAGCTTACCAAGACTTATCGCAAGGGTGATGCCACCATCACACCGCTGCAAGAACTGAACCTCGATGTGCCTGCCGGCGATTTTCTTGCCCTTATGGGTCCGTCGGGAAGCGGGAAGACGACGCTGCTCAATCTCATCGCGGGTATTGATCGACCCACCGCGGGGAACTTGCGAATTCAGGGCCAGGATATCGCGTCGCTTTCTCGCTCGCGTCTTGCGGATTGGAGAAGTGAGAACGTTGGGTACATCTTTCAGCTTTATAACTTGGTGCCGGTTTTGACGGCCTATGAAAACGTGGAATTGCCCTTGCTGCTTCACAAGGCCCCAACTCGCAAACGGCACGAGCGGGTCGCCCATGCGTTGCAACTGGTTGGCATTGCCGATCGGCACGACCACTATCCGCGGCAACTTTCCGGTGGACAAGAACAACGTGTGGCTATCGCACGGGCCATCGTGACCGACCCGAAGATCATTGTCGCGGATGAACCCACGGGTGATCTGGACGCGGAATCAGCGGCGTCCATTATGAAGCTGCTGGTCCGACTCAATCGTGAATTAGGCAAGACGCTCTTGATGGTCACCCACGACGCCAAGTGCGCTTCCCATGCCAAACGTGCTTTGCACCTGGAGAAGGGTCGCTTGTTGGAAGCCGAACAATTGCAATCTAGAAGGCCAACCGCGCGTGAGGAGGTGCTCACATGATCGCATTTCGTTACATGCCCGTGGTGCTTAAGCAAGTCGTGCGGCATCGCACGCGTACTCTCCTCACCATGGGCGGCGTCATTGTCGCCATGTTCCTATTTATCACCGTGCAGACTCTTCAACGGGGTGTCCATGAGGCGACGGAAGTGAGTGCGGCGGACCAGACTCTTATCGTCTACCGCGAGAATCGCTTCTGCCCGGCAACCAGTCGGTTGCCTGAACACTACCAGAAGCGGATTGAGAAAATCGACGGCGTCACCAGCGTGATCCCAATAAAGATCGTCGTTACCAACTGCGCCGCCAGCCTCGACGTGGTCACATTTCGCGGTGTGCCCGCCGAGTCCCTGAGCGCTCTGTCCGAACCCTGGACGCTGGTCGATGGATCGTTGGACGAGTGGCGAAAGCGCTCAGATTCGGCGCTGGTTGGCGAGCGGCTGGCGCTACGCCGTGGGTTCAAGACGGGACAGTCGTTTGATGCTTCGGGCGTAACGGTCACGGTAGCGGGCATCATTAAATCGTCCGAGCCACAGGACCAGAACGTCGCGTACGTGCACTTGGACTTCTTGCAGCGTTCAGCCACTCGTGGGGGCCTAGGTATTGTCACTCAATTCAATGTGCGCGTCGATGCACCCTCGCGCCTTGATTCCGTTGCGAGAGCAATTGACGAGGAATTCCGCAGCGAAGCGGAGCCGACACAAACTCGCCCGGAGCGGGCCTTTGTAGCGCAGGCGGGTTCTGATATCGTCGAAATCGTCGCCTTTACGAAGTTTCTTGGCTGGGGTTGTCTAGCGGCCGTGCTTGCGCTGGTCGGGAATGCCATTGTGCTCAGTGTACAGGATCGCGTTCGCGAACATGCCGTGCTTCAAACCCTCGGGTTCCGTAGCGGCCTCATTGCCCGGCTCATCGTTACGGAGGGCGCGATCATCGGTATGGGTGGCGGCGTTCTGGGTACGTTTGCGGCCCTTGCGGTTATCCACTTCGGCAATTTCAGTTTGTACAACGAAGGCCTGAGCATCAGTATTCGCGCGAACTGGAGCATGGTGTTCATTGGCCTTGCGATCTCCGCGGGTGTCGGAGTTGTGGCCGGTCTTGTGCCTGCCATTCAGGCGAGCCGTCGAGAGATTGCACATTGCTTCCGCGCTGTTTGAACGAGAAGGTACTATGAAAATACTTCCCTTGGATTATGCGGTTAGGAACCTGACACGCTCGAAGGCGCGACTGGCGCTGTCCATCGGCGGCAGTGTGATCGTCGTGCTGCTTCTATTGGCTGCCGGAGCGTTTGTGCAAGGTATGGACTCTTCGCTGCGCGCCACGGGCGAGCCGGATAACATCATTCTTCTGGGCGCGGGTAGCGAAGAATCCATCGAGCGAAGCGAGGTCGAAGCGAGCGTCGCTGGGTTGGTGGCGGCATCCATCCCCGGTATTCGGACGCGCAGCGGTGTGGACTACGTGTCGCCGGAGGTGCATGTGCAACTTCCTGTTAAGACCGCTGCGGATCAGGGTAAGGGTCCACTCGTCTTGGTGCGCGGCATTACACCGACGGCTCTTTTCGTCCATGCGTCCGTTCGTGTCGCGGAGGGACGATTTCCGATGGCCGGACAGAATGAAGTGATGGTGGGATCAATGCTAGCAACCAAGATGGGAGTGCATCCCGACGAACTGAATCTTGGGAAACAGCTTTGGATCGAGAAGCGATCCTGGACCATTGTTGGTCGGTTTCAGGCTCCCGGTACGGTCATGGACGCCGAGGCATGGACAATCCTGACGGATCTGAAAGAGGCGACGAAACGGATGACCGACTCATGCGTCATCGTGGCACTCGATTCAAAACGCGCTGATGTGGACGACGTGGACTTGTTCACGAAAACACGCGTCGATCTTGAGTTATCCTCGATGGTTGAAACGGCGTATTACGCCAAACTGTCGAAGTTCTTTGCACCCATTCGTATTCTCGCATGGGTTACCGCAGGGCTCGTTGCCTTGGGCGGTCTTTTTGGCGGACTCAATACGATGTACGCCGCGTTCGCGTCCCGGGTTCGCGAACTCGGAACACTACAGGCTTGCGGGTTTCGGCGTAGTGCTATCGTCGTATCGCTTGTGCAAGAGTCCGTACTCATGACCGCTGCCGGCGCGTTGCTGGCGAGTGCCGTTGGTGCGACGATGCTTGACGGAGTAGCCGTTCGATTCTCGATGGGAGCGTTTGGTCTGCGCGTGGACCCGTTTGTGTTGGGTGTCGGTCTTTCCGCCGGTTTGATTCTAGGTCTGGTGGGGGCATTGCCTCCAGCGTGGCGTTGCCTGCGACTGGAGATCCCCGAAGCCCTCAAGGCTTTCTAGTGATCGTGGTTTCGCAAACGCAAAGAAAGGAACGTGGAAAATGGTGCAGTGTCTTATGGTCGCGGTGTCGGCCGCTAGTTTTTGTTTGACAATTGTCGGCTTGCAGGATGCGGGTGGAAAGAAGCAACCGACGGCAAGCGCGGCGGGAACCGCGCCCGCTTTGCCGTCCGGGTTCTTTCTTGAAAAAGAGCCGGAGGGTGCAAAAACTGTTGAGGAGTCCAAGGCGGCCGCCAAATCGGGTGATAAGGTGGTCATTCGAGGGCGAATCGGCGGGAGCAAGAATCCCTTCATCGAAAAACGAGCCGTCTTCACGTTGATGGGCGCAGGCTTAAAGGCCTGCTCGGACGATCCGGAAGACAAGTGCAAGACCCCGTGGGACTACTGCTGCGACACCGCTGAAGCAATCGCCAAACATTCCGCAACGATCCAAGTCGTCGATGCAGAAGGCGCGCCGCTCCGAATGGGGCTCAAAGGCACAAACGGACTCAAAGAGCTTAGCGAAGTCGTCATACAGGGGACGGTAAAGGAAGCAAAGGACAAGGTCATGATCCTCAATGCAACTGCGATGTACATTATTCCGGAAAAATCTGTCCCGCCCAAGAGTGACGGCAAGTGACACTTATATTCGGGCGGGGCTGCGGATGGCAGCTCCCGCCCGTCATTCTCTTCTCGGCGCATCTCAAAGAAACTCCTTAGGTTGGCGGATTGAATGTGAGTTCGGTGCAAGGTAGCAGAGTGGTAACGGTTTTTGGGCGTCGAAACCAACACCATCGGCACTGGTCCCAGTCATCGGTCGATCCGTGACATTTGCAACCGTTAAGGATGCCGAAAACGAGCAAGCACGAAAGCGATTGCTGTCCACCGGCCTGTCCAATTAGGCAAGACTTCCCTTGCGGCGCCTGCGGTACGGGACCCAATCGGTCGTTGCACTCCCCGACTCGCGGAGCGAGCTTGGCGACGAGCGGTGGGATGCGACGGAGGCGATGCCTGCGGACGGGTTCCCGGAGGCCCGTTCGACTCAGCCCCTGGTTTCTACTGGTGCGGACACCAGCCGAACGGCCTGATGTGGCCGGGCAGTCAGTGCTCCCGGCGTTGTAGCGTGGAAAATGGTTGGGGACGCCAACCTGCAAGATTCCCGTTTTGGCCCTCCACGGGAATTGTTGACCATGTGTTAAGCGATTGGTCCGACCGCTTGCCGGCGTGTATGAGCGTGATAGTGGCGCAGCGGTGCATGACGAGCGTGTGATCGCACGTGGTCGGGTCGAGCATCGGGACGGAGTGGTAGATCTAACTAAAATTAGCTTCGCGTTTGATAATATTGATCAACTATCAGAAAAGCTCTTCGGCTATTGCGTGATTTTCGATGACCACCAGAGTTTCTGGGGCTGCGATTTGCTCAAGCCTTACAGGGGCCACCATGTGGATGGTGGCCCGTGAGAGTACAAAATAGGTACAAAATAAACGTGGCCCAAGACGGTCCCAAGGGGTCCCGAGTGGTCAGATCGAGTTCGACGCAAACCCCGCAAAAACCGCTGTTTTTGCCGAAAGAACGTCGATCTCGATGAATGGAGGCGGGGGGAATCGAACCCCCGTCCCGCGACGGTTCGGAGAGTGCCTCTACGTGCGTAGTCGATATTATTTTTTCTCGGGTCGCGGACGGCCCATCGACAGGCTTTCCGCTGCCCCAGCCTCACGTTTTCTCACCAGCAATCGGTCAGGCGGCGACCGCTGGCCAGCCCGCTGTCGTCGTCGCGCGATCTAGCGGGCGTCGTCCGCGCGACGGGCTACCTAGTCTTAGGCAGCCATGGCATACGTGTAATCGTTGCCAGTTACTTTTTTTGCCAGGTGTTTTACGAGGCCTCCCAGCAACCTCGGCACGCCACACTTTCGTCTGCACGCCCGGTCGAATCCAATCGCCCCCGGCTTGCGCTCAACCCGGATGGCACCAGTGTCGAGCAACATAAGTATAGTCCCATCCGGTCATTCACTCCACTTTCTCATGGAAATGGGACATGCTGGTTCATCGTTTGATCGTGAATCAACCTCGCTTAACCACTTTTCCATCGACCAGGCTGATCTTCCCCTCGGCGAATTGCCGCACCGCTTCCGGATACGCAAGGCATTCCTGCTCGAAGACCCGAGCCGCCAGCGTCTCTTCAGTGTCACTGTCCGATACCGCAATTCGCCGCTGCAAAATAATCGGCCCCTCGTCATAATCATTATCACAAAAATGCACCGTGCAGCCGCTCTCTCTTACGCCCGCTGCCAGCACGGCCCGATGCACCTTTTCGCCATACATCCCCGGCCCGCCAAATGCCGGAAGCAGCGCCGGATGAATATTCATGACCCGCCCGGCAAACTCCGGCGGGATCTTCCATAACGACAGAAAACCGGCCATGCACACCAGGTCGACCCCCTGGACCGCCTCCGTAATCTTTCGTTGAAACTCCTCTTCCGTATTTTCCTTTCGAGGCACCACCACCACGCGTAGTCCGCGCGCCCGCGCCCGCTCAACTCCCTGCGCCTCCGCGCGTGAACTGACCACCACGTCAATCCGTGCCGCCAACGTGCCATCCAAAATGCGGTCGTGCAGATTGAGCATCGTCCGCCCACCGCCGGAGAGCAGGACCGCCATTCGAAGTTTTTTGATTTCTTGGATCATCCGCAAAGCCGCACGGTCTCGGCGGCCAGCCAGATGTAACCGATGCGGTGCCCCAAACGCAAGACCAAAAATGCAGCGGGAACCGCTCGTGCGGTTCCCGCGGACCGTTGCAAACCAGGCGTGGAGGAAAGAAGCGCGGTTTGCAGGTGTTGCGCGAAGTGCGGCCTTCTCGCTGGTTACGGTGTAACCAGTTCAATTCGGATACGTACCACCGCGCCAACATAATCCACTGAAAACTCGGTCGTCCCGCGATACCCTCCCCGAGTGGCGATGGCCATGTACTTGCCGACCGGCAGCGAACTCACGCGAAACGACCCTGATTGATCAGCCTGCGACCGCATCCGCAAAGAACGAGTGTCGAGCGAAACCACATCGATCGTGGCGTGGCTTACTGCGTCGCCGTCGCGCGTGAATACCGTGCCAACGAGCGTTCCACCTGAAGTTCTTGCGCTGTCCACGGCAGCCGGTGCCGGGCTCGCAGCCCACATGGCAAAACCCAGCATGCTAAGCGCCCCGATCCCATACATTCTTCGCGTCATTTTGTCATTCCTTCCTAAAGCAGAAACTACCGAAACGTCGCCTCCGACAAAACCGCTTTGCCGAAGGTGCTGAATCAACAAGTACGGCAAGAGCTTGTTCATTCATTCCAAGCGAGCCGTCCCCGGTCCCATATGGCATTCGCCGTGCCACGTCTCAAGGGTCGTTCCAGGCCTGGAAACGGCTGTACGGATTCATGGTGTGTGAGCTAACTCGCGATAGCCTGCGGGAAAATTCGCAGCATTGCGCCAAGGGGTTGCGGCGCGGTTCATCCCGATTTTTTTTTTGAAATGTAGGAATAAGTAAGGCGAGTTGCTGGTTGCTCTGGGCTGGCATATTTCGAAGAAACAACCCGTAATGGTGCTGCATTACAGCGACCTGCAAGGGACTTGCGAAATATCAGACTCCGTCCGTGACCACGGAAAGTGTCTCTTTTCTGTCACCAAACAAATCGATCTTCTTCCAGGCGCCGCCGCGCCATCGCCAGCGGAAGAACGCCGCCGCTACGATGATCAGCGCGGCCGCCGCCGTCCACGGCCCCACGCTCTCCATCCCCGGCATCAGCACTGTCATCGCCCAACCGCCGCACACGATGAACACCCAGTTAAACACCGTAAACACGATCGACGGCACAAACGTATCGCCCGCGCCGCGCAGCGCTGACGCATAAATAATGGCCAGACCATCAAAAACCTGGAACACGGCCGTACAGATCATCACCCCGCGCCCGATCCGCATGACCTCCGGGTCCGGATTAAACCAGCCAACCAGCTCCGCGCCCCAGATGGCATAGATCATCGAGAGCGCGCCCATGTACACGGTCGTGATCAGCACCCCGAATCGCACTTCACGTATGGCCCGCTCCAACCGTCCGGCCCCGATCGAGTGACCCACCAGCGAAGTCATGGCCTGACCCACGCCCATTGCCGGCATGAACGCAATGCGCATGAACTGCCACGCCGCATTCGTGGCAATCAGATCATTCGTCCCGAACGTCCGGCCCACCAGGATCGTCACGAAAATCGCCCACACCGCAATCTCAAAGAACATCTGCGCGCCGAACGGCGTCCCCGAACGCACCAGCCGCATGAAGTGTTTCATCGACGGCCGCCACATCCGTCGTGTAGAAAACTCCTGCGCGTAGTACGCACTCCACATGGTGATCGCCAGCCGAATCGTGCGATAGTAGAGCGCGATCACCGTACCCCACGCAGCGCCCATGATTCCCATTGGCTCAATGCCGAACCAGCCAAACACCAGGGCGGCGCTGACCACAACGTTGACCAAGTTCGATTCCAGCACCGACCAGGTCGACACCCACGGCTTGCGTACCCCCACGAAAAACCACGCCAGACCATTCGACGCAATCGTCGGCGCAACCGCGTGAATCATCACGCGTAAATACGCATTCTCGGCGTCTTGCACCCCCGACTCATGCCCGATGAGTTGAATCAAATGCGGAATTCCCGGTTGCACCAGCAGCGCCACCAACCCCATGAACGCCGCCACATAAACCGTCTGCCATGCATACGCCGAGCATTCCTCGCGTTCCCCGCGGCCGAGTGACTGCGCGGTGAACGTGTTCACCATGGAAACCACGCCCATGCCCAGTACGATATACGACCACATGAGCATCTGCGCCGGAAGGATCGCCGCCTGCGCTTCATTCAATCCCGCCCACGAAATCAGCAAATAGTCCGTAACATCCATCAATGCGCGCGAACTGTTCGTGATGACCACGGGAATGGTAAGCGCGATGATCTGTCGGGTTTCTGTGCGTAGGTTGCCGCCCGGCGCTGACAACTGCGCACTTAGACCCCGATCGTCATGTGTGTCTGAGGTTTCCATAAGGAGGGGGGATTATAACCACTTTCGGCCCTTCCGCTTCGGCGCTCAACCACTTGGCGTGCGTGCTGTGGTTAATCGTGTCCCTGATCGTCGTCTTCGATCGATCGCGGCAGAAGCTCTGACGCGGGCAGCGGCTCCGATATGTTGTACGTTCCGTCCAGCCAGCGTCCCAGATCGACCATCTTGCAGCGCTCACTGCAGAACGGCCTCCATGGAACGTCTTCCTGCCGCGCGAACGCTACTTTCTTCTCGCAGATCGCACATTGAAAAACCGGCATGATTCATCTCGCAAGGCCTCAGCCGCACCCTTGCCTCAAAGTCTTGTTCATTATGTCCAACCAACCGCCAAGGGGCACTTTGTTCACGCCGCCACGAGTAGTCGCTCACAACATGATTGAAGTGTTGTATACGAGCGGCGGCCTACATCTACATCCCAAGCTTCCCCGATTATATCCCGCAAAACAAACATCCGGCGTCGCGGTCCGCTTTCACGGTCGCGCCGTCGGATGTTTACTACCCCTCCCAGAGCACTTCTGGAATCGAACCGGCGATGCACCCCCGTGACAACTCCGGCCCGATCGGGAAACCATTCATGTCCTCAAACCGCAGCTCCTTGCACGGCCGCGGATGAGGAATTTTCTTCCGCTCACCAACTGCATCGTTGAGCCGCGAATACTACCGAAACATACCCCACACTGTCAACATTTCTTTTCCAGATAGCCGATTCTAGCTATTTGCACGATGCCGCGATCGCTTCTTGGGGGTAAACACCCCTTTTCAATTCGACCTTGCGATATTCTCCGCACCGGCAAATTTGTCCAAAAACTGAGATTAATCCCATTCGACAACTGACCAACGCCACTCGACAATGCGCGCTCTCCACAAGGCCTAATGTATGAAATACGCGATCATTCTTCCCGACGGTGCCGCCGATGAGCCCGTAGCCATTTTGGGTGGACGTACACCGCTCGAAGTCGCCCACAAGCCGCACATCGATTCTATCGCACAGAAAGGTCGCCAGGGAATCGTGACCACCGTCCCGCCCGGCTTCTCACCGGGTAGCGACATCTGCACGATGTCGCTGTTGGGCTACGATCCGCGCACCTGCCATTCCGGCCGCGCGCCGCTCGAAGCCGCCGCACAGGGAATCACCCTCCGCGAAGATGAGATCGTATTCCGCTGCAACTTTGTGACGCTCGTCGATGGCGCGATGGCCGACTTCACGGCCGGGCATATTAGCAACCGCGAGTCCCGCCTACTCATCGATCACCTGAACGCAAACCTCGGTGAACCGCGTTGCCGCTTCCATCCCGGCGTCTCATACCGCAATTTGCTGGTTATTTCGCAGGCGCAGGATTTGGATCCGCAGTGCACGCCGCCGCATGACGTTCCCGATCAACCGGTTGCGGCGCACTTGCCGCGCGGCCAGGGTGCCGATTGGCTGCGCGACCTCATGCGCCGCGCCCACGAACTGCTGCACGAACATGAACTCAACTCGGTTCGCCGCGATCTCGGCGAAAATCCCGCCACGGATATTTGGCTATGGGGACAAGGCCGTTCCCGCGCGCTCCCTTCTTTCGCGGAGCGCTTTGGCGTGCCGGGTGCGTGCATTGCCGCGGTGGATCTGATCCGTGGCCTCGCGAAGGTGGTCGGACTGCGAAACATCTGGGTGCCCGGCGCGACCGGCTATCTCGACACCGACTATGCGGCGAAGGGACGGTACGCGGTCGAAGCGCTGCGTGAGCACGATTTGGTCATCGTGCACGTCGAAGCCCCCGACGAGGCGGGACACCTCGGCGATGCTCGTGCCAAGGTTGTGGCACTGGAACAGATCGACGCGCACGTCGTCGGTCCCGTCCTGGCCGAACTTCGCGGGCACGACCGCTGGCGCATCCTCGTCGCGCCCGATCACCCCACCCCCGTCGAAAAACGCGTCCACACCGGCGACGCTCCCCCGTTCTGCGTCGCCGGCTTCGGCCTGGACGGAGTCCTCGGCCTTCCCTTTTCCGAAGCAAACGCCCGCCAGAGCGATTTCCATCTCAATCCCGGCCACGAACTCATGGAGTTTTTCATTCGCGGCGCGGGAGCATAGACTAATAACCGGATGCCGCGCCATGGATCGCGCGGCCGAATGCCTCAGTATTCAGTAAAACGCGGAGTGGCAACACAACCATGGACGATCGTCGGATTCAACAGTTCAAACAAATGGCCGAGGCCGACCCCACCAACGAACTCGGTCACTTCAGTCTCGGGAAAGCCTACATGGATGCCGGAGACTTTGCGGCCGCCATCGCGCCGCTTACGCGCGCGCTCTCCATCAATCCGCGCCTGTCCAAGGCCTACCATTTGCTCGCGCAGAACTATGAGAAATCCGGCGATCGTGCCAAGGCCGTGGCCACCGCGACCACCGGCGTGGTTGAGGCGGACAAACTCGGAGACCGCATGCCGCGCGATGCCATGGCCGCGCTCCTGAAAGAATGGAATGCGCCGGTTCCCGCCTTCAAGACCACCGATTCTGCCGCTCCGTCCGCCCCTGGTGCATCGAGTGACGGCTTCAAATGTTCGCGCTGCGGCCGGCCGGAAGGAAAACTCGCCAAGCCGCCGTTCAAGGGAAAAGTCGGCGATCAAATCTACGCGAACATCTGCACGCCATGCTGGCGCGAGTGGATCGGCATGGGCACCAAGGTAATTAACGAACTGGGTTTACAGCTCGCCACCAAGGCCGGACAGGATGCGTACGACCAGTACATGCTGGAGTTCCTGCAGCTCGAGCCGACCTGATCCAACTTGTGAATAGTTGAAATCGCCGCGATTCAGCGTGGGTGCGCGGCTCGCATTTTCTGGCCTGTTCGAAGGGGGTTTACCTTCAAACGCGCACCACGTGTGCATCTCACGCCCTCGGAATTATTCTCGGGCCTGCGCATTTCCTGCGTAGGTCCTGTAATTCAACTTTATCCGGGCCTTGGGGCCGCCGAAATACAATGGCGGGAATAGTCCGAACTTTGTCAAAAGTTGTGCTGGAATCGGGCAACCGCGATGCGTATACTGTAGCAGGGTTTTTTATCGGGAAGCCGGAGGGGAGCAAGTTTCGGTCTGCGTGCCTGGGTCGGCCTGGGGGCTGTACCACGCGCGACGGACTTGTGCGGCGCAGGGGTACCGATCGGCTTGGGGCATTAGATCATGACGAGCAGCGCAGTAGGGTCGCTGGGCTCACCACTTCTTCCACCCACCGCACCGCACGTGCGGCTGGTGGTGCAGGGCGGGGGAGATGTCTCCAAAACCATAGAGTGCCGTCACCTCGTTACCCTGCTCGGAGCCCGCGCGGGTTGCAAGGTGCAGCTGAACCACGAAACCGTCTCGCCCGTGCACGCCGTCGTCATCTGCGACGGCGAAACTGTTCATGGTGTCGACCTCGTGTCACAAAACGGCACCCGCCTCAACAACCTCAAAATGGAACTGGAAACCATCCACGACGGCGACATGCTGGAAATCTTTCCCTTTGAGTTCCGCGTGGATATCGAAAACCCTTCGCAGCATGCCATACACGCTGACGGATTGGTGACACTTGAACCGTCCCCGGAAGCCGTCGCGCTGGAACTCGTCGGCACGGGCCGTCTGCTGCGCCCGGCGCGAGCGGTCTGCCTGATCGGCCGCCGCGAAGGCTGCGACATTGTACTGCAGGACAAAAAGGCTTCGCGGGCGCACTGCCTGCTCATGCACTTTCAGGGTCATCCCGCCATTGTCGATCTGCTCAGTGCCCACGGCACGCTGGTCAACGGTCAGCCGGTCTCCTTCCACATGCTGCAAAATGGCGACATCGTCCGCATCGGCGAAACGGATTTGAAAGTGCACGTCGTTGAGTCGGCCGTCGTCCGCGCTGCGAAAAACGGCAACGGCCACAGCAAGACCAACGGTGCCGCATCGGCCGTCATGGCCAAGGCCCTGGTCGAGAATCCTTCCGGTCCCGACATGATTGACATCGCCCTGGTCGAAGGCGCGGAGCGCTGGTCCATCGCCGATTCGGCGCGCAAACTCGCCAAGAAAAACTGATAGTTTTCATTCCTCTTCTGCCGGATCTCTGCAAGCGAAGTCGCTCTTCATGGCTGGTTCCCACGATTCGCGATCGTGGTTGGATTCCATCCATCTGCACTTACACTTGGAGGCATTCGCTCGGAACGACTTTGGAATCGGCGCACTTTCTCTAACGCCCATTGCGCGGCCACCTAGGATCCACATAGGAAGCGCGTTGTGCTGCGCGGAGCTCGGTTGGACGGATGGGATTCGTCGGGCGCACTTCTACATGTCCGTGGATTTTGGAGAGCAAGGAGCATTACCATGTTGCGCGCGAGAATATTGGGCATCGCAGTTCTGATTGTGTTCTACGGTGGCATGTCCCGACTGACCGTCGCGGCCGTCCCGGTGACGTTTACCAGTACGGGCGCAGGTGACTGGGGCGCGGCAGCAACCTGGAGCGCCGTCCCCTCGGGCGATCACGCATTCCCCGTCAACGGTGACACCGCCATCGTCAATCACAGTCTTTCGCTTTCTGCAAATCACGCGGCGGATGTCCTCACTCTGCAGAATTTCGCGACTCTTGCGCTCGGCGTTCACACGCTCGTTATTGACTCCGCCAGTGATTGGTCCTCGGGGAGCATCAGTGGGGGTATGTTGGACCAGCGTGGCACACTTGTCCTTTCGAGCACCAATGCCAAGACGCTTCTCCTATCGACGTTGGACAATGCGGGAACGCTTGCACTGTCCAACACGGGTAACCTGCAGCTCAGCGCCGGATCAACGCTGCGCAATGGCGCTGTTATGGGTTCAACCGCCATGTTCGATATTGCTTCCGATGCTGATATTACTAGCGCCGCAGGAGGCACCGGCAACCCACCTGTAATTGAGAACAGTGGAACGGTGCGCAAGAGCGCCGGTGGCGGGACGACTACGATCTCCGTGGACATGGTCAACCACAACGGCGCACTCATTGAAGCCCAGTCTGGATTGCTGCAGCTGGCGGGAACCACGCTGACTAACCATGGCGGAACCGTGTTCGCCAACGGCGGAAATGTTCAGTTTGCCGGCGGGATCAATGTGATCGGCGGCACGTTAAGCCGTGCAGGTGGTTCGCTATTCGATCTCAGTAATGTGTCTGTCACGTTTACCGGCCCGACCAACGCCGGGTACCTGCGTATCAACCCCAATACCGGCGCGACGATCAGCGGGACATTCCTCCAGAACAATGGAACGCTGGAGATCGGTGCTGATGCCAATGCATTGGCAGTCTTGCAGGTGGCCACCGATTTCGTGTTCAGTGGTACGGGCGATATCGACATGTCCGACAGCGTGGCCACCCTCAACTCCACGGGACCGGCGGTTCTCACCAATGCAATCGGCCATACCATTCATGGTCGGGGAACCATTGATGCCAACCTCAACAACGCCGGCGATGTCATTTCAGACCATAGTACGCTTACCCTCGGTGCCACGCCCAAATCCAATACGGGCACTTTCGCCGCAGCAAGTTCCAAGACATTGATAGTGAATAATCTACCCGTCAATAACACCGGCGGAACTATCCGCGCTGCTGATGGCGGCACAGTGCAGATAAACGGCGCCAACGCGCGAGTCTTGGGCGGTACGCTTCAAACCATGGGGACGGGAGTCATCCTCTTTCAGAACTCCCAGTTTGAGGAAATCACCAATCTGGGCTTGCTTCGCGTGCAGCCCAATACGACGGTTAACGTGTCCGGAAGTACGCTCACCAACAGCGGGACTATCGACGTGGGCGCAAACGTCAATGCCGGTACCGTTCTGCACTTCAATACCGACATGGCGCTCGCTGGCACCGGCGACATCTTCCTCAGTGACACGGTCAGTCAACTGAACAGCGCGGCCGCAGTCAACTTGACCGTCCCCGCTACACAGGACATTCATGGACGCGGCCAGATCAATGTCGGAATAGTGAACGCGGGCACGATCCGCTCTGAATTAGGCACGCTGACGCTTGCAGGCGAACCGAAAACCAATACCGGCATCATGAAGGCTGAAGGCGGATTCACCCTGGAATCTAAAGTTCCCATCGACAACGTCGGCGGGCTGATCCTGGCGCGCGACGCGTCACTGGTCTACCTCAATGGAACGGGAGCATCGATACACGGTGGCACGCTGCAAACGGAAGGGTCTGGCCTCGTGCAGGGTGCCAACTGCAGCATGACCGACATGAACAACCTGGGCCTGTTTCGCGTGCAGCCCAATACGACGGTTAACGTGTCCGGAAGTACGCTCACCAACAGCGGGACTATCGACGTGGGCGCAAACGTCAATGCCGGTACCGTTCTGCACTTCAATACCGACATGGCGCTCGCTGGCACCGGCGACATCTTCCTCAGTGACACGGTCAGTCAACTGAACAGCGCGGCCGCAGTCAACTTGACCGTCCCCGCTACACAGGACATTCATGGACGCGGCCAGATCAATGTCGGAATAGTGAACGCGGGCACGATCCGCTCTGAATTAGGCACGCTGACGCTTGCAGGCGAACCGAAAACCAATACCGGCATCATGAAGGCTGAAGGCGGATTCACCCTGGAATCTAAAGTTCCCATCGACAACGTCGGCGGGCTGATCCTGGCGCGCGACGCTTCAATGGTGTATCTCAATGGAACTGGCGCAACGATTCACGGTGGAACGATAAAAACGGAAGGGTCGGGTCTCGTTCAGGGTGCCAATAGCAGCATGACCAACGTAACCAACCTGGGCCAGTTTCGCGTGCAACCCAATACGACAGTCGATGTGTCCGGAAGCACGCTCACCAACAGTGGCACCATTGAAGTGGGTGCCGACGCCAACGCCAGCGCAACATTGCAGTTCAGTACCGATTTGGCGCTCGTAGGCGCGGGCGACATTTTTCTTAGTGATTCCAATGCTTTTCTCAGCACATCGGGCGCGGCGCGCTTGACGATCCCGGCGACCCAGGACATTCACGGGCGCGGCAATGTGCAGGCCACGGTGAATAATGCCGGAACCATCCGGGCGGAAACCGGCCAGTTGGTATTGCACACCAATCCGAAGAACAACACAGGCACAATTGCCGCCGAGTCGGGCAATACCCTGCGCGTCGATAGTGCGATCAACAACACAGGTGGCCTCATTGTGGCGCGTGACGCCGCAGTAGTTCACCTCAATGGAGCGGGCGCATTCATCCAGGGTGGAACGTTGCTATCGGAAGGATCAGGCTTGGTTCAGGCCTCCAACAACTCTCTGACTGATATCACCATCTTGGGCGACTTTCGCGTCCTGCCGAACACAACTGTTGATGTATCCGGAAGTACGCTTACCAACAGCGGTACCATCGAAGTGGGTGCGGACGCCAACGCCGGAGCAACATTGCAGTTCAGTACCGATCTGGCGATCGTCGGCGCGGGCGACATTTTTCTTAGTGATTCCAATGCTTTTCTCAGCACATCGGGCGCGGCGCGCTTGACGATCCCGGCGACCCAGGACATTCACGGGCGCGGCAATGTGCAGGCCACGGTGAATAATGCCGGAACCATCCGGGCGGAAACCGGCCAGTTGGTATTGCACACCAATCCGAAGAACAACACAGGCACAATTGCCGCCGAGTCGGGCAATACCCTGCGCGTCGATAGTGCGATCAACAACACCGGCGGCCTCATAGTGGCGCGTGATACTTCGGTGGTGAGCCTCAACGGTGCCGGTGCAACCATTCGGGGTGGAACATTACAAACGGAAGGGACAGGCATGGTGCTGGCTGCCAACAACACCATGTCGGACGTAACCAACGCGGGTTTCTTCCTCGTGTCCCCTAATACCACAACCAGCATCGGTGGTTCCACCCTGGTCAACCAGGGTCGGTTCCAACTTGGGACCAATGCCAACGCCTCCGGCTCGTTGCAGTTCATTGGGAGCGTCGTCGTGAGCGGGACAGGTGAGTTCTTTTTGTCGGACACAAACACCTACCTGCACTCCGTCCCCGGTGCACTGCCGGTGTTCGGTCCGGGCCAGTTGATCCATGGCCGTGCAAATTTTACGAGCGCGGGCCTCAATCTTGGCGCTATCGTGGGAGATCATCCGGATCAAGTTCTGGTTATCAATCCAACCACTTCGCCCGGCCTCTTCAACGGCGGACATATCCACGTCTCCGGGCCGCAGAACATGACCATCAACACCGCGACCAATTTTACCAACTTCGGCGACGTGCAGATTGACGCGGGGCGCACGCTGACCGTCAACAACGGTCCCTATCGTACCGTCGGGGGAAACACCATGGTTGCCGGCGCGCTGCAGGCCAGTGGCGGCGTCGCACTCCTCGGCG
>CAZKIN010000040.1:0-6872 GCA_964552515.1 uncultured Phycisphaeraceae bacterium
GTGGTTCAGATCTTGACAGTCGGGGTGGCTGGCCGTATGTTTCTCCAGATTAACTTTCCGTCCAACAGGCGGTGGTAGGAACAGGCCGGGGATGGGCTGCGAGGGTTCGCGGGCTCCTATTCCGGTGAGCCAGGAATGAGTCTTTAAGTCATGCTTCCAGTAAAAAAAATGTCGAAGACGCGGTCGCGGAGTCGGCGGACGCATCAGGCGCTGAAGCCGGTGAATCTGTGCGCTTGTCCGAAGTGCGGAAAGCCGAAGCTGCCGCATGTTTCGTGCGGTATTTGCGGCTATGTCAGTTCAAAACTCGTCCTGAATCTGGGCGATAAGGAGACGTGATGCCCGTCCGCGTCGCCGTAGACGCGATGGGGGGAGACTTCGCTCCGGCGGCCGTCGTACGCGGAGCGCTGGCCGCATTGTCCGACGAGCCGGATCTGGCGTTGGTACTGGTCGGGGATACCGATCGGATCAAGGCGGAGATGGCGGGGTTCGGTGGGGCGGCCGGTCGAGTCACCATCCAGCACGCGTCGCAAATGGTGGCGATGGATGCAGCGCCGATCGAGGCCTTGCGGCACGCGCCGGATTCGTCGCTGGTTCGCATGGTCGAGCTGTGGGTGGCGGGCCAGGTTGACGCCGTACTCAGCGCGGGTAACACGGGTGCGATGGCGGCGATCGCGCAGCTTCGAATGAAACCGCTCCCGGTGGTTTCGCGGCCCGGTATCGCGGTTCCCATTCCTACGTTCTTCGGTCCGTTCGTTCTGTGCGACGTCGGGTCCAACATCCAGCCCAAACCTGTCCATTTGTATGAATATGCGATCATGGCATCGGTGTATGCCGAACGGGTGCTGGGGGTGGAGAGACCGCGGGTCGCGCTGCTGTCGATCGGCGAAGAAACGGGCAAAGGCACGAGCCTGATCAAGAAGGCGGATGAACTTTTGCGCGCGGATGCGTCACTGAATTACGTGGGAAACACGGAAGGTCGGGAGCTGTTCGAGAACCGGTGCGACGTTGCGATTTGTGACGGGTTTGTGGGTAACATATTTTTGAAGTTCATGGAGGGAGTTGCGGAGGGACTGCATCGCACGTTGATGGGTGAGCTGGAACGCGAAACGGCGGAAATGCGGACGAATCTGCAAAAGAGCATCGGGCGGATCTGGGAGCGGCTCGATTACAGTTACTACGGCGGTGCGCCGCTGCTGGGACTTAATGGCGTGTGCATCATCAGTCACGGGCGAAGCAATGAGCGGGCGATCTGCAATGCCGTGAAGGCGGCCCGGCGGTTCGTCCATTTGAAATTAAACGAAGTCATGACTGCGCGGTTGCGCAAGGATTGATAGCGATACATGGATGCCACAAGCACGCGGCTGCCGGTGCGATTCCTGGGAACGGGCGCTTATGTTCCCGAAACGGTGGTCACGAATGAGCATTTCGTGAAATACCTGGAGACGTCGGACGATTGGATCGTCACGCGGACGGGCATTCGGGAACGGCGCAAGGCGGCGGCGACGGAATTTACTTCGACCCTGGCGGTGCATGCGGCGCGGGAGGCGCTGGCCGATGCGGGCATGAAGGCCAGCGAGCTGGGGGTGATTATTTGCGCGACGGCGACCGGAGACTATCAGTTTCCGTCCACGGCGGCGGTGGTGCAGGGCGAACTGGGCGCGGGCAATGTGCCGGCGATGGATGTGGGCGGGGCGTGTGCCGGATTTTTGTATGGAACGGCAGCGGCGGCGGGCATGCTGGGCGCGGGGATGTATAAGAGCGCGCTGGTGATCGGCGCGGAAACGCTGACGCGCTTTACGGATTATGAAGATCGCACCACGGCGGTGCTATTTGGAGATGGCGCGGGGGCGGCAGTGCTGGAGCGCTCGCCCAACTCCGAACAGGCGATTCTTTATTCCGAGATGGGCTGCGACGGTTCGAAGTCGGATCACATCTGGGTAGTCGCGGGCGGATCGCGGATGCCGGCGTCACCCACCACGACGGCGGAGCGTCTGCACTTTCTGCGGATGAAGGGTCGGGAAGTTTACAAGTTCGCGGTCGTGAAGATGCAGGAGCTGATTGATCGCGCACTTGCCACCACGGGTCTGTCACCGGAAGACATCAAGCTGGTGATTCCGCACCAATCGAACCTGCGGATTATTGAATCGGTGCAGGAGCGGATGAAGCTGCCGCGCGAGAAGATCGTGGTGCACATTGATCGGTATGGGAACACGTCGGCGGCTTCGGTCATCATGGGTTTGCACGAGGCGCGGAAGAGCGGCAAGGTGCAGCCGGGCGATCATGTGCTGATGGTGGCGCTGGGTGCGGGGCTGGTGTGGGGCGTGATGATTGCGCGGATGTAGTTGGTGACATTGGAAAGACAATCGGTGGAGCCGGATCAGTTTATGCAGCGATCAGCGATCATATTTCCGGGACAAGGTTCGCAGGCAGTGGGCATGGGTCGCGATGTGCATGCGGTGAGTCCGGCGGCGCGAGCGGTATTTGAGCGCGCGAATGCGGCGCTGGGATTTGACCTGGCGGCGCTGTGTTTCGAGGGACCGGCGGAAAAGCTGGAGCGGACGGACATTCAGCAGCCGGCGATTCTGGTGGTGAGCGTGGCGCTGTGGGAGGCGATGCGCGAAGCGGGTGCCACGCTGGATTCATTTATGCTCGCGGCGGGACTCAGCCTGGGTGAGTATACTGCGCTGCATGTGGCGGGAGCGCTGGGATTTGAGGACGCGGTGCGGCTGGTGGCGCTGCGCGGGAAATTGATGCAGGAAGCGGCCGTCGCGGCGCCGAGCGGGATGGTTTCGCTGGTCGGGGCGGATGAGGCGGCGGCGAAGGCGCTGTGTGATGCGGTGCGGCAAAGTGAAGTGCTGGCACCGGCGAATTATAATTGTCCGGGGCAGATTGTGATTTCCGGGCACAAGTCGGCGTGCCAGCGAGCGGTCACTCACGCGGAGACGATGGGACTGCGGGCGATTCCGTTGCCGGTGGCGGGTGCGTTTCATTCGCCGCTGATGCAAAGTGCGGCGGACGCGCTGGGCGCGGCGATGGAGAAAGTGAATTTTGGTGCGCTGAAGCTGCCAGTGATCGCGAATGTCGATGCGGACTATCATCGGGATGCAGCGTCAATTCGTACGTCGCTGCGGAAGCAGGTTACGCATCCGGTGTTGTGGCAGAAGAGCGTGGAACGGATGATCGCCGACGGAGTCGAGCGTTTTGTCGAAGTGGGGCCGGGTCGGGTGCTGACCGGGTTGATGCGCAAAATTAATCGCAAGGTCGATGCGCTCAACGTGAGTACGGCGGAATCCATCGCGACGGCGGTGGTGATGCCGACGGGAACTTGAAAGGATCGAACGATGAAAGACCGAGTGGCCGTGGTTACGGGGGCGAGTCGGGGTATCGGTCGGGCGATCTGCCTGTCACTGGCACAGCGCGGCGCGACGGTGGTGGGGTGCGCGCGGACGGAGAGTGCACTACACGAACTGGTAGCGGAGGTGAAGCAGAAGGAGTTCTCCGGGCGGATCGAGGCGCGGGCGCTGGATGTGACGAAGCGCGCGGATATTGATCCGTTTATTGAAGCGGTGTCCGAGCAGTTCAAGCGGCTCGACATCCTGGTGAACAATGCCGGTATTACGCGCGACGGGCTGCTGATGAATATGGATGATGAGCAGTTTGACGAGGTGCTGAATACGAATCTGCGGTCGGTGTTCTGGCTCACGCGGGCGGTCAGCCGGGTCATGGTACGCCAGCGTTACGGACGGATCGTGAATATCGGGAGCATTTCGGGCGTGATGGGCAATGCCGGGCAGTCGAACTATGCGGCGAGCAAGTCGGCACTGGCCGGCTTCAGCAAGAGCGTGGCGAAGGAACTGGGGAAGCGGAACATCACGTGCAATGTGGTGGCGCCGGGCTTTATTACGACGGACATGACGGCGAAGCTTCCGGAAAAAGTGCAGGAGACCTTCAAGCAGCTTATTCCGTTGGGTCGTTTTGGGGCGGTGGAAGACGTGGCGGGCGCGGTGGCGTTTCTGGCCAGTGAGGCGGCAGCCTACATCACCGGGCAGGTGCTGGTGGTGGATGGCGGGCTGCATATGTAAGGGTGCCGGGAGGTGAATCCGGGCCTTTTTTCGGGTGTATGATTTACAGGCGGCGGCTGGATTGTTGAGTTTTGATGGCGAGTTGCCACTTTCGGCGGGTGCGGCTAGGATGCCGTCCGGCAGGGGGAGGCAGTTTTCGTAATCATAAAATCTAGTCCCATGCTGGAGGATGATCGAGTGGTGACTGCGACTGAAATTGAAGAAAAGGTAATGCAAATCGTCAGCGAGCAGATGAGCGTTGACAAGGGCGAGATTACGCAAGCGACCTCGTTCGTCAACGATTTGAATGCGGATTCGCTGGATACGGTTGAACTGGTGATGGAACTTGAGGACGAATTTGATCTGACCATTCCCGATGAGGAGGCAGAGAAGCTCAAGACCGTCGGCGAGGCGATCAACTACATCAAGAAACACCTGGAAAGCAAAGCCGCTTCGTCGTGAGCGCTTCCGCACTGACAAATCGACGTCGCGTGGTCATAACCGGAATGGGCACGGTGACTCCGTTCGGCATCGGCATGGACCGATTCTGGGACGGGCTCATCGAAGGCCGTTGCGGACTGTCGCGCAATACGCTGTTCGATACCACCGCGTTTGATGTACACATCGGCGGTGAGATTCCATCATTTAATCCCGGGGCGGCCATTGATCGCAAGATCATCAAGCGGCTGGACCGTTATGCGCAGTTCGCGCTGGTGGCGACCCATGAAGCGTTTCTGGCTTCCGGTTTGAAGATGGACCAGGAGGATCCGGCGCGGGTGGCGGTGATCTTCGGGTCGGGCATCGGCGGGATGAATGAGATCGAAGAGCAGTTTCATCGGCTGGTGGAGAAGGGGCCGAGCAAGGTTTCGGTTTTCACGATTCCCAAGCTGATGGTCAACGCGGCAAGCGGTAATATTTCCATCGGCTACGGCGCGCGGGGGGCGAGCATGTCGGTCAGTACGGCGTGCGCCTCCGCGAACAACGCGATGGGCGAAGCGATGCGGTACATTCGGGACGGCAGCGCGGATATCGTGTTTACCGGCGGCTCGGAAGCGGCGCTGACGCCGCTGGCGTTGGCGGCTTTTGCATCGATGAAAGCGCTGAGCACGCGAAATGACAGTCCATTGACAGCGAGTCGTCCGTTTGATCGGGATCGGGACGGGTTTGTGCTGGCCGAGGGGGCGGGGGCGCTGATTTTCGAAGAATATGAACATGCCAAGCGCCGCGGCGCGCCGATCCTGGCCGAGGTCATAGGTTTTGCATCCACTTCGGATGCCGAGCATCTGACGCAGCCCTGCGAAGATGGTCGGGGAGCGGGTGATGCGATGCGTCTGGCGATCGCGGATGCGCGGATTACACCGGAGCAGGTTGACTACATCAACGCACATGGAACGTCGACGCCGCTGGGCGACGTGGCGGAAACGGTGGCGATCAAGAAGGTGTTTGGTCCGGCCGCGAAAAAAGTGGTGGTCAGCAGCACCAAGAGTGCGACGGGGCATTCGCTGGGCGCGAGCGGGGGGGTGGAACTTATCGCCTCGGTGCTTGCGATCAAGAACGGGGTCATTCCGCCAACGATCAATCTGGAGCATCCCGGCGAGGGCTGCGACCTGGATTATTGTCCGCGTACGGCCCGGGACGCCCGCGTTCGCGTGGCCTTAAGCAATTCTTTTGGATTTGGCGGTCATAACGCCTGCATTCTGGTCAGTGCCCTGTCCTGATGTCGACCCTCCTGACTGACTTGGCTTAAGCAGGGCCCGTTCGGACGTCGATAAACTCCCAGCGAACCGTGTTTAGTCGGTTCGCCGCGGAGAAATATCCTTGTCCATGACGCCCACCGCCAACGCCGTCAAACCGTCACGCAAGGCCGCAGATGCTTCCGGCGCTGCGCGTCCGGCAGATGTGGGGCGGGTACTCGGCCTGAGCGTTCCGGTATCGGTCGTGCTGGCGGAACGGTTGATGCCCATCGAGACCATCCTGTCCACGCAGGCGGGAACCATCATTGAATTCGACGTTCCCTTTGACAACGAACTGCTACTGTTTGTGGCGAACTCCGAAATTGGCAGCGGTCAGGCGGTCAAGGTGGGTGAGAATTTCGGCCTGCGCATCACACGCATCGACCCCGTTCGCGAACGAATCGACGCACTGCGGCGTCCGGACTAGAGCACCGCGCTCACCCGACTGTTTTTTTTCCTTCTTCGATCCATTGTCGCACCAGCGCCTCGGCCTGCGAGCGCTGCGTAATTTCCTCGTTGAGCTGTGCGGTATAGAGCTTATCCATCAGGTCGCCCAATGCGCGGCCCGCGGGAACGCCGAGCGCCTGCAGATCGTTGCCGGTGAGCAGCGGCGGGGGGGCGATGCGTTCGTCGGAAATGGAGGCGGCTTGTTCGAGGATGCGGCTTATGGGTTCCAGGTCCGCGCCTTCGGCGGCGAAAGCGGCGCGGACCAGCGGAGCAAGCAGCGGCCAGTCGGCGTCGGCGCGCAGGCGTTTGATCGCCGCGAGAGTGAGCTGCTCCGGGTGACGCAAATCAGTCAGTTTGGTAATCAGCCAGGCCACCGCGCGGACTTCGCGATTGCTGCAGCGCAGCTGCCGGGCGTGCGTGCGGGCGGCGGGTGGCGCGTGGTCCGACCAGAGTGCGGCGAGTGCCAGTGAAAAGTCAATAGACGCGGCCGGCAGGGCGGTTAAACGGGCGAGAACCCGCGACTGTTCCGCCGCATCGGGCTTCCAGGTAGGCACGAGATACTGGCAGAGTTCCGCTCCGCTGAGCAGATTCCATCCGGTTGAACGGGTAACGGGTACCAGTATTCCCGCCA
>CAZKIN010000040.1:6972-14376 GCA_964552515.1 uncultured Phycisphaeraceae bacterium
GTGGCGACGTCGTAGTCTTTGGGCGTCAGTCCGAGGAGCCGATCGCGCACACAGCCGCCGGCGAGGACGGCCTCAAACCCCGCGGCGCGCAACCGTTCGATGATGGCCAGCGCGGCGTTCCAGCCGTCGTCGTGATGTGGTTTCAATGGGTCCATATCGTAATGGCACTCGATCCGTAATGGCGCCGGTCCATGATCCGCCACAAACAGGTCGGATCATCGTTGTACACGGCTTTTTCGTGGTGGTGAAATACCACGAGGGCCGATGCCGCGGCGTGGGGCGACAGGTTCACGAGAAAGCGATGGACTTCGCCGGTGGCCGTAGTGTCCTGCGAGTCCGCATAGGGAGGGTCGAGGAGCACCAGGTCGAAGGGATGCCGGACCTGCGGCTGGGCGGCGGAAAGCCAGGCATCGCGGGAGACGACGGTTGCGCGATCGCCCGCCTGCAGCAGCTCGATGTTGGAACGCAAGACGGCGAGGGCACGTCGATCGTTTTCAAAGAAAACACAGCGTGCCGCGCCGCGCGACAGGGCTTCAAGACCCATCGATCCGCTGCCCGCGAAGATGTCGGCCACGGTCAACGGAGGCAATTCACCCGGGGTTTCATAATGCGCGCCGAGCGAAGAAAAAATCGCTTCGCGCGCACGGTCGGGCATGGGACGCGTAATGGCCGGCGGAGGGTAGGCCAGGCGCCGCGAGCGCCATTGTCCTGCTATGATTCGCATGCCGGAAGTTTCCCTGCGCGGGAGAAGGTGTTTGACCGTCGCGCGCCTCGGCCTTTATACTCAGGTTTGATTTTAGCGACGGATACGGAAATCAGGGAGGTGCGGCTTGGGGTCAATTCTTTGCGAACATTGCACAGCGGCCTGCTGCAGGTATCTGGCGGTGCCGCTCGATCCGCCGCGCAGCGCCCGGGATTATGACGATATCCGGTGGTACCTGATGCACGAGGGCATCCTGGTCTTCGTGGAGGAGGGATCGTGGTATATCCAATTCGCCACGACCTGCCGGCACCTGGGCGCGGATAACCGGTGCACGGTATATGAAACCCGGCCGGACATTTGCCGGGATTACGAGCCGGGAAACTGTGATTACGTCGGTGGTACCTACGGTTACGATCACCTGTTCACCCATCCGCGGCAAATCGAGGAGTTTTACGAAGGACGGACGAAAAAGAAGCTGCGGCCATTGCAGGAGGCGGCGGCTGCGGAGCGCATGCTGAAGAAAAAGACGGGAAGCGGGGGCCGGGCGAAGAAGGGGCGTTCCGCCCCGACGAAAAGACAAAGTGCCGTCACGTTGACACTTCCCTTGGTCCGAAAGTAATTGCATGGCCCAACGATCCAACCACTACGAGGCGGCGTTTGAGGATTACGTGCGATCCTGCGGCTGGCCGTACATTCCGGTGGATGAGCAGAAGAAAGCGATTTTCTCGGGAGCGCGCATCAAGTCATTTGATTTCATCGTGTATCGTCCGCAAGGACCGGCCTGGCTGGCGGACATCAAGGGCCGCAAGTTTCCCTATGACAGCGCGGGCGGTCCGCGTTACTGGGAGAACTGGGTGACGGCGGATGATGTCGAGGGACTGCGGCGATGGGAATCGGTGTTCGGACCGCAGTTTGAGCCGGTTTTTGTGTTTGCGTACTGGCTGACTTCGTTTGATAAGCCGGAGCCGGTGCAGGCGGTGCATTGTTTTCGGCAGCGATACTATGCGCTGGGATGGGTGGCCGCGCGGGATTATCTGGCCCATGCCCGGGTGCGCTCGCCGAAATGGAACACCCTGGATGTGCCGCGTGCGACCTTTCGCCAGCTGATTCGTTCCATTCAGGCGGCGTAATTCGCGTCCGTTTCCTTTACCCCGCGTGGCAGCGGCCTATAATCCGACGTGACGAAAGGGGGATGGTGATGATGAACTTGCTGCGTAAATCGGGTTGGATCTGTGCGGTTGCTGGAACCATGCTGTGGAGTTCCGTTGCGCAGGCCCAAACCCCCCTGTCCATTCCGGAGAGCGACGGCGGGTTCCTGCCATGGGCCGTTGCGGGCGGAATTGCCGTCATGATCGTAGTCCCCGCATTTCTTAATCCCAAACGTTCGCATTTGAATTAACGGATGGGCTGCAACTGCCGGCAGCCGCATTCGAACGATTCACGGTGCGGTCCGAATTGAAAAATAATCCGGTGAACTTTCACACCTAACCGAAAGGAAATTCATGCTGACCAAACGAGCACTGATTGTGCTGCTGGCGGGACTGAATCTGTTCCTGCTGGCGGCGGTCCTGTTTCAGTTTGTCGGGCTGCCCAAAGCGATGGCACAAGCGGGTGGCGGCGGTGGCGTTGCATGCGTCACCGCCAAGGCGGCGGGACAAAGCTTTGATATTGTGTATGTCCTGGACGGCAACAATCTGCACGCGTTCTATCCAACCAATTTCCAGACGAAGAAACATGGTCTGGCATCCACACGCGACCTGTCGGTCGATTTCGCCAAGAAATAATGTCAGCGCACTAACGATAAGGAGCTAGATCATGGATCAAAAGAATTTCACCATCGGGATCCTGTCGACCACGGCCGTTGTACTTTTCGCCGCGCTGGCGGTCATCTTCAGCCAGTCGAACTCGGCGTCGGCATCCGGTCTCACCACCAATGCCGGCGGATATATCCTCACCGTCGGGAGCGTGGCGGTGAATGACGAAGAACTGCTGTATGTTACGCAGTTGTCCAGCAAGCGAATCGGCATCTACCGGTTTGATAACACGACGCGAAAGATCGAACTGGCGGATGGGATCGAATTGAACGCATTGGCACCGGCGGGAGCCAAGGGACAGCCAGCCGGGGGCAAGAAGCCATAGCCGAGGCTGCTGCGAGCCAAGTTTGAGGTTCCAGACGGGCCAGATGTGAGATTTTCAGGCCCCCCGCCGTCCGAATGCATTCGAATGCAACGTAACATATATTATCGGACGTTATAAGGCAGGTGGGGGAGTAGGGCCTATTGCACTGCTTGGGCTTCAATATCGCCCCTTCACCCGCTCTTTAGTTTCGTAATTGCCCGATCGCAGCCGCCACCATGGCCATCACCCGTCCCCGTTGGGTCAGAGTGTATGCGTTTCGGCGGCGCGGACCGATCAGGCCTGCCGTACGCAACTGTTGCAAATGAAAATACAGTGGCCCCGACCGCACGCCCGTTGCCGCCACCAATTCGTCGTATGACACCAATCCGCCGAGCAAGAAACCCAATGCATGCAGGCGCACGGGATGCCCCATGGCCGCCAGCATGTCGGCCAGGCGACTGGCGTTACGCCATTTGGCTGGTTTTCTGGCGGTTTTTTTCCCGGCGGCATTGCCAACCCGAAATGAAAATTCCGCGTGCAGACTTGACCGAATTCCATCCGACAGGTCAACCCGCAGCTTGCACCGGCCGGTTCGACCGGATCTTACGGACGTGGATTTCGGAGTGGTACGACGCGGCGATGCTTTTCGGAGGCGGCTCATACGTTTCTGCTCCTTAAGAATAGGAGAGTCTTATCAGCGTATTATGTTATTACATTATCGTATGATAACTATCGATGGAATGAATCCCCGCTGCGGGGGCAGGATGGTAGGCACGATGGACGGTCGCCGATCGGTCGTTTTGCGGTCCGATCCGGGGTCGACCAGGGTTGGCGTCGGAGGGGCGGTAACGTACACTTACGCCATGGAAAACCACCTATTTTCGCCGTACGGAAACGCCGGGCATGATCGACGGCACTGGATTTCTCTCCTGGTGCTGTCGGGGTTCATCCTGACTGCCGGGCTCGCCTGTCGACGCAGCGCTCCGGCGGATACCGAAGCACCTTCGATCGGCGTGAAGGAACCCGTTCGAGAGGAACCACGGTTGCAGTTTCCGGCGGATTTGAATGCGAAAGATGCTTCCGTCAATGATTTCGTCACGCACGCCATGCTGACCGCGACGAGCGGCGACTACGATGCTTTTCGATTGCTGTGGAGCGCTCGTGAGGAACCCATGCCGCGCGAGGAGTTTCTGCAAGGCTGGGACGCGGTCCGGCAGGTACGCGTGCGTGCCCTCCAGCAGATTGTGATTGCACCTGATAGCGCCCCCGCCGACATTCCCCGTGTAGACATGTACGCAGTGTATGTCGAAGTGTCGCTCGACCCCGAGCACCGTGCCGCCAAGGAGAAACCGCAGCGTGAGGCGATCCTGGTGATGGTCCGCGAGCAGGATCGCTGGGCGCTGATGCGTGCACCCAAGGACGTGCGCGATTACATGCGGGGCAAAGTGAACAAGCCGGCGGACGAGCCGGATTCCACAAAGGGAAGCGCGGCGGGTGAAGCCAGTCCCTGACCGCGCCCGTTGCCGCTTACATGTACATACCACCGTTCACGCCCAGAACCTGGCCGGTAATGAACGAGGCCAGCGGAGATGCCAGAAAGGTGACGGCGTAAGCCACCTCTTCGGGAGTACCCAGGCGTCCCATCGGCGTGAACTGTTTGACGAGATTCAGCGCCGCCTCCGGCACGGCGGCCGTCATGTCGGTGGCGATGAAACCCGGTGACACCGCGTTGACCGTGATGCCTTTCTGGGCCACTTCGCGGGCGAGTGTCTTGGTGAAGGCATTGAGCCCCCCTTTTGCCACCGCGTAGTTTGACTGTCCGAAGTTTCCCATTTCGCCGACAATCGACGTGATGGTGATGATGCGTCCCCATTTCATTTCGACCATGTGCGGCAGGGTTCGGCCGGTCAGGTTGAACGGTCCGTCCAAGTTGACGAGCAACACTTCGTGCCACTGCTCCGGCGTGAGTTTCAAGAACGAACGATCGCGCGTGATGCCCGCGTTGTTCACCAGGATCTGGACCGGTCCGAGCACATCGGCGGCCTTACTGACCATCGCGTCACATTGCGCGCGATTGGATACATCGGCCTGCGCCGCCACGGCGCGGCGGCCCATTTTCTTGATGGCGGCCACCACGTCATCGGCGGCGGCGGCGTTGGAGACATAATTTACCACCACGTCGCTACCCGCCGCGGCGAGACTCATTGCAATAGCTTTGCCGATGCCGCGTGAGGAACCGGAAACGAGACTGACTTTTCCCTGAAGATCCAACATGATAGGCCTGCCCTTTCCCGAAAAGCGAATCGCGCACTGACTGACGCAGGAAACGCATGAATCATCGTGATCCAACCGGCCAGCGGTGTCAAT
The DNA here is from genome assembly GCA_964552515.1 of uncultured Phycisphaeraceae bacterium. Classification (GTDB taxonomy): domain Bacteria; phylum Planctomycetota; class Phycisphaerae; order UBA1845; family UBA1845; genus JACQXM01. Next base: position 12,161 of record CAZKIN010000040.1, read on the forward strand.
GTGCCATCGCGCATGGAGTGTAATGGAAATGCGTGACGACCGTGGCGTTGCGCCATGGACACGCCACGCAAGTTTGTGGAATTCCAGTCTGAATGGCCCGAAACTTACGCGTTGGGGTGCCAGCCGGCATCCACCCAAAGCGTACCGCTGACCGCTGAATTCTTAAGCATGAAGCAAATCGCACTGGCGATTTCATCCGGGCGGATCAAACGGCGAAGTTGGGTGTTGGGGAGAATTCGCTTCTCGATCATCTCCGCACCCATCGCCCGCACCATCGGCGTATCGGTGAATCCCGGATGGATGATGGCGCAGCGAACGCCATAGAAAATGGCCTCGGTCGCCAGGGTGGCTTGCGCTCCCTCCAGGCCGGCCTTGGCGGTCGCATACGAAATTTGACCGCGATTGCCCGCGGAGGAAATGGAACCAATCAGAACGATCGCACCCTGCACCGATTCCTGCGGCTCCCAGCGCGGCTTGTTGTTTCGCGCGCGATCCACGGCAACCGAAGCGACCGTTCGCAGTGCCCAATAGATGGGTGCCACCAGATCGACATCGAGCACCCGCCGAAAATCCGATTCGTCGTAAATGTGTGCAACGCTGCGCCCGTTGTTCGCTTCCACCTTGACCGCGAGCCGGTCGCGCGTGATACCTGCTGCGGGTACACACAGGCTGACCACGCCGAATCGCTTTTCCAGGTCCGCAAAAACCGAATCGCGGAATTCGCTGTTGGTTACATCTCCGCGATACGGCACCATGACGTCGCGACCAAACTGGGCATTCGCCTCCTTGCAGACTTCCTGCGTGGCGTCGCCCATATCGACGACACCAACGACGCGAACGCCTTCCTGCGCCAGTTGCATACACAGCGCGCGACCAATGCCGCTCGCTCCGCCTGTAATGACCGCCACTTTGCCTTTTAGTTCCATGATTCGACCACCCTGTCGTATCGACGACCCGCGCGTGTGGCGCGGGATTGCCTTTGGGTTATCCACCCGCCCCGCGCTTCCCAAAGCGCGGCGGGTCTGCCTTTGACTACACGCGGTCCGAACGCTCGCCCAGCCACTGCACCGCCGCCGGCCAAAGCTCGCGATTGGCCTTGGAACCGACCGCCATGCCAATGTGTCCCGCCGGGAAAGTGATCGCCTTGCGATCCGTCGAACCGACCGCATCGTTGAACGGCGCACTGAGTCCGCAAGGTACCAGATGGTCCTGGGTGGCCATCAGGTTCAGGATCGGACACGTGATATTGCGCAGCTGCACCGGCTTGCCGGCAATGCGCAACTTGCCTTGGATCAACTGATTCTCCTGCATGCAATGCTTGACGAACTGGCGGAACATCTCTCCGGCCACCGGGATGTTGTCGTTCAACCATGTTTCCATGGCGAAGAAATCCTCGAGGAATTTCTCGTCTTCCATGTTTTCGTAGAAGGTGAAATATTTTTCCACGAGCGTGGAGATCGGCTTGAGCATCAGGAACGAACCCTGAAGCAGGTGCGCCGGGGCGTTGCCGTAGACTTCAATCAGTTTGTCCACGTCGAAGACCTTCGGATCACACCATTTTCCGAGAAGATTGTCCGTTTTCGTCCAGTCAACCGGTGCGGCCAGCATGATGAGATTCTTCACCTTCTCCGGGTGCAGTGCCGTATACATGGCACTCATCGAGCCGCCCATGCAATAGCCGAGGATGTTGATCTTGTCCTGGCCCGTGCGCTCGCGGATGTGATCGACCACGTCATCGAGATATCCGTCGATGTACTCTTTCATGCCCAGGAAGCGATCGCCGTTGGTCGGCACGCCCCAGTCCAGGTTGTACGTATCGAAACCGCCTTTGATGAAGTGCTGGACGACACTCTTGCCGGGCCGCAGATCGAGGATGTATGGCCGGTTGACCAGCGCAAAAACAACCAGCAATGGTGTCGCGTACGTGGTGTCGGTTTCGTTGAAATAGTTCAGCAGGCGCAGCTTATCGATGGTGTAGACTGTTTCCTGCGGGCTTGAACCTACGCGAACTTTTTTCGCCACCTCCATCACTTTCGGCATGTGGCTCATCCGCTTGATGAAGTTTTCCCATTGCTTTTGAGCATCGGCGGGATTCATCATCCACGGCATGGTCGGCATGGTTGTGCTGTTCATCGGGGGCCTCCTTTCGGGCGACGGCGAGTATCACCAGCGGGCGATCCGGCCGCAGCGACCGGTGGACTTGCGTCCCCTTCCAG
>CAZKIN010000040.1:14476-21206 GCA_964552515.1 uncultured Phycisphaeraceae bacterium
TATCACCAGCGGGCGATCCGGCCGCAGCGACCGGTGGACTTGCGTCCCCTTCCAGACGTGACTCAATGTTCTCCACCCTTTTCGCGAGACGCTCCAGCCGGTCCAACACGCGCTCTTCCACGCTGCGCAGCACGAGCATGATGGAATCGGTGTCTTCGCGCGAAGGCATTTGGCTTTCATGCAGTGACGTGGTGAGGAACTCGTTCACCTGCTGCTTGAAAGCCAGCGCCCCTTCCATCGATTTACGCATCGCATCCATGAACGGCTCGGAGCTCATGTACTCCTCGCAGTATTTGGCCCACGAATCAAAAAAAGCCTGGCGCATCTGTCGCGCGGCATCCTCCATCGATGGCGCCGACGCCTGCGGCATCATGCCGGGCGGCGTCATTTTGGACACCATGTCGGTCCAGAAGCGGGAAAAGGGATCGCCGTTATTCATGTTTCCATTCATTCGATTAATCTCTTCGTGCCATCCTTGATTTTAGTACTTAGCATCGCTCAACGGCGATAGCCAGTGCTTCTCCCCCGCCGATGCAGAGGCACGCGATGCCCAATTGCTTATTGCCGCGGATCAGGGAGCGGACGAGTGTGCTGATGATGCGCCCGCCCGTCGCGCCGATCGGGTGGCCGATGGCTACCGCACCGCCGGTCACATTCACCTTCGCATGGTCGATTTTCAATTCCCGGATGGCGGCCATCGCCACCACCGCGAACGCTTCGTTAATTTCGTAGAAGTCGACGTCGGACGGTTTGATTTTGAGCTGTTCGCACAGTTTGCGGATGGCGTAAATGGGCGCGATGCTGAACCAGTCGGGTTCCAAAGCGGCATTGGCATAGCCAAGGATCTTCGCATCCGGCTTGAGGCCCAGTGCCTTCCGCTTGTCATCGCCATATACGAGCATGGCGGCCGCGCCGTCGTTGATTTTCGAGGCGTTGCCGGCCGTAATGGTCGATTCCGGTCCGAACGCCGGCTTCAGGGCGCGCAGCTTGTCTTCGCCCTGGTACTTCGACAAGTCTTCGTCGATTTCGAGGCGGGTCACCGTTTTGCCGGTTTTGACCTCTACCGGGAAGACTTCGCCGGCAAAGAAGCCGTCGTCCCAGGCGCGCTGGGCGCGCCGATAGCTTTCGATGGAAAAGTCGTCCTGGTCTTTGCGGGAGAAATCGTACTTCTTGGCGCATTGGTCGCCGCACGCGCCCATGTGCTTGTTGGTGTAAACGTCCCACAATCCGTCATGGATCAGGGCGTCAACCAACTCACCATTGCCCATGCGATAACCGGTCCGCGCCTTCATCAGCAGGTAAGGCGGGTTGCTCATGCTCTCGCACCCCCCCGCCACCGCCAACCCGGTGTCACCGCATTGAATTGACTGCGCCGCCATTACCACGGCGCGCACGGCCGAACCGCAAACCTTATTTACGGTGACCGCGCCAACTTCCACGCCGATGCCCGCGCCTATGGACGCCTGCCGAGCGGGATTTTGCCCCAACCCGGCGCCAATGACGTTTCCGAAGATTACTTCATCAACTTCTCGTACGTCCACGCCGGCCTTCTGCAAGGCGGCGCGTATCGCCAAACTGCCCAACTGCGGCGCGGTCAAACTGCTCAACGAGCCGTTGAAAGCGCCCCAAGGCGTTCGCATTCCGCCACCGATGTACACCGTCTTTTGCATAAAATGCCCCTTAGTACATGGACCTTCCACTCGCTGCGGAACCCACTTTCACAGAAAGCGCTTCGCGCGAAGCCCATCGCTCGGGGTGTGCCAAGACGGCGCTGCGGCCGGGCGACAGGTAACCTGTCACCGTAAAGCGCGCAGGGTGATTACTTGCCCGCCTTCGGCGCCGTCTTCGGGGTGGAGCAATCGGTGCAGGCCGTCTGGCAGAAGGTCGCCCAATTCTCCATCGTCTTGATGCCCACCTTATTGAAGGCGTTGAAACCGGTGCGGAACGCGCCGAACATCGCATCCCACATTTCGCGGGTCTTGCGATAGGCATCGCCATCGGCAGACTTCGTTGTCGCATCGCAGAACGTCTTGAACGTGTCCATGCCCGTCTGGAAGTTCGTGTTCACGAATTCCGCGGTCATCTGCATGTTCTTGTTCATAAACGGGAAAAACTCGCGATTCATCCGTTCACCCTGCCCAAAAAATCCTTCGAAACCATGCTCACCTTTACCGGGAGCACCCACTGCTTCAAACCACGACTCCTGCATACGACGACCGGCCTCCATGGAGGCGCGGGCGGTATCCGCCATCGTGTCGAACATCTGTGCCATGTTTTCCTTCGTTTCTGCAACCATGATGATCCGTCCTTCCTTCTAGAACCAAAACTCTCTTGATTATCGCTCCTGACGGGTGCTCCCGTCCTTCGTTCTCCCGATAAGTATACTTCATTGTGCAACTGCGTCAAGAAAATTCTTTTGCACTTGCACAAATCGTCTGAAATTTCTTGGGGCTTTAGGTAAAAACCAAATATAATGCTGAACTTTACATAGTGTCTTGAGTTGCGGACGCAATTGCACTAAACTTGAATCAGAGTTCCGCTTCCCAACTTTGTTGCGAGTAAACAAGCCATGCCTGCCACGTCCGAGCCGCTGCATATCAAGAAATATCCCAACCGTCGTTATTACGACGCCACCCGAAGCTGCCATGTCACGCTCCAAGAGGTTTACGAAGTCATTGTATCCGGACGAGACGTGGTAATTACGGATTCGCGGACCGACGAGGATATTACCAATGTGGTTCTGCTGCAGATTATCCTCGAAAAGGATTTGCCAAAACTCAGCCTTTTCCCCTCATCCATATTGCATTTGATGTTGCGGTCTAACCAGCAGGTCATTCGGCAGTCATTCGAGAGGTTCTTTGGACCGTTCATTTCGATTTTGGCGCAATCGCAAAAGCAATTCGATGATTACATTCGTCAGACTATGCGCGGACCCCTCGGCGCTCCGATGAATTGGGCGAGTTCAATGATGCAGGCATTTGTTCCGGCACGAGAAAATGGTGCAGAAGCACCAATCGGCGAACCGGAAATCGAGACCCCAGTCCAGAATTCGGACGACACTATCGAACTGCGTGCCCAAATCGAAGAATTAACGCGGAAAGTCGAGGAACTGGGAAAATCGAGGCAACGAGTGCAAAACGCTGAAAAGACGGGCGCGAACGGCAAATAACAATATTGACGCAATTACGGATTTGGCTGGCCACCCTTCTTGGGCTCTTCCAGCTCACTCAGAAAACTCCAGTCGTCATCACTCAGATTGTCCTCTTCGTTTAGTTCGAGGTCCCCCATCATGGCCTCATCGAGGGTCTTGGCGGGAACGGTGACCGCCGGCGACTTGGAAGCCGTCGTCGCTTCCGATTCCACCGGCGCGGCGGCCTGCTGCTGACGTGCGAGACTGGTGCGAACCAGGTCGATTCGTTCGATCACCGCATTCATATCACGCAATCGCTCGGTCGGCGATGATCGACAGCAGTCATCAATGAGCCGACCAATCGCCAGCGGCAGTTCGTTGGTGCCCGATGGTTTGCGAATGTCTTCCACGCGTTTGCCGGCCAGACTCTGCGAATGGATCGATACCGTCTGGTTCATTTCCGTCTGGACCGACCGTCCGGTCAGCACTCGGTATATCGCGGCCCCCAGGCCGAAGACGTCGGTGCGTTGATCCAGGATGCCGCGCTGCGCTTGCTCCGGTGCCATGTAATCGATCGTGCCCTGCACTCGCGTCTTGGCTTCATGTATTTTGGAGCTTTGCCCCAGATCGATCAGCTTCACATGCCCATCGGGCATCACCATGATGTTGTTGGGCTTCAGGTCCGCATGGACATAGCCCGCATGATGCATGGCGTGCAACCCTTCCGCAACTTCCCGGAAGAGAACGAGCAGGGAATCCAGCGTATATTTGAACTCGCGGTCCGCCATGGAACAGCCGGGAACGTACTCCATGAAAAGTATCGCGCCGCGGATCCGCAGACGCTGTCTTAATATCCGCAGTTCATGAATTTTCCGCACGACGGGGTGATCGATCGCGGTACCGATGGCCAGTTCCGAACGCAGCAATTCGACGAATCCCATGTGTTCGGGCGTGACGACTTTGACGATCTTGACCGCATAATCCTTGCCCGTGCGCATGCAGCGCGCACGATAAATGTGCGTCTGCGCCCCCTGGCCCAGTTCCTCGAGCACGCGATAATTTGGAATGTCGACGCTCACGATACTCCCACCCGGATCAACGCATCAGCATGCGAATCCCCTATGCCATCATAGGCGGCGTCGCGCAGCCGTCGAAGGTACGGAAACTCGCAAGTTCCCGCACGTTCGGCTTGTTTCTACCCACATATCGGGCCTGACGCAGCAACGCGGATCCGCTCGACTCCTGGCGCGACCAGTCGCGTCAAGAACGCGCCGGTCGCATGGTCCAACTCTGTCCCTAACTACTCACGACCTGGGACTTCGGGCACGGAGGGGGGTGGTTTAAGATAATGGCGGAACGCCAACCAACTTCAATCTATAAATATTATGAAATATCCACCGTTTCCGGCCCTTCCCATTCGCGCCACTATAAAAAGCGACGCTTGTCTGGTCAACGAAAATTAAGACGGCCGGCCACGCCGATTGTTATGTCCGGTATTATCGCAAACGTTCGATTTTTGGTTGCCGCCGCAAATCTCCAGCTGCCGACACCTCTAACCCATACAGGGCCGGTTCCGCCGGTCCCAATTTCGATTATAATACGCCTGTCGTTTACCAGACCATTCGACGTGTGAGCCGAATGGCCGGTTACGACCAGTGGGTGCTTGAAATGCAGCTAAACATAATTAGCACCGCCCCGCGGAAACCGGAACGCCGCTTGCCTCCATGGCTTAAGCGACCGCTCCCCTCCGGCGACTTCACCCACACCCGTGAAATCGTAGCGACGAGCGGAGTGGCAACTGTCTGCCAGGAAGCCAAATGCCCCAACCTGTCGGAATGCTGGTCCAAGCGCCATGCCACGTTCATGATCCTCGGCGACAAGTGCACCCGCCGATGCCACTATTGTGCCGTCGCGACCGCCCGACCCGACCCCCCCGCCGCTGATGAACCCGATCGGCTCGCGGATGCCGTCGCCCAACTGAACCTCGCGCACGTCGTCGTTACTGCGGTCGCGCGCGACGACTTAAAAGACGAAGGCGCAGGCCACTTCGCCCGATGTGTAACCGCCATCCACGATCGCTGCCCTGATACCACCGTCGAAGTTCTCCCTGCGGACTTTCACGCCCGCCGTGACTGCATCGAAATCCTTTGCGCCGCGCGTCCGGAACTCTACAACCACAATCTCGAAATGGTGGAACGCCTTACGCCGACGATCCGACCCCAGGGCAAGTACCGCCGCTCGCTCGAAGTCCTCCGCATCGTCAAGGAATTAGCGCCGGCTCTGCTCACCAAGTCCGGCGTGATGGTCGGGCTCGGTGAATCCATGGACGAACTCCGCCAAACGTTTCAAGACCTCCGCGAAGTGCATTGCGACGTGCTGACGGTCGGACAATACCTTCAGCCGACCCTGGATGACCACACACCGGTCGAGAAGTTCTATACGCCGGACGAATTTGAAGAGTTGGGTGCCTTTGCACGCTCCCTGGGTTTCATCAGTGTGGCCGCTGGTCCATTCGTTCGTTCCAGCTACAACGCGGCGGATGTTTTTGCGGAAAGTCGGCGGCGGGTCAGCGCCCAGGCTTGATTCGCACCCATTAACCATTGACTCGGCGAACGGCCGCGCGTACCCATTCCATCATGTCGAACGACGTGACCAGTCTGGTTGACCGATGGCGTGGCCGCTTCCTCGTCTTTGACGGACCCGACGGCGCGGGCAAGTCTACCCAGCGCGAACGCATGGCCGCAGCGCTGCGCGCATCGGGCGTTGACGTCGTCTCCGCGCGCGACCCCGGCGGAACTGTCATCGGCGATCGCATCCGCAGCGTCCTGCTCGACCACGACCTCTCGCAAATGGACGTTGCCTGCGAAACACTGCTCTTCATGGCCTCCCGGGCACAGCTCGTCGGCGAAATCATCAAACCGGCACTCGCCGCCGGAAAAACGGTTCTGTGTGACCGCTTCGTCACTTCCACTTGCGCTTACCAGGGTGCCGCGGGGTACGACCCGCGCCGGGTCATCGAACTGGCACGCTTCGCCATTGGGGACTGCTGGCCGCACGTTACCTTGATTTTCGACGTCGATGCGGAAGAGGGTTTCGAACGCATCGGCCGCAAGGCGCACCATGCAGGGAAAAACCGCCATCGTGCCAGCGGCGAATCGATGCTCTTCGACGGCGCACAAACCGACGCGATGGAAGCCCGCTCCCTCGATTTTCACCGCCGCGTCCGCAAGATGTTTCTCGAAGTGCACACCTACTATCCCACCCCCGTGGTGACCGTCGACGCCCGCGGCGACGAGGACACCGTGCATCAACGCGTGCTGGAGACGTTGACCCGTGTCACTGTCTGACGTATGTCACCAGTCCTCCGCGCAAACCATCATCCAGCGCACCGCCCGCGCCGGCCGGTTGCCGCACGCTTACCTTTTTCACGGACCCGAAGGCGTGGGCAAGGAACTCTTCGCCATCGGACTGGCCGAGCTGCTGCTGTGTGCCAATCCCGCGGAACAGAAAATCGTTGCCGACCGGCAAACCGCCATTGGCGCGGCCGCACTGCGTCAGGGATGTGGCACTTGCGAAGACTGCCGCCTGATCAAAGCTGGT
>CAZKIN010000041.1:0-6367 GCA_964552515.1 uncultured Phycisphaeraceae bacterium
GCAACCGAAGCACCCGTAAACGGCGGCCCTAACTATGAGGGTCCTAAGGTAGCGAAATTCCTTGTCGGGTAAGTTCCGACGCGCATGAATGGCGTAACGACTGGTGCACTGTCTCAAGGACGGACTCGGTGAAATTGTAATTGTGGTGAAGATACCACATACCCGCGGCAAGACGGAAAGACCCCGTGAACCTTTACTGTAACCTGATATTGGTTGTAGACATCTCATGCGTAGGATAGGTGGGAGGCGATGATCCTGCAGTTTCGGCTGTAGGGGAGCCAACGTTGAAATACCACCCTTGTGCTGTTTATTCCCTAACTCCTCACCGTGAATCCGGGAGGAGGACAGTGTTAGGCGGGCAGTTTGACTGGGGCGGTCTCCTCCTAAAGAGTAACGGAGGAGTGCAAAGGTCGGCTCAACGCGGTTGGCAATCGCGTGACGAGTGCAAAGGCATAAGCCGGCTTAACTGCGAGATATACCCATCAAGCAGGTACGAAAGTAGGCCTTAGTGATCCGGTAATCCCGTGTGGAAGGGTTATCGCTCATCGGACAAAAGGTACTCCGGGGATAACAGGCTGATGACTCCCGAGCGTTCACAGCGGCGGAGTCGTTTGGCACCTCGATGTCGGCCCATCACATCCTGGGGGTGAAGGAGCTCCCAAGGGTCCGGCTGTTCGCCGGTTAAAGTGGTACGCGAGCTGGGTTCAGACCGGCGCGAGCCAGGTCGGTCCCTATCTGTCGTGGGCGTACGAGATTTGAGAGGATGTCTCTTTAGTACGAGAGGATTAAGAGGCACGTGCCGCTGGTGTACCAGCTGTCCCGCCCGGGGCATCGCTGGGTAGCTAAGCACGGAAAGGATAACCGCTGAATGCATCTAAGTGGGAAGCCCCCCTCAAGACAAGATCTCGATTCGCAAGATGAAGGCCCCTGGTAGACTACCAGGTCGATAGGCGGGAGGTGTAAGCGCAGAGATGCGTTAAGCTGACCCGTACTAATGGCCAAGCGCTTGACCACTTTTATGAGTGGCTGTCAAGCCAATTTCTCACAGCGTATGTCATAATCAAAAGCAATTTCCAAATGCGTCCGTGTCTTCAATCGCCAAAGAGCGAACATAACACAAGTGAAAAGCCCTGCGTGTGCTATGCACGCAGGGCTTTTTTGCTTTGAGTTCCTCGTTAGCTGTGCAAGTGCCAGGGGGAAGTCAGTTGGGAGGAAGTTGGTTGGTTTTAGGACGCGCAGTCGTGGCTCGACGGGACAATCAAACAATTGAGCGCGTAATCAGCACCGAATCGATCCGAACGTTTACTGCTGAAGGTATAGTGCAGTCGGCGGAGCCAGAAATTTGAGCTTTCTTTCCACCATTCGGGAAATCCGCGCGTGAATGAGCTTTCTTCTGAACCAGTTAGCGGTAGCGAGCTTCGGGGCGAGCTTCTTTACAATTCGAGCGTAAAGAAAAGCTGAATGCTGCGCCATGATTCGACGTCGGCCATCAGCGACCACGCTGTGCATGATGCAGGATTCCTTTGAAGGGACTAAGGGTTGATATTCCATTTCGGGTCGTGATACCTGACGAAAGGGCTTTTCAGGTTGTGTCGTCATTCCGGCAATTCCCGAGTCTTCATCCTTGGCATCGATCTCTACTTTCGCGGACGCCGCGCGCTGGTAGCAATTTCGTCAGAGGACGATGGTGTGACTTCGCGAGTTCGCGATGGCATGATCCCTGTTCCGCGGCGTTCGCGCCGTTCATCGCGCAGCCTCCGCAAGGCCAGCGTGCCGTTCGGATCCTCGCGAACGACCGGAGATCGATCGCCGTCAGAAAGAACCGAGATAATCCGGTCTACGCTCTCGGAATGATAACCCGACATCATCGCCGATGGCAGCGTCCAGCGCGACCAGCGATCCATAATAGACACCGAGCGACGAAAACCGCGGTTGAGTGTCAATGCATTGAGCCGATTGAACAAAAAGCGATTCGTACCATAGGACAAGAGTGTGTCCGACATGTGCGGCGACAATACATGATGATGTTCATCATGATCGGCCGAAAGAATCGACCTCAATTGAGTCCATGATTGAGGATTCTGCATGGCGTCGGCGCGCAATTCCCAATAGAGGTGGCCGGTGTTGATTGACACACCGCTGAATTGAATGATGCGGGGCACAAATTTTCCGTGTGCTACCGTGTCGGCCGCGAGGTGTGACAAATATCCATAGGCGAACGCCTGCGTGTGCTCGCTCTGTGCAGAGCCTAAAACATTGAACGCGGTAGACCAGTGGTGACAAAACTGTCTGACGCGACTGAGTCGCTTGGCGAAAACGATGTCGGCCGCAATGTTGCCATAGAGATACGCAATGGCGTGTTTGGAAAGCAGTGCGCCGATGGCTGCGGGAAGCAGTCCGATGTTTTGCAGTACCGTCCCGCCGAGACCGACGTGGGTGGCGGGTCCCCACGCGAAGACCGGATCAACGACCGCAAATGCGGCCAGCAGGATAACGATCCAGAACACTGTAGATTGTCTGTTCATGATGCAAACACCAGTCGATTACGGAATGACCGGCACTTCTATTTTCCGATATCGACGGACTGGTCCGGTCCCCGGCACCATGCCTGTTGGATTATATACCCGTCGACAGAACTGCGGGTGGCAATTCGGACTTCGCATCGAGTGGATGTGCAAGTCCAAGTTTTGCAACCGCATTCTCGCCATTTGATGAGAACGAAGGAAACGCGGGAACTTGACACTGTACCGGGTACGAATAGACTCCGTTTTCGTCGGGTTCGATCCAAAGGCCCCTTTTAGTGGAGCGGTGATTCCATGGCCGATGAAGCACAACCACATCTTTCCGTGCGAAAGAAGGGGGTGGTCAGCATCGTGGAATTTGCGGATCGCAAGATTCTCGATGAACTTTCGATTTCCGAGATCGGAGACGAATTAACCAACCTGGCCGACGACCAGACGAACCCGAAAATTCTCCTTTCTTTCAAGAATGTGGAGCATTTGTCCAGTGCCGCCTTGGGAATGTTGATCAAGCTGAACAAGGAAATCGCTGCAAAATCCGGCACCCTCAAGTTGTCCGATATTACTCCGCAGATTTTCGAAGTTTTTAAGATCACGCGACTCAATAAGCTGTTCGATATCCACGAGTCAGCGGAAAAAGCCTTGGCGACTTTCTAGAATGGAACAAGCGGTTCGCGGTTCCTGGAATTTCGCGGCGCGCAACTCGCACGCCGGTCAGGGGTTGCGTGGCGCAGTGAATTTGGGCAGTCCAAACTCATGGCCCAGGTTGATCCAAACAACGAAGCTGGATTCGAGGTGCATTCCTTTCCGAGCGATCTGAAGGAAGCATGCCGCGCCAAGGATGCCATCATCGCTCGGTTGCGCCAGCATCAATTCGACGAACAATCATTGTTTGGTATCACGCTGGCCCTCGAAGAGGCGCTTACCAATGCCGTCAAACATGGCAACTGTTGTGACTGTACCAAGCCGGTGACGGTTCGATATTCGGTCAACGCGGAAAAGGCCATCATCATTGTACGCGATGAAGGCGGTGGTTTCTGTCCGGACGACGTTCCTGATTGCACATCGTCGGAGCGAATCGCAGTGCCCAACGGTCGCGGAATTATGCTGATTCGCGCCTACATGGATGAGGTGAGCTATCGGGCGGATGGACGCGAGGTGTACATGGTGAAGCGTCGGAACATCTAGTCCAGCCGTCGCGATGCAAGACCTTCGGCCCGCTTTCCTAAGATTCTTGGTATCCTCAAACCAATTGGAATACCCCGCAAGTTCGACCTAGGTGCTTAAATGGCACAAAATGACCCAGAACAATCAACGCCTACGCGCAGAACTGTTTACTTCTCAGGCCATGTCCAGGGTGTTGGATTTCGATACACGACCCAAGGCATCGCGCGCGAATTTCAGGTTACGGGGTTCGTGCGGAACCTGCCGGACGGGCGCGTCGAAATGGTGGTCGAGGGTAACGCTTCGGAACTGGACCATTTCATCAGTCGGATTTGTACCGTGATGCAGCGAAATATCCGGGATGCCAGGACCAGCGAGAGTCCGGCCACCGGCGAGTTCCGGAATTTTGTCATAACGCGATAATCAAGTGTCTCTCCGACCAGTTTTGGGATTCAATTCCAAACTCGGCCTTCATCGGGTTATTTGTATCATTGCGGCAGCGAGCACTCCTTTGAAGTGCGGCAATTCCAGCCCGAATCGGACAGGCTTGATGGAATTTCCTGATATTTCACCTTCGGGCAAGTGTGATTTGAGTTCCCGTTCTTTACGCAACCAACAGCTTCCTTTAGGCTTGTCCGGCGCCGTAGTGGCGAGGTCAACACTGTGACAAGAAGGGGTCGCGAACGCCGTAACGGTGTGCGTTCCGAGCCTTTGGTTGCTGTACTTAACCGGTGGAGAAGTCCTGGTGCGAATTCTTACAGTAGTTAAGCAGGTTCCGGATTCCAATGCCTCATTGAAGGTGCAGTCGGACGGCAAGGGGGTAGATCAAACCGGGCTGAAGCTGGTTCCCGATCCATTCGATGAGTTTGGCATCGAACTGGCCATTCAGTTGCGCGAGAAACGACAGGATGTAAGTGAAATTGTCGCCGTAGCGCTTGGATCGGAAAAGGCGGCCGAAGCCCTGCGCGTCGCGCTGGCGATGGGAGCGGACAGCGCGGTGCACCTATGCGATCCCAAGTTGGAAACCAAGAGCGAGTTGTTCTATGCGGCGGTCATGGCGGAGGCGGTGAAGAAAGATGCCGCCGGCTTTGATCTGGTGCTCTGCGGAAAATATAACATCGACATGGATGCCGGAGCGGTTGGTCCGGCATTGGCGGAGTTTCTTGATCTGCCCCATGTCGGTGCGGTGACCTTCCTGGAGATTGCCGCCGATGGCAAGAGCTTTACGGCCAAGCGGCGCATCGAGGGCGCGGAGGAAGTGGTGGAAGGGTCGCTGCCGGCATTGCTGTCAATTGAAAAGGGGCTGGTGGAAGCGCGCTATCCATCGCTCCCCAATTTGATGAAAGCGAAGAAGAAGCCGCTGACGGTGCTGACCAGCGCGGATTTGAGCGTGCCTGCCGACTTACAGGCGGGATTGGTATTTGAAGGACTTTCCTCACCGCCGCCGCGACCGGATTGCAAGTTTGTCGAAGGTGAACCGGAGCAGATGGCCAAGGAACTGGTCCGCTTACTTCGCGAAGAAGCGAAAGCCATCTAGGTAGATTCAAGGCAACGATAATCAAGCCGTAACAGAGTACGGCAGTCGAAAGGCATAAGGCACGGGAACCATGAGCAATATTCTTGTAGTCATCGAACAACGTGGGGGCAAAGTGCTGCCTGCGTCTTTTCAGTTGCTGGCCGTGGCGAACACGCTTGCCAGGAGCACCGGCGGTCGCGCGGAAGCGTGCATCGTTGGGCAGGGCGTGAGTTCGCTCACGGGTGCGGTGGCAGCGCAGGGAGCAAAGAAAATTTACACGGTCGACGATGCGGCGCTGGCGAACTATGCGGCACTTCCATACACGGCCGCCGTATGTGCGGTTATTGATGCGGCCAAGCCGAAGACGGTGCTCATCCCGACGTCCTTCATGGGACGTGATTTGGCATCACGCGTTGCCGCGCGGAAACGCGCGGCGCTGGCCATTGACTGCACCGATGTGAAGCTCGACGGCGCAGACCTCATGGTCAGCAAGACGATGTACGCGGGCAAATTGAATGCGAAGTTCCGGCTGCCGGGCAGCGGGTTGCAAGTGGTGACTATCCGTTCAAATGTTTTCGCAGCGGAAGCGCCACAGGCGGGCGCGCAGGCCGAGGTGCAGGCGGTCCCACTCACTCTCCGCGATGCCGACAAGCGTCTGCGCGTGAGGGAAGTGGTGGCGACCGGATCGGGTGTCAAGGATGTGTCAGAGGCGGACATCATTGTTTCCGGCGGTCGTTCGCTGAAGAGCGAGGCCAACTTCAAGATCATTTACGACTTGGCCGCGGAGTTGGACGCGGCGGTGGGGGCCTCACGGGCAGCATGCGATGCGGGCTATCAACCGCACACCCGGCAGGTCGGCCTGACCGGCAAGGTCGTCACCCCGAAGCTGTATATTGCCTGCGGAATTGACGGGGCCATTCAGCATCTCGCTGGTATGCGCGGAAGCAAAGTGATCGTCGCCATCAATACCAAAAAGGACGCTCCGATTTATAAGGTAGCGAACTACGGCTGCGTGGCCGATTTGTTCACGCTGGTCCCGCTGCTCACCGCGGAGATCAAGAAACTGCACGGACATTGATGTTTAAGCGTCGGTTTGCGGATGGCGCGATGCTCAATGGAGAATAGCAATGAACTCACGTCGTGAAGCGATTCACCTGATCTCCTGCAT
>CAZKIN010000041.1:6467-21107 GCA_964552515.1 uncultured Phycisphaeraceae bacterium
TTTTCCATCGCTGTCGAGGATGACGTTCTCGTCGCAGGCGCATTTGGCCGGGACGATCTGACCGGCGTGGTCTATGTCTTCCGAAATGTCAGCGGCGTGTGGACCCAGGAAGCGTCATTCACCGGCGATGACACGATCAACTTCAATTACTTTGGCGAATCCGTAGCGATCAGCGGCGGCACGATTGTGGTTGGCGCGGCCGTGCAGGAGCGCGGCACCGGCGCGGCCTATGTATTTGAACAGTTGGGCGGCGTGTGGACGCAAACTGCCAAGTTCCTGTCCCCGGAACCGGGCGAGACGGACCAGTTCGGATCGACGGTGGAGATTGACGGCGACACAATCGTCGTGTCCTCTGTGTTGTTCGACGGCGACGGCGTCCTCGATGCCGGCAAATGCTATGTGTTCAACCGTGTCGGCGGCATTTGGGAATTTTTTCAGACTCTGCAGGCTGAGGATCTTACCATTGGTCGCCAATTCGGCTGGTCGCTTTCGCTCGATGGCGACAGACTGGCCATTGGTGCCCCAGTGGTGTCACAAATTTATATATTCGAGTTCTTCGATGACCGCTGGAACCGGGTGGATCAGTTGATGCCCGGTCCATCGCGGGTGGCATACGACTTGTTCGGAACTTCGGTCCTGCTGCAGAACGATGTCATTGTAGGCGGCGGGACGACCAGTGGAGAATCCGGTTTCGCGCAGTCCGGCGCAGTGTATGTTTTTGAGAACGCGGAATGACGTCCGCTTGGCGGCGTGCGGCTCTCGAGGTGTGCCGGCGCATTCAGCCGATTTCGTTTCATTGTTGATCCAGACGATGTATTGAGTGACAACTTCGGGGGCGCGATGAACCCACTTTTCATGTCCTTGCTGCTGATTGCCGGTTGGGGGCTTTTTGCCTTTTCCGCGCGGCGGCGCTGGAAGCTGCTGATGGTCGGCGCACCGCTGAGTCGCCTCGATAATCTTGGCGAGCGCATCGCGCGGACCTGGAAATACGCCATATTGCAAGTCCGCATGCATCGTTACCCGCTGGCCGGCCTGGCCCACGCCTGCATTTTCATCGGGTTTCTGGTTCTGTTGCCGCGTACTTTGATCTTGTGGGGGCGCGGGTTTGATCCGCAGTTTGATCTGTGGTTCCTTGGTACGGATAACCTGCTCGGCAAAGCGTACTCTCTCCTAAAGGATGTTTTCGCGGTCCTGGTCATCAGCGGCGCACTGGTCTTTGTTTACTTCCGCGTGGTGCAGCGACTGCCGCGCATGACGCTCAGCGGCGAAGGGCTGCTCATCCTGGGCATCATTGTGACGATGATGGCCGCCGACATTCTGTACGACGGCGCGCACATGGTTCTGGCCAGCCGCACGGCTTCAAGCGCTTCCCCGCAGGTAACTCCGCGTGAATTCCCCCACGAACCTGGTAAGAAGGAAGTTATCGGGGAAACCGAATTGCGTACCAATGATGGACAAGAGATCGGCGTGCGCACATCTACCTATCGCGAACTGTCGCCGGGCGAACAACAGGCACTGGCCGCACGCAGCCCATCATTCGTCTTGTATGAACCCGCCGGTTCCGTGGCTGCGCTGGCCATCGGCAATGCGTCCAACGGCACGCTCCGTTTCCTGTCACACATCGGCTTCTGGACGCACGCTTCGCTGGTACTCATCTTCCTGAACCTGCTGCCCTATTCCAAGCATTTCCATGTCATTACCGGCATCCCCAATGTATTCCTTCAGAACCTCGCGCCGGTGGGGCGACTTCCCAATATCGAAGACATTGACGGCAAACTCGAACGCGGCGAGACGCTCGGCATTCGCCGCATCGAGCAGTTCAGTTGGAAGTCCATCCTCGACTTCTACACCTGCACCGAGTGCGGCCGCTGTAGCGACCATTGCCCCGCGACCAAGACAGGCAAAAAACTTTCGCCCAAGCATTTCACGCTGGATTTGCGGAACTTCTTGTATAAGAACGAAGAGTCACTCGTCGCAAGCATCGGAGCCGCAACGCCCGGAGGTCTCGCAGATGACGCGGGCGATAGTGCAGTTGGGCATAAGATTGACCTGGTCGACGGCGTGATCGATCCCGAAGTCCTGTGGGCCTGCACCTCCTGCCGTGCGTGCGAACAGGAGTGCCCGGTCTTCATCACCTACGTAGACAAGATTGTGGACATGCGTCGCTACCTGGTGCAGGAGCGCGGCGAATTCCCACAGCAGCTGCAATCTGCGTTTCGCGGGATGGAATCCAGTGCCAACCCATGGGCATTTCCGGCAGAGGATCGGCCGAAGTGGGCCGAGGGGATGGACGTCAAAACCATCGAAGAAAACCCTGATGCGCCCGTGCTATTCTGGGTCGGGTGCGCGCCGTCCTTCGATGAACGTGCCAAGAAGGTGACCCGCGCTACCACCAAGTTGATGCAAATGGCCGGCATCGATTTCGCCATTCTCGGCACGGCGGAACAATGCACCGGCGATCCGGCACGCCGTGCCGGCAATGAATATCTGTACCAGATGTTCGCCAAGGCCAACGTTGAGGTGCTCAACGGCGTCGGCGCGGACAAGAAAAAGATCATCACGACCTGCCCGCACTGCTTCAACACGCTGCTCAACGAATATCCCGACTTCGGTGGTCGTTACGATGTGATACATCACACGACTTACCTCGCGCAGCTCCTCCAGGACGGCAAACTCAAGCCAACCAAGCGCGTCGAGAAAAGCGTGGTCTATCACGACTCGTGCTACCTCGGCCGTTACAACGAAGTGTACGAGGCCCCGCGCGCAACGCTCCGCAGCATTGGGCTCACCGTGCTGGAACCGGCGCAGACTCGCGACCGCGGTATGTGCTGTGGCGCTGGCGGAGCTCAGATGTTTAAGGAAGAAGAGCACGGTACGCAGCGCGTCAACGCCCTCCGCACGGAGCAACTGCTCGAAACCAGGCCCGACGCGATCGCCAGCGCCTGCCCCTTCTGCATGCGCATGCTCACCGATGGTCTTGCCGAAAAAGGACAGGAGTCTCTGCCGCAGCTGGATGTGGCCGAAATGATGCTCGAGGCGATGGAAGGATAGGGTGGGCATCACCCACCTCTCAAATCGGGGAGGACTGCAATGTCATCGGCCCAAGGTCGCAAGACTTTTCTTGCCGGCTCCATCGTTTTTTTTCTCTTCGGCGCCGTGCACGGGCTCGCGGTCTACGATACGAATTTCAATCCGCCGCGTGATGCCAAACTTGCCGAGATTCAGACGGCGTCGAAGGCGTATGTGATAACGATGGGACCGTTCAAGCCGTCGGTCTTTGGTCTCACGCAGATTCTCAGCCTGAGTTACACGACATTCCTTCTGTACATCGGCACGCTCAATCTGCTGGCCATGGGCCCGGCGGCGCAGGCGGGACGACTTCGCGCGCTCACCAAATGCAACATCCTCTATGTCGGTCTGCTTTTTGGCATTACAATTCTCTACCAGTTTCCGCCACCCATGTTTTTTGCGGGAGCTGCGCTGATCCTGTTCACCGTATCGTGGTGGAAGCAGCGGGCGTGAAGCTGACTATTGATGAAGTTTTTTTGAGTTTTTCCCGGATCAAACCCAGCAACGAGGAGACCCATGACTCTCGCACGAAAAATGGCCCAATGGGCCAAGTCGTTGAAGTATGAACAGCTTCCTGCCAAGACCGTTCACGAGGTCAAGCGGCGGGTGCTCGACTCTATTGCCACCACGCTCGGCGCGTACCATTCGCACCCCGCGAAGATCGTTCGCGCCAAAGCGCAGTCCGTGACCCACAAGGACGGTGCGGCCACCGTGTGGGGAACGAATCACCACACCACGCCCGACCTTGCCGCCTTCGCCAACGGGGCCATGACCCGCTACCTGGATTATAATGACACATATTTGTCACTCGAGCCCGCCCACCCGTCGGACAACATTTCCGCCGTGACGGCGGTCACGCAGGCCACCGGCAAGACTGGCCGCGACCTGATCCTCGGCACGGTGATTGCCTACGAAATCCAGTGCCGCCTGTGCGACGCGGCCAGCCTCCGCGCCGGCGGCTGGGACCATGTGGTTTACGGTGCGCTCTCCAGCGCGCTGGCTTCCGCGCGGCTCTATGACTTATCCGAAGAACAGATGGAGCATGCACTCGGCCTCGCCGGTGTATGCAACATTGCCACCCGCCAGACGCGTACCGGTCAGATTGCCGATTGGAAGGCGTGCGCCTTTTCCAATGCGGCCCGCAACGGCGTGTTCGCCGCCGATCTCGCTCGTCGTGGCCTCACCGGTCCGCACGAAATTTTCGAAGGTCCCAAGGGACTGATGAAACAGCTGAACATTCCCGGCGTAAAAAACGTCGTCCTGGGACGCGATGGCGATTTCATGATCGACAAGACCTACATCAAGTTCTGGCCGGCCGAGTATCACTCGCAGTCGGCCATCGACGCCTGCCTGCAGATGCGCACGCAGGTACTGGGTAAGAAGATCAATGAAATCTACATCAAAAGCTTCGAAGCGGCGGTGAGCATCATCGGCAGCGAGCCGGAGAAACTGCGTCCGACCTCGCGCGAAACGGCTGACCATTCCATGTTCTATTGCTGTGCGGCCGCTTTGGTCGACGGCGACGTGACACTGGCCACGTTCGATGAACACCGGCTCATCGATGCCAAGCTGCTCGACCTGATCGACCGCACCAGAATCGTCGAGGACGCGGAAATCAACAAGGGTTACCCGAAGGGAATCCCCAACGATATCACCATCTCATGCGCCGACGGCACAAAGGTGAACAAACGGGTGGACTTCCCCCGCGGACATGCGGGGAACCCCATGACCGATGACGAAGTGGTGGCCAAGTTCAAGCGTATGGCCAATGGCGTCATCACCGACGCGACCGCCCAGCGCATCCTCGATCAGGCGTGGAAGCTCGATGCCATGTCCGACGTAACCCCGCTCTTCTCGTTTGACGTGAAATAGCGCGCGGCCGATCGGCGGCGATTAGAAAAAAAGTGCCACGCAACCGTCATGACGGTTGCGTGGCACTTGTGTTTTTCGACCAAAGGCTCGGCCTGCTGGTTTTACGGGCAATTCGCCGGTGCGCTATAGGAGTACAGGTTGCCGGCTGCGCCGAACACGGCCTGTTGGACGTCGCCGACGTTGACGATGTAGTTCGGTGTTTCGTTGTGCAGGTCTGTCCACGTTCGGGATGGGGCACCGGCCGCTCCCGTAATCGTTGCCAGAACCGCAAGCACGTCATTTACATTGGCAAATCCGTCCGGTTGTTCCCATGAGATTCCGTTGAACCCGGCGGTGACGTCGCCCCAATCCTTACCAAGCGGATGCGGAGTCGTTTGTGCGCTCAGCGGTGACGAGAAAACAACGGCATCCTGCGTGGCGAGAATATTGTAGGATGCGGCCGGGACGACTTCACAATCACTGACATGCACTACCGCCTCCGCCCAGAGACGATACACCGGTGCATCGACCAAACGGGATACCATTTCGCCTGTACAGTTGCCGGGGCAGCCCAGATCGACCGGCGTGTCCAGCCAGCCGACGGTTCCCAGTGCTCCGGGTCCGGCGGTCATATCCATGCGGAATGCGACGATCCCGGGATTATTGGGGACGATGGAAACATATCGGTTCTTCGTCGCGCTCGCCGGTAACGTAAGCGGAAGCGTCGGAGGGTTGGTCGCGGCCGGATCGACTCTGAAATTGACATTGGATACGTCAAAGAAAATGTTGCCATTGCACTGCACCTTGATGCGCGCCTGCAGCGTAGTGATCGCCGGCAGAACAATTTGCTCGGAACCATCGTTGGCCGTCGCCGTCGCCAGCACATGCGGGAAAGCCAATCCACCATTCTCGGACAACGTGATATCCACGGCGGCGCAGCTTACCGGCGCAGTCGTAGTCCCGCCGACGTTCCAGGTCACTGTCTGAGCCCCGCCCCAGGTTACGTTTGTGTTCGGCGAAGTTACTGCGAATGGTCCGGACGTGTTGGTGACTGAAATCTGCATGTCATCTGTTTCAACGCCGCCTCCGCCTGCACGGTTATCGCGTGCCATCACGCGGAATCTCAGCAGCCGCGTGGTGATCGGCAGTTTTTCACCCGTCGGCAACGTGTTTGCGAGAAGGTTGCTCAATCGCGGAAAGGTGCGGATGCCATCCAGCGTCGCATTCCACGACCGGAAGATCGGGCTGGCCCCATTGTCGGCCGCACCCACCGCCTGTGCCGCGCCGATGTCACGTTCTTCCCAGTTGTAGGATAGAGTGTCTCCATCCACATCATTTCCAGTCGCAATCAGCACAAAGGGTGTCTGACGCGGAATCGTATAATCAGGTCCCGCATTGACCGTCGGAGGATTGTTGCCCGTAGCCGTTTGTACCGCGCAGGCATTGGCGGTGCCGGTGACGTGCGCTCGTATTTCCTGATAGTTGATGAAGTGGAAATAGGCATCGCTGTTCGGTTGCAGATTGTCCGATCCGCAGATTCCGGCATAGGCCATGATCGTCGAACCGCTGCCCGGTTCGTAGGCCGTCGGACCATTGCGGTTCCCGCCGCTGCAACTACCCACGATCCCGTTGAACGAATGATTGCCGCCGAACTGGTGGCCCATTTCGTGCGCTACATAGTCAATATAAAACGGGTCGCCGGTTGGAGACGGCAGCCCCGTCACGCCCCGCGCCTTGGAGCCGGAGCAAATGACTGCCAGGCTCGCGACACCGCCGCCGCCCGTGCTGAAGACGTGGCCGACATCGTAGTTGGCGCTGCCAATGACCGTGTTGATGTTTGTCTGGTTCTGACCCAGCATCGTCACGCCATTGTTGTTGGTATACGGATCACTCGCGCTATTCGTGTAAACGATCAGGTTGTTGTTCGCGACAAGTTCCATGCGGACCGCCACTTCCACCTCATACACACCGGTTACCCGGTTGACGGCCGTGACAATCGCCGCCAGGCCGGCGCCAACAGTACCACCGTGAAACGCCGTGTACTCACCTGTTGCCGCGACGGCCAGCCGGTACGTACGCAAGATGTCGCCCGAAGTCACCGGGGCGGCGTGGTCGTCGTCAACGGGGTGTGTCCGTGATAGGTCATCCTGAGTCAGACCCACTGCAGCCTGTGGAGTTCCCACCAGGCACTCAAATCCTCGATCGCCGGAAATGTAATTCCGCTTATAGTAACTGGCATAGTTCTCGACATCGCCGCGCGAGACCGGGTCAATGAATACTGAACCGTTGGGCGACAGAATTTGCGCGTGAAACCCCGCGGGAGTCAGATCGCAGCGCATGGAAGCGGCTGAATCATCAATCCCACGACCCAGATACGTCTTGATTTCCGGAAACTTCGCCGCCAGTTCCGGCGCCATCACCGGAGACTCTACGACTTCAAATCGCGCGAATGTTCCATCCGGCATCGGAATGGACATGATAAGCGGTGCCTGTCGCGCAAGTTCCGAAAACTCCATCGGGGCCGACTGCAACGTCGCCTGCATTTGGACGGGTATCATGCGAACCGCTTGATACACGGTTGGCCGGATCCACGCTTCCGCTGCCAGAACCGTCTCGGGGGTTTCGCTCAGAGTTTGAAAGACACCATCCGGACTGACGGCCCTGACCTCAAACGCATGGCTGGAGGCTGGACTGACTATTTCCATGGCTCCGAGGCATGCAATAACCAATCCTAAGTGTGCTTTCAAACGACCAGTCTTCGAAATACCCATGATTCCCTTTCCCGCGCCATGCAACAGACGCTTGTAATCCAACTGCACTGACCGCGCCCGGCCAATCGCTACACGCCAGAATAACGCCCTGATCCGCCTACGCCAAGCAAATTCTGGGCCCAAAGACGCTTCCGTGGACGTCGTGCTGCCTCATTCGGACCGGCTATCCACTATGGGCATGCCGGGCACAACGCTGGGTTGTTGGTAAACGGATACGGGTCGCCAGCCACTGCCTTGACGACAATAAACAGGTCCGCCGTATTCACAAAAGCATTCAGGCAAGGATCAATAGCACTGATGGCTTGCACATTAGCCCGTTCAAAACTCACCAGGATCGGGGCAACGCCGCCGATCCGCGCCAGGACGGCAAGGACATCATGCACGTTTGAAAATGCATCCGGCGCCGGCCAGGACAGCCCGTCGAATGCGCCCGTCACGTCCCCCCACAACTTGTTGTTGTTTGAGGGGAGGGCAATGGTTGCCACGGAAAGCGGAGGAGTGAATGTCGTCCCGTCCAGCGTGGAGCGAATTTCATAATTGGCGACCGGCACGATTTCGCAATCACCTACATGTACAACCGCTTCGGTCCACACGCGGAAAACCGGCGAATCGATGCAGGCGGCCCGGCCTTGTGCATCCGGCATTCCGACAAAACAACTTCCGGTGGGGGCGGTCATCTTATTGACTCGGAACGCAGCCACAGTTCCCGGGTTGTTCGGAGAAAAAGAAACATAACGATTCTTGCGCATGCCGTTCGCCTCCGCCTCCACCGGATTCGGTGTTGGTGGAGCACTGGTCAGCGTCAGCTCGTAAAGCTGCGGTTGCGCGGGCGCATCCGCTTCAAACACCCGGACGAAGTAGTTTCCGGCCGCAAGCACCGGCGAGAATAACATCTCGGTAGTACCTGCGGGTTTCGTGGCCGCTGAATTCAACACGGTGTTACCGTCGTCCGCGATCAACTCGACATTCAAGTCCGCCATGGTGAGGCTGTTCACGAGATTTCCCGTCGTGCAGCTTCCCGAAACCTGCGGACTCGAATCATAGTTGAGCCCGCGCGGAACCACCGTCACAGTCAGCGACGATGCCTCCGAGATCGTGAAAGCAAAATAATCCTGCTCTCCGTCTGCATCGATACTTAGTATCGCGCCATGATTCACCGCCGGCGCCGGAATGAGGCCGACGGCAGTTGGAGTGTTCTGCACGAGCGCGCCCAGGTCAGTGGCCAAACCCGGGCTGTTATCATCTTCAAACGGGTCGCCATAATGACGGTGGCCTGCACGAATATCATCATGTTGTGGCCCGTCGAAATTCGTGGCCAGGAACGGCTCCATCAGTTTGGTTCTGGCCCCGGTAGGTTCCCCGAAACCACCAGTCGGTGCGGGACAGACGTGGAACATGCCCAGCCCATGTCCATGCTCGTGCAATATGACATTACGCAGAAAGCGATAGTTGTTGGTCGGATCGGTCCAGACATTCGAACTGTCGAAAACCATGTCACCGCCGCTTCCGGGAAAATAGTTGTATGCAAGCACATTGCTCCCGGATCCGCCATCGATGAATTTCATCCCGATGCGTACGTCGCCCCTTGTCGCCGATCCGTCGCTGCCCCACGGAGCACCATCATCCCATTCGTTTCCGCTGTCGGTAATTCGAACATAATTTATTCCGGTCAGCGCACCCCAGCGTGCGAATGACTGTTCAAAAAGACTGATCCACAATGCCGTATTCCCGGCGAACTGGAGGTTCATCGTCGCGAAAAGATTACTGTCCGCCGCGGGTTCCCCCACGCCCGCTGGAATGTTGACTCCGTCCGCCATGAAACTCCACGTCAGCGTGGTTGGATCACCCTGGCCTCCCGGCCATCGCCCGCCGAGAAAATAGGCCAACGGCCCCGCGTTCCCCGCGAGCATCTGCTCGTACATGGCTACAAGTTCGGGCGAACTCCCTTCGGCGAAACAAGCCGAAACCTCCTGCATTCGTTGCACTGAAAGCTCAACGTTCCAGCCGCCGGGGAGTATCTCCGCGGCACGACCGGTCAACGGCCAAATACGATCGGCCGGTGCCAATCCCGTCCACCGGGGCGCAAGTGCGGATGGAACATCATTGGCGTCGCTTACGCCGTCTGCGCTGACGGCGGGTAACGTCGCCCAATACGCTGAAAATTTTCCGCCGCCCAGCCCAAGGATGGCGATCACCGATAGAAACAAACATACATTGACGCCGCGCTTCATATAAACCCTCCACGCTTGCAGTTACCGGGGGCTGGGACACACGTTCCAATATTCGAGCGCCATTGACTCGCTCGACACAGTACACATTCGAGTTTCGTCACGGCCAAACACCTCGCGCCGTCGACGGGCCAGGTACAAAAAAAGAGGGCGGAGCCTTGGCTACCCCGCCCTCGAACTTTTATTCCCCCCAATTCTTAAGCCGGTCCAAGCCCGTTACGGCAGAGGCGGGCACAGAGGACACAGCGCCGGATCCGTTGCGAACGGATAGGGATCGCCGGCCACCGCCTTCACGACGATGAACAGGTCCGCCGTATTAACAAAAGCATTGAGGCACGAATCGATCGAACTGATCGCCTGCACATTGACGCGCGTGAAGTCCGGGGCGGTACCCGATCCGGTGATGCGTGCGAAAATGGCCAGAAGATCATTAACGTTGGTCAGTTGATCCGGCGCGGGCCAGGAGAGACCATTGAATGCGCCGGCCACGTCGCCCCAGAGCTTTCCATTGATCGACGGTACGTTGATCGTCTGCAGCGCCAGCGGCGACGCAAATGCCACATCGTCAAACGTCGCCCGCACTTCATAATTGGCCACCGGCACAATCGAGCAATCACCGACATTGACCAACGCCTCATTCCACACACGGAAAGTCGGAAGCGGAAGACACTGCGAATTTCCCTGGCTGTCCGGAGTTCCCGCATAGCAGCTTCCGGTCGGCGGCGTTGTCTTGTCGATACGGAACGCAATCATTTCACCGGGGTTGTTCGGCACAAACGAAATGTACCGGTTCTTCAGCACCCCGCCGACTTCGGCCAACGGCGGAATCGGCGTCGGAGACTGCGCGGAAACGGAAATCTCATACAACTGCGATTGAATGGGATTGCCATTTTCAAACACGCGCACGAAGTAGGTGCCCGCGCTCACGGCTACCGCCGATGCGGTTTCAACTTGTCCCGCCGGATTGGCCGCGCCAGTCGCCAGCACGGTGACCCCGTCCGTATCCAGAATCTGCATCGATAAGTCGACAGTCGAGAGCGTATTAATGAAGTTTCCAGAGAGGCAGCTGCCACCACTTTGCTGGCTCGAGTCGTAATTGAATCCGCGCGGAGTCACCGTCGCATTAATCGTGGCATCTTCCGAAGTCGTAACCTGATAGAAATCCTGTTTGGAATCTCCGTCAATACTCAGCAAGGCCGTATTGGCAATGGCCGGTCCCGGCAAGGCACCCAGCGTGACCGGTACGCCGATCGCCAGTGCACCAAGGTCGGTCGCCGCCGCCGCGTTGTCATTCGGCTCAAACGGATCGCCATAATGACGATGCCCGGCCCGAATATCATCATGCCGCGGACCGTCAAAGTTCGTATTCAGGAACGGCTCCATAAGCTTCGTATTGTTCGTCGGACAAACATGGAGCAGGCCGATGCCATGTCCATGTTCGTGCATGATCGTATTGCGCAGGAAACGAAAACTGTTTGCGGCATTCTGCCACGACTCGCTACGGTCGATCACCATGTCTCCGCCTGATGACGGAAAATTGTTATATGCAAGGATGTTGGAGCCGCCGTCAATGTTTTTCATGCTGATGCGCGAATCGCCGCGCGTCGGCCCGCCGATATTGCCCCATGCGCCGCCGTCATCCCAGTCATCAACTCCATTCGTGATCCGGGTGTATGTGAGACCTGTCAGCTCGCTCCAGCGATCAAAACAGGCTTGAAACTGTGCAATCCACAGGGCGCGATTTCCACCAAACAACGTATCCATCCGGGCAAACAAATCGCTGTTCGAAACCGGTTCTCCTACACCGCTGCTGATGCTCAATCCGTCGGGAACAAAACTCCACGTCAGATTAAAAGGGGTACCCTGTGCCCCGCCCCAACGTGTGGTTGTAAAATAAGCAAGGTCGCCGGCATGTCCATAAAGCAGTTGATTGTAGTAGTCCGCAAGTTCCGGATCAGTTCCGGGCGCGAAACACGCCGCCGTCGTGGGCACTTTCTGCATGATGACTTCCGTCAGCCACCCCGCTGGAATCAGTCGCGCTGCATTGCCCGTGAGCGGAATCTCGCGATTGTGCGGCGTCAGCATGGCCATCAGGTCAACCGGTCCCGCTGCCCGCGCGGAGGGGAGGTCGCAGCAGGTTGAAGCAACTTGCGAACAAGGCTGCTGCTTTTGGGAAAACTGCGCAGCCGCTCCAACCATGAGTCCGAGCGTCGCGACCGAAAGTACCAATGACTTCATAATCTTGCATCCTGTTAGACGACGACAAATCCCTGAAACTAATGCCAATAGATTGTCACATCAGCCCGCGGCCGGCCGACGCAACGACGCCTCCGCATACGCCGCAGCCCGCGCATTCGCTGCGCGCAAAACGTCCCCGAAAGCCCATTTTAGCATAATTGCGGCCCAAGATTCAAGAGAATAAACCTATTCTTTTCGGACATCATGACACGCCGGCTCATAAGCGGAAGAACGCGTCAACCTGAATTTTGTTGCAATTCAGGGACGAATGGCAACATTTGTATTCGGACTTGCTCGCAAGGCTGAAATCGGCCATGCGGAATCAATACCGGATTGACGCACCAATACCGACCTCTGGCTCTCAAGCAGCTGACGGCAGCCCTTGGCCCGACTGAACCTTTGCCAAAGCTGTCGAATAGGGCCCACTCTTGTGGTGTCGTGGTCAGCGTTTGCCCGTCGGCAAGCCGGTCAATCCGTCAGGCCGGGACTTCCATTAGTTATCCCGCACCCGCTTATCTTTGGGGAGAGAATTTATGAAAAACGAATTGCGGCTCGAACGAAAGTTGTTGTCGCTTCTGGTCTTGGTCGTTTTGTCTGAACTTGTCGTCGCGGCTCCGGTCCGCTGGAGTGAATTCCAGCAGTTAGCCGCCGCCCCGGCTCTGCCTGCAGCCGACAATCCGCAGACCGCGCAGTTGGCTGGACCTCCGCCCCTGACCATTCAGCTTCAACTCGTGGTCTCAGGACTGACTTCTCCCATCACGTTGACCCACGCCAACGACAATTCGGGACGCAAGTTCGTGGTTGATCAGGCCGGACTCATTCGCATCATTGACGCCGGCGGCAACCTGCTGCCCACCCCATTCCTCGACCTGACCGCCAAACTCCCTGCTCTGAACCCCGTCTATGACGAACGCGGGTTGCTGGGCATGACATTCCATCCCAACTACGCGGCAAACGGCCGCTTCTTCGTGCGCTATAGTGCTCCGCGCATCGGCGCACCGGAGGAACCTTGCAGTGACCCGATGGGCTTTATTCCCGGGTGCCATAAGGAAGTCCTCGCCGAATACACCGTCTCAGTCGGCGATCCGAACATCGCAAACCCGCTTTCCGAGATCATCTTGTTTTCTGTGGATAAGCCGGAATTCAACCACAACGCCGGCAGCATCGCGTTCGGCCCGGATGGCTATCTTTATTTCACCTTGGGCGATGGTGGTGGTGCCAACGACGGCTTGGACAATCCGACGCTTCCGCACGGCCCCATTGGCAATGGGCAGAACATCAACGCATACCTCGGAAAAATGT
The DNA here is from genome assembly GCA_964552515.1 of uncultured Phycisphaeraceae bacterium. GTDB lineage: Bacteria > Planctomycetota > Phycisphaerae > UBA1845 > UBA1845 > JACQXM01. The sequence continues at coordinate 19,927 of CAZKIN010000041.1, forward strand.
TGCGCATTGATGTTGATTCGCCGCCACAATTACCGTTGCCTTATGCCATTCCGCCAGGCAATCCCTTTGTCGGCGTTGCCGGCCATGACGAAATCTATGCCTATGGCTTTCGCAATCCCTTCGGCTTTTCATTCGATGACGGTCCCGGAGGCGACAACGCGCTTTACCTCGCCGACGTCGGCCAGGTTCTCTTTGAAGAAATCGATATCGTGACGATCGGCGGCAACTATGGCTGGGTGATCAAAGAGGGCTTCGAATGCTTCGATCCCTTTGATCCCGGTGTTCCACCGGTGACCTGTGCCGACGCCGGAATGATCGATCCCATCAGCGTATACGATCACGCCGGCGGAGGATTGGCCGTCCTTGGTGGATATGTCTATCGTGGGTCACAATCTTCCGCGCTCGTCGGAAAATATCTCTATGGCGACTTCAGTGCCAACTTCGGGCCGACCGGTCGCCTTTACTATTTCGACCTGGCCGGTCCGGCCGCCTACATGTTGCAGCAATTTCGCATCGGTGCGGCCAACCCACCCTTTGGAAAATTCCTCAAAGGTACCGGCGAAGACGAGTCCGGCGAGTTCTACTATCTGGCCTCATCGACGCTCGGTCCTTCGGGTACGACTGGAGAGGTGTTGCACGTGATCGCCGATCCCCAGGGCGCCTGCTGCACTGGCAATGCCTGTGAATTTCTACAGGAATTCCAATGTGCGGCCGCAAGTGGACAATTCTTCGGTCCTGGCTCCGCTTGCAGCGGTGACCCCGACGGCGACGGTTTCGATGACAGCTGTGAAGCTTGCCCCGGAGATCCGAACAAGATCGAGCCGGGCATCTGTGGATGCGGCGTCTCCGACGACGATTCCGATGGTGACTCGACTCCGGACTGCCAGGACGGCTGCCCCGCCGACCCCGACAAGATTGCTCCCGGAATTTGCGGCTGCGGAATCGAGGATGTGGACGTGGATGGCGACGGCACTCCCGATTGTGCCGAAATCCCAGCTGTTTCTTTCTGGGGACTGATCGTATTGACCCTCGCACTGCTCGCCGTGGCCAAGATCCGCTTTCGCCCGGCCTGGGGTTGATAAGTCATTCACCGCGCTCCTATGATTCCGTGGGGTCGCGAAGTTCCCCACCGCAGTATTACGAAATCCCTTTCCAAGTCGCGCCCGGCCAGGCCGCAAGGT
>CAZKIN010000042.1:0-1907 GCA_964552515.1 uncultured Phycisphaeraceae bacterium
CGGTCATCAGGCCTTGTGATATCCCGTCCGCGATGGTTTGTCGTCGTCGCCGCATGCCCGCGGATTCCGGGTGGCGGGTGGCTGTCGGGCAGCTGTCGGGTGGTGGCGCCCGGGGTGGTGGAATTTCGTGGTCCGTCCAATGCCACATCGCGGCAATTTTGTCGCCTTTCAAGCCTTTTTCGTCACTGTGGCGGCAGTACCGTGGTCTCGGCCGCGTTGAACGCCCGGATGCTCCCGTCTGCCAGCCGCACCACCAGCGCCGACGCCGGATCGATATCGATGATCGTGCCGCAGTGCGTCTTTTCCCCGCTGCGCAGCGTGATTTCGCGACCCACCGGTTCGGCCCGCGCGACCCAGGCCGCACGCAAATCCTCGTAGTTCCACGTGCGCGGTGCAGCCAGCCAGTAATCCAGCCGGTGCAGCAGCGCGATCGCCAACAATGCGCGGTCGATCGCGTGATGACTTTCCATTTCCAGCGAGGTCGCGCGCTCGGCGAGCTCCGGCGGAAAGTGGCCCGACTGCTGGAGGCAGTTGATTCCGATGCCGATCACCGTCGCCGCCGGCACGGACGACGACGCGGGTCGGCGTGATTCCACGAGAATTCCCGCGAGTTTTCGCCGTCCCATGTACAGGTCATTCGGCCAGTGAATGGTGGGACAGACATCCGTCACCGCCGCGATCGCCTCGCACGCGGCCACCGCGGGAATCAGGCACAATTCCGCGGGACTGGGATCGCCGGATTGTTCGATGAGCAGGACGCTCATCAAGAGCCCCGCGCCGCGCGGCGCGGTCCAGGTGCGCCCGAGTCGTCCGCGGCCGGCAGTCTGAAAGTTGGTGAATACCACAGCTCCGTCGGCGGCGGGATCGGGCAGGCGCTTCCAGGCTTCGTCGTTGCTGCTGGTTGTTTCGGCGATGAATGCCACGTTTGCGCCGACGCGCCGCGTGTGGAGTGCCGCGCGAATGACATCGAGATTGAGCGGTCCGCCATGCATCGTGGCAGACAGTCTCCGAAATGCGGCGAAAAATCAACGCGCGTCGCCGAGATTCCAGCCGCCGATGGCGGCGCGATCCCAGTTCCAGTCGATTTCCTCGATCGGTCGTTCGCGGTCACACAGAACCATCAGAATGGGATCGTGCGGCGCGCGGTCGCGAAAATCCCACCCGACCGCGTCGTAGCGCGTCGGTAGAAAATCTTTCCAGGCGGGGAAAGATTCCTCGCCCAGCACGACGAGAATCAGGCGTGGACGGTGTTCGGCAATTTCGCGCAGCATGGTCGCGCGACGCAGCTCGTGTCCCGCGTAGCCGGAGCGCAGACCGGTGAGCATGGTATATCGGGACGCGCACGTGCGCAGTGCATAGTAGTAGATGGCCGCGTCCGCGCCGTAAACGAAGATTTCGTCGGCTGGTTGCGTCACGCGCCGGACATTTTCACCGTGGGCGCGGCCCCAGAAATCGCGGCCGTTGTAGCGCCCGACGGTAATTCCAAACAGCGGCTGAGAATAGTAGTGGCGGTACTCCGCATGGAGAATCGCCACGAACATGGCGGTTACCGCAGTGACGGCAACGCCGCGTCGCCAGCCGAGTGATCTGATCGCGGCGCACGTGCGCGCGAGTGCCAGCACCATGACAATGATCGCGGGGGGAAGCATCAGGTAGTAGTAATGCGGCCAGAATTGTGCGGGCAGGCAGGTGGCGAGGTAAGCGGCGAGCAGCATGAGCAATGCCAGTGTGGCGCTCGCGCGGCGGGCCGGTTCGGCGTCGCTATCCCGCTCCTTGAAGCGTGAAAAGATCAGGGCGGGAATCGCAATCAGTGCGGCAATCCAGAGTGGCGCGGCGCTGTCGAAGATGAAAGGCTGGAGATAAGGCTTTGCGCCGGGCGTGAAGAAGGTCACAAAGCGTGACCAGAA